>NZ_AP019654.1:2700000-3000000 GCF_009938205.1 Vibrio panuliri | reverse complement strand
TCACCGCTTTGCGCCACATACAATAGTGCACCAGAGAGTGGTGCTGTGGTGCAAGGTGAGCACACTAAGCCAGAAATCGCACCCATGGCGAACACTCCGGCATTATTGCCACCTTGTTGTTTGTTACTTAATCCATTTAGCCATGTCTGTACGCTTGAGGGTAGTTGCAAGGTGTACACGCCAAACATGGATAGAGCGAGAGCGACAAACAACACACTGAGACCGATCAATACGTAAGGATGCTGCATTGCCGCTTGGAACTGCATTCCAGCCGAGGCAACGACGAGCCCTAGAAGGGTATAAGTGAGTGCCATACCTTGTACGTAAATGAAGGATAACCCAAGCGCTCGACGGTGAGAGAGCTTACCGCCACCTAAGACGATACTGGTTAAGATTGGGTACATTGGTAGCACACATGGCGTGAATGCTAAGCCCACTCCAAGTGCCAAAAACAGTAAAGGAGTCCACCAGTTGTCAGCTAACTTGCTTGCCAAGCTGTTCTCTTGTGATTGTGGCGTAGTGCTCGGCTTATCGACGGAAGAGTTAGAGTCCGAAGTTGCGCTTGTTGGCGGTTGATTTGAAGCAGAAGCCGCTGAAAATGGCTCGATATCGATAACTCGAGTTTCGGGAGGATAACAAAAACCAGCTTTTGCACAGCCCTGGTATTGAACGATTAAGCGGGCGCCTGACTGGTATTGCTCCAGCGGAACTTCAACAAACAACGGATTGGTGTAAATATGCACATCACCAAAGAATTCGTCGTGGTATGGCTTGCCGTCACGCATAGTGAGTGGCCCAAGCGTCACTTTCTCTGCACTGATAGAGATGCGCTCTTGGTAGAGGTAATAGTCGGCTTTTACCTGCCAATCAAGGAAAACACGGTTTCCTTGTTGAAAGTGGTTAAATGGAAAGGCCTCATCAACGGGGACAAACCGGTTGTTATTGTTGGTAAAGCTGGGCGAACTTGTCTCTTTGCCAAATAGTGCCATTGCGGGTGTTGCAACGATACTTAAGCATAAAAACAGAAGGGTAAAAGCTGAGCGCATACAAATATCACTTAATTTAACTTGCGAGTATTTTACGTACAGGTTGAAGTTTTATCCAATCCAACCTTCGATAGACTTTATATGACAGAGAAAACAAGTAAATAGTTTCAGTCTCAAAGGCAGTTTGTGCCATATCGTGGCGAAATCAAAACAAGCAGGTATAAAAAATGGCGCCTTTGCGCCATTTTTAAACTCATATGACAGAGTTAAATCACCATTCCGCCGAAGGCAAAGCCCAGTGCAACAGCAGAGCTTATGGTGACAACACCAGGAATAAAGAACGGGTGATTGAATACATACTTACCAATTCGTGTGGATCCTGTGTCATCCATCTCGACGGCAGCTAATAGTGTTGGGTATGTCGGTAGGACAAATAGAGCGCTTACCGCAGCAAATGAGGCGACTGCTGTTAATGGTGCGACACCGATCGCCAATGCTGCAGGCATTAGAGCGACGGTTGTTGCGCCTTGCGAGTAAAGTAACATTGATGCGAAGAATAGCACCAGTGCCAGCATCCACGGGTAGTCGGCCAATAGCTCTCCAGCGAACTCTTTAATGCCATCGACATGCGCATTAACGAAAGTCGCGCCTAGCCATGCAACACCTAACACACAAACACAAGCCGTCATACCTGAGCGGAAAGTGCTAGCAGCAGGGATCTGGTTGGCGTCAATTTTGGTGATTAGCACAATCAGCGCCGCAGCCGCTAACATTACCGTCATGATAGCTTCGTTGCGACCAAGAGCCGGGTTATCGATCAAACCAATTGAGTTCGAAATTGCCGCAGCGTAGCAAACCACTAATCCGATAGCGGCAAGAAAGATGTAGGTTGCGGTTTTTGCTGTGGGTAGCAGTTCGCGCTTTTCTTCACTGGCTAGCTTGATTAAACCTTGTTCTAATCGTTGCTGATAAATAGGGTCGTCTTTGAGTTCGCGTCCCATAAAGTTCGCCACGAATGCGCCAATCATACAAGCGATAAACGTCGTTGGAATGCACACCGCGAGTAGGGTGAGATAATCTACGCCGACAGGTGCTAGCATCGCCGCAAATGCGACAACCGCTGCAGAGATAGGCGAGGCAGTGATCGCGATTTGTGAGGCTATCACTGCGATAGAGAGCGGACGAGACGGACGAACGCCTTGCCCTTTTGCAACTTCAGCGATGACCGGCAGTGTTGAAAATGCGGTATGCCCTGTCCCCGCCATTAATGTCATTAGGAAAGTGACAATCGGCGCGTAAAAGGTAATTCGCTTTGGGTTTTTGCGTAGAAAATTTTCCGCCACTTGCACTAACCAGTCCATACCGCCTGCCACTTGCATTGCGGCAATCGCGGTGATAACTGACATAATGATTAAAATAACATCAACTGGAATATAAGCTTGACTGGTAGGGACACCTAAACCCAGTGACAAAGCGATAACCCCCGCTCCGCCTGCAAAGCCTATTCCAATCCCTCCGATTCTCGCTCCTAAAAAGATAAAGAGCAGAACGACGAACAGTTCGACTGCTACCATAATATGACCCTCATGTATTTTATTTTTTAATTCATGGCGTTAGCTGTTTGAACAAAGGTGTTCAAAAAAAGCGTCGTGACGCCATGAGTCGACTTAATACGCCCAAATTGGGGCGTTAAAAAAGGGTCCTCACGGGACCCTTGTAATATTTGTTATTCGTAACGCTTGGCTTTATACGTTGGATGCATGAAGTTTTCAACGCAAAGGATCTCATCGAGCTCTTCTGCGGTGAGTAATCCGCGGTCTAAAACGACTTCGCGGACACTCTTTCCTGTCTCCGCACAAATCTTGCCGACGATATCGCCTTCATGGTGACCGATGTATGGGTTTAGGTAGGTAACGATACCGATAGAGTTGTAAACGTAGTTCTCACAGATCTCTTTGTTAACGGTAATACCATCAATACACTTGTCACGTAGATTGACACATGCGTTGTGTAGCAGTGAGATTGACTCAAACATACTTTGAGCAATCACTGGCTCCATCACGTTTAGCTGAAGCTGACCGCCTTCCGCTGCAAATGAGATGGTGTTGTCGTTACCAAGTACTTTAAAGCACACTTGGTTGACGACTTCAGGAATCACTGGGTTTACTTTCGCTGGCATAATTGAAGAACCGGCTTGTAGCTCAGGTAGGTTCAACTCGTTAAGACCAGAGCGAGGACCAGAAGAAAGCAGACGCAAATCGTTACAGATTTTCGATAGTTTCACGGCTAGGCGTTTTAGAGCGCCGTGGGTCATTACATAAGCACCACAGTCAGAAGTTGCTTCAATCAAATCTTCTGCAGGTACCACTTCCAATCCTGTCACTTCAGCAAGGTGTTTCACTGCAAGACCTTGGTAACCGGTTGGTGCGTTTAGACCTGTACCGATTGCCGTGGCACCCAAGTTGATCTCAAGCAGTAATTTTGAGGTGTAATCAAGTGCGCGAATCTCTTCATTCAACGTTACAGCCCAAGCGTGGAACTCTTGACCAACCGTCATTGGAACCGCATCTTGCAACTGAGTACGTCCCATTTTTAGCACG
Organism: Vibrio panuliri; assembly: GCF_009938205.1. Lineage (NCBI taxonomy): Bacteria > Pseudomonadati > Pseudomonadota > Gammaproteobacteria > Vibrionales > Vibrionaceae > Vibrio > Vibrio panuliri. Next base: position 2,996,414 of record NZ_AP019654.1, on the reverse strand, counting down.
CCTTTGAACTCTTGTGCTTTGAGTTCGAATGCCCCTTTTAGGTACTCAATCGCGTCCATCAGTTTGTGCACGCTATTGAAAACAGCAATGCGGAAACCAGTAGGGTAAGCACAGTTGGTTGATTGGCTCTTGTTTACGTGATCGTTTGGATTGATAAACTGATATTGGCCTTTTTCTTTGCCCATCAGCTCTAGCGCAACGTTAGCAATGACTTCGTTGGTATTCATGTTTACTGATGTGCCAGCACCACCTTGGAATACGTCCGAAGGGAACTGATCCATGCACTTGCCAGTTTCAAGAATGAGGTCACATGCTTCAAGGATGTAATTCGCAACTTCTTTTGGAATTGCACCCAACTCTTTGTTTGCTAGAGCGGCTGCTTTTTTAGTCATGACCATACCGCGAACAAATTCAGGCACATCGGAAATGGTGTTGTTTGAAATGTTGAAGTTTTCGATTGCGCGCAGAGTGTGAATACCGTAGTAGGCATCTGCCGGTACGTGACGTTGACCCAGTAGATCTTCTTCGATGCGAGTAGCAGCGTTCGCTGATGTAGCTTCAGATAGGGTAGCCATAGGTGGATCCTTTATTAATTATTATCAAATTAAGCTCGTGTCATGCCAATTCTGAAATTAAGAATCCATTCGCCAGAAATGTTGGCTGAAATCCGTCCTGACTGTTATGTAGCACATGATACTGCACCTAGTTCTTAAAAATAGTAACTGGATCACTATTTAGGTCAAAGTCATGAAAAACATTTCATCAATTTGATGCACTTCATTATCTGACTCAATAGTTGTTAAGCAGAGTGATGATCAATAGAGGTGACATTGTTAATGCCATGAGTAACGACACAATTTCTTCCACTTGCTTTGGCGTGATAGAGCGCATTATCCGCTCTTTCATAGCTTTCTCGCCACTTATCGGTGATTGGTGCGATGCCGACACTGATGCTGATAGGGTACTCCGTCCATCTGGCTATTTCTTGATTTACACGACGCATAAGTGTTTGCGCTTTCTCGGCATCAACGTGCTGGATGATCATGGCAAACTCATCGCCGCCAATACGACCAATCACATCACTATCACGCATTATCTGGCGTAGTTTACTGCTGACAAATAGGATCGCTTGATCGCCAAACGCATGGCCGCGAGAGTCATTGATTGACTTGAAGTCATCAATATCAATGATCGCGAGACAACTAGGCGGATGATTTTTATAACGAGAGATCAGTTTCGCTTGCTCGCTGAGTAAAACTTCAAATTTTGCTTTATTCCATAAGTTGGTGGCGCTGTCGCACTCACTTAATGTTTGTAGTTCGGCAATCTTTTTGCGATGCACGCTAATATCAGTGAACGAATGGACAAAGTAGTGGATGTCAGTTTGCTGGGGATCCAGTGGACGAATTTCTAACTCACAACTGAGTTGGTCTTGATTAGCATTGCGTAGTTCGATACTGCCTTTCCAGTAGCGTTTTGTTTGAAGAGTTTTGGTTAACTTGCGAGTGGAAATGGGTAAGAGTTGCAAATGCTTGAGCTGCTCGCCAAGTAGCTGTTCATGATGGTAGCCCGTTAGTTCAAGAAAGCGATGGTTGGCTCTAAGAATGTTAAAGTGGCTGTCGGTGAGAACAATTGCACTGCTACTTTCAACCAATAGGTTGGTAAAAGCGTGATCGATTTTACTCCGGCGGTAGGTTTCAAACATCATAGTAAAAATGCCGGCACCTAACCCAAGAGCCAGCCAGATAATACCCACTTCAAGCAGCAACAACTCAAACCTTGCCGCCCCGCCTTTAGCAAACAAGCTCTGTGGGTAAAAGGTGACTAATGTCAGGCCGCTAACATGGTTGAACAAAGGAGTTTGTACGGTTCGATAAACATATAATCCATCATCAGCAAGATAACTGCCAGCGGCAGGTTGGCTTTGAATTAGCTTCCACAGCGCAGGGAACTCCTTACCTATCTGGTGGTGCTCGCGCTCATTGATTAAGTGACCAAATAACTTATCCGTGCGAGTGCTAAGCAGATAAAAACCCGCTTGATCAATAAAGTCGACGGGTAGGTTTTGTGTGTTTTGAGTGATTTCGTCGATTAACTGCAGTACATCTAAGTTAGCGACAAAATAACCGAGCCGTTCGGTGTGACTCTTATGAATGTAGTCGAGAGGGTAGATGATTCGAAAGCCGGGTTTGTATGGCAGAACCACTTTCCCGTGTTCATACTCTAAATCAATGCCGACATAGCCAGTTTGGTTCGTTTTGAGTTGCTGTGACTTAAGGAAATAATCTCGATGGGCTTTGTTTTGCAGTTGTGCTTCGGTAACGATATGCGGCTGCTCACTGCCGTTAGGGTAATCGACTCGGATCACTTCATCGCCTCGCATATCAATAAAGCGCAACTGGTCAAAGCGAGATGAGTTAAGTGAGGCGATATACCACTGCTTTTCTAGGTAATCTTTTAAGCGAGGATCATTGGAGTGAGCAAAATCATGCAATAGAGAAGAGTGGCTTATTTCGTAAGTCGTTTTCTCGATTTCTGAATAGATAACCTGCGCTCTTTCGTCAACAAACGACAAAAACTGCAAGCCTTGAGTTTGCAGTTGCTTGTACATTTCGTCTTGTGTTTTCGAACTGACGTACCAGTAGTACAGCAAAGGGATCAGTGTTAAACCCAACCACAAGACCAGCATATTTCTGCTTATGCGCACCAGTCTTTTCATTAATTTTATACGCTCGCGCTATAACTCTATATACCGTAGACCATTCTGGTTAAATTGGCTAGTCACGATTTGTGATAACTCTTGATTGGAAACAGTTGTGGTCAGGCACACTTAACGCTAATGTGTTCAAAACAAAAGGAGGTCATGTGTTTCCTATTTTACTTTTACTGTTTATCTTAGTCCCGATTATTGAAATCGGCTTATTTATTCAAGTAGGCGGATTTCTTGGCCTTTGGCCGACGATTGCTCTTGTGTTGATTACTGCCTTTGTTGGGGCATCACTGGTTCGCAGCCAAGGTTTGCAAACCTTGCTCAATGTGCAGAATCGTCTTCAGCAGGGTGAGTTACCTGCTCAACAGATTTTTGAAGGCGTCATGTTAGCAGTGGCTGGCGTATTGTTGTTAACGCCTGGGTTTATGACTGATGCATTAGGTATGCTTGTGCTGCTACCTGCTCCTCGTGCGGCTATCGCCAAGTACTTGATGAGCAAAATGGTGGTGAAGTCAGTGGGTGGTGGTTTTCACGGCAGTTTTGGCAACCAAGGTGGTTTTGGTGGGCAGAATGGCTTTGATAACGACCCATTTCAGCGTAATCCATTCGATCAACGCGACGATCAGGGCAATACGTTTGAAGGCGAATACGAGCGCAAAGATGACGATGACAATGATCGACCTAAGTTAAAGTAGTGTCGATATGATGATTTAAGGGCGCCGAGGCGCCCTTTTGACGTTATTAAAGGGGCTTATTGTGCACCGTTAAATCCCATTTGACGCCAAGCTTCATAAGCAATGATTGCCACAGCATTGGACAAGTTCAAGCTGCGTGCATCTGGCATCATTGGAATACGAATACGCTGTTCCATGGGCAGGTTTTCAATTACTTCTGCCGGAAGGCCACGGGTTTCAGGTCCAAACATCAACACATCTCCTGCTTGGAACTGGGCATCGGTATGGTGGCCAGTCGTCTTAGTCGTACAAGCGAAAATGCGGTACTGACCTTCACGCTCGTCATTTAAGTAATCTAAGAAAGCTTGCAGGTTTTTGTGGCGCTTTACTCGCGCTAGGTCATGGTAGTCCAATCCTGCACGACGGACCTTTTTCTCTTCCAAATCAAAACCTAAAGGTTCAATAAGGTGCAAGTTGGCGCCACAGTTGGCGCAAAGTCGAATAATATTGCCAGTATTTGGTGCAATTTCAGGTTCGTATAGAGCGATATCAAACATGGAATCTAACGGTGTCATCAAAGAAAGTTGCTTCGAGTATAACAGGATGTAAAGAGGGGCGGGATAGTGCGTGAGTATTTAGCGGTGTCAGCTAACCACCGCTAAGTTACTTGTTCGCTATGTGAAGTGCTTAGCGATCTAGTGCTTTGCTGTAGTTTGCCTCAACCGCAGGCCAGTTGACCACGTTCCACCAAGCATCAATGTATTCAGGGCGGCGGTTTTGGTAACTGATGTAGTAGGCATGTTCCCACACATCTAGGGCCAAGATAGGTTCTCCTTGTGTGGAAGCCACATCCATTAGCGGATTGTCTTGATTAGGGGTTGAAACGATCGCCAGTTCGCCATTTTTAACGATTAGCCAGACAAAACCCGAACCAAAGGTATTGATCGCGGCTTGAGTGAACTGCTCTTTGAAGCTGGCTAGGCCACCAAACGTATTTTCAATCGCTTCGGCTAAGTTCCCGCTTGGCTGACCACCACCGTTGGGAGCCATACAATGCCAGTAAAGGATATGGTTGTAGTAGCCACCGCCATTATTGCGCACAGCAGGAGACAGTTGAGAGATGTTGGCGAAAATGGCTTCTAAGCTGGTGGTTTCTAAATCACTTCCCGCGATGGCGGCAATAAATTTATCGTAGTATGTGCGATGGTGTTTGCTGTAGTGCACTTCCATGGTTTTGGCGTCAATATATGGCTCTAAGGAGTCATAGGCGTATGGGAGTTCGGGAAATTGATGTGACATTGTAAATCCTCCTTGTTGAAGGATTTACTTTAAATGATAATGAGATCGATTATCAACTGTCTGTTTGTAAGGGTATTGGTGCCTTACGTTACTCAAATACGAGAGGAAGGCAAATTTTTACGCGTAAACCGCCCAGTGGACTTCGAATCGCTTCAATACTGCCACTGTGCTGACGCACGGCGGTTTGAGTTATCGCAAGACCAAGTCCGGTGCCACCGCTTACTCGGTCTCGCGCGGTTGAGACACGATAGAAAGGACGGAAAATAGCTTCAAGTTCTTGTTCGGGAACGCCCTCACCATTGTCATCAACGAGAATGATCACTTGTTCTCGCTCAGCAGTGATCGAGACTTCAATCTGATCTTTACCATAGAGAATGGCGTTGCGAACAATGTTGTCGAGCGCACTCATTAATAATTTTGGTTTACCTGAGATCTTTCGTTCAGGGATTGCTGAGTAAGTGAGTGTTTTCCCCATTTGCTCGGCTTCAAATTGAGCATCACTGAGGATCGCTTCCCATAAACTTGAGAGTGGTTGCTGTTCACGGTCGGTGTGGCTATCGAGTTGCGTACGAGACAGCTCCAATAGCTCTGCAATCATTTGTTCTAGACGCTGTGCTTCAGTGTCGATACGGCTTAACTCTGGGCTTTCTCCCTGCTTGCGTGTTGCGAGGGCTGTCGCCATTCGCAAGCGGGTTAGGGGAGAGCGTAACTCATGGGAAATATCAGATAGCAGGCGCTGTTGGCCGGAAATCATATGATTGACGTCTTGCACCATTTGGTTAAAAGCCGTTCCTGCTTGACGAAACTCCGAGGTCCCTTTTTCTAAGCTGGGATCGGCTATAAACTCACCTTTGGCGACTCGTTTTGCTGCCCGTTCTAATTTACGTGCAGGTTGACTCAATGCCCAAGCAAGCCACAACAGAAATGGCGTGCTGACAGCCATCACGGTTAACAGAAGTTGCAGAGGGTGGTCAAATAAACGTAATAGAAATGGTGGCGGCTCATCCCACTTAAAAGAGATGTACATATGCAGCGGTTGATTGGCTAATGTAACAGGAACGGGACCTGCCACCATAAAATGGCCGTACAACCTTTGTTTGGGCTCATCGGCAGACTCAATTGTCGAGATCAAATTTTGTAAGGCTCGCACCTTAAAATCACGCTGCTTTTGAATGCTGACAATATTGCCATCGAGATCGGTTAAGAAGTAACGGGGTTTAGGATCGCGAGGCGACGGACGATCGGCGGCAATCCGGCGCAGTAATCGTTGGAAATTCGTTTCACTTTGATAACGCTGCTCAATATGAGTGGCAAACCGTTGCATTTGTTTGTAACTCTCGGCAGGAATAGCGTGTGGTTTGCGTGGATCAAGATGTGGCAAGGTGAGTACGGCAATCACCACCAACAACATGGTGAGCCAAAAAATCGCAAAAATACGCCCATATAGGCTAGTGAAACGCGGTAAGCGCATCAATCTTCCTCCATCAATAAGTAGCCACGCCCTCGAAGTGTTTTGATTCTAGGCTTTCCATCGCTACGCTCAGGCAGCTTTTTACGCAAATTGGAAACATGCATATCGATAGCGCGATCAAAGGCGGCCAATCGCTTACCAAGCACATCTAAGCTTAACTCTTCTTTGGTGATGGTGGCGCCGGGGTGGGCAATAAAGTGGCTCAATAGGGCAAACTCGGTTGTGGTCAAATCAATCAGCTGTTCTTGGCAGTACGCTTCCTGTTTGCCCGGGTAGACTTTGATATCTTGATACTCAAGGCAATCGCTCGATTTGCTGGTAGTATTTTGTGTGCGGCGCAAGATGGCGCGAATTCTCGCCAGCAACTCTCTATCGCTAAATGGCTTGGGTAGGTAATCATCTGCGCCGAGTTCTAAACCGATAACACGGTCAATCTCTTCCCCTTTGGCGGTAAGCATTAACACAGGGGTTTCCCATTTCTCGCGGATACGTTTTAGGGTTTCGGTGCCATTTAACTTGGGCATCATCACATCAAGCAAGATCAGATCGATATCTTTGTTCAGTGCCATCAATCCTGCTTCGCCATCATTGGCTTCAGAAACGGTAAAGCCCTCAAAACTAAGAACCTCATTAAGTAGGCTGGTCAGTTCAGTATCATCATCAATCAGTAAGATATGCGCCATTGTGTTGCCCTTCATATAAGCGTTACCTCAAGTATATTACTGGTTATTGCTGCCAAGCATTAGCGTAATTTTTGCTCTTTACGTATCTTTACGCTCTCTAGACGCCAATTTACGCCCAGCCAACTAATCTATATTCAAGCGCTGCAATCGCAGCCTCACTAACACACTTAAAAGGTAGAGATTATGAAAACTGTTAAGAAACTTGTTTTGGCTGCGGCGGTTGTTCCACTAGCATTTGCGTCAGCAAGCGCATTCGCATTTGGTGGTAAAGGCGAACACAGAGGTGGGCACTGCCAAGGTGGTATGGATCGCGGCATGATGAAGCAGCTTGACCTAACCGATGCACAAAAAGAACAGCTAAAAGAGATGCGTGAAGCGAACAAAGCGCAGATGAAAGAAAATTATCAAGCGAACTTCGAAGCGCGCAAAGCGGAGCGTCAAGCACACCATGAGCAAGTGCAGCAACTTGTATTGGCGGACAATTTTGATCAAGCGGCAGCTAATGACCTAGCAAAACAGATGGTTGAGAAGCAAACTGAACGTAAAGTGAAGATGCTAGAGAAGCAGCATCAGATGCTTAGCATCTTAACTCCTGAGCAAAAAACGAAGTTTGTTGAGTTGAGCAAAGAGCGCATGGAAAAGTGTGCTGAGAAACATCAAAAACGCAGCTAAGTAGTTGTTACAATTCTTAAGGCAGCCATCTGGCTGCCTTGTTGCTTATTCACTTCACTGGTTATAATTGCCGCATGGCAAATGATTAACAAAGTGCAATGAAACACGATTACGCAAAGCTAGTCACCATCGCGGCGTGGGCTGCGACCTTAGTAGCGACCTTTTTACTTATCATCAAGCTAGCAGTTTGGTGGATTACTGGCTCGGTAAGTCTGCTCGCTTCATTAATAGACTCGATGCTCGATATTGCGGCATCCGTCGTCAACCTCGTTGTGATTCGCTATTCTCTTCAACCTGCCGACAGAGAGCACCGTTTTGGGCATGGTAAAGCCGAGTCTTTAGCTGCTCTCGCGCAAGCGATGTTTATTTCCGGTTCAGCTGTATTCCTGATTCTAAATGGTATTGAGCGTTTCTTTAGGCCGCATGAGTTGCAATCGCCAGAGCTAGGGGTTTATGTCAGCTTTTTGGCCATCGTGGTGACATTTGCGTTAGTTCGCTTTCAAAAAAGTGTGGTGCGCAAAACGGGCAGTCAGGCGATTGCTGCGGATTCATTGCATTACCAAACCGACTTATACATGAATGGCGCCATTATGATTGCCCTTGGACTGAGCTGGTTTGGCTTCGGTCAGGCGGATGCCGTCTTTGCTGTCGCTATCGGCGGCTATATTTTGTTTAGTGCATTTAAGATGGTTAATGAAGCGATTCAAACGCTGCTTGATCGCCAGTTGCCTGAGGAAGAATTACTGAAAATCAAACAGGTTTGCTTACAGGTTGAAGGTGTGCTTGGTGTGCATCAGTTACGAACTCGTATGTCTGGTCCGGTACGTTTTATTCAACTTCATTTAGAGTTGGAAGATGAATTGAAATTAATAGAGGCGCATCGAATTTCTGACCAAGTAGAGATAGCTTTACTGGCAGCATTCCCACAAGCCGATATCCTTATCCATCAAGACCCATTCTCCGTGGTACATACCTCAGAGCGTTTACAAAAATCAGCAGACTGGTAAGGCGGGTTTTGATTGGACAGTGGCGGTGGATTGACTATCTTTTCAACGATGCGACAAATAAACGTGATACTGATATGTATCAACAAAGTTAATGAGCAAAACTGTAATACTCTTACATAAGTAGAAAACTTACATAATTTCGTGCAAATAAAAGTAGTATTCCTATCAAGGCAAGGTAACATATTGCACAGCTAACGAATTTGATCAGCGGCTTTTCTGTAAGCCTCTAACGTAAAATTTGAAACAAGATTCCCAAAAATCGAGGGTGAGCATGATTAAGAAGATCGGTGTTTTAACGAGTGGTGGTGATGCACCTGGTATGAACGCAGCAATTCGCGGTGTTGTACGTACGGCGTTATCTGAAGGGCTAGAAGTATACGGTGTATACGATGGCTACCTAGGTCTTTATGAAGATCGTATCGTGAAATTAGACCGCTCTAGCGTGTCTGATGTGATCAACAAAGGCGGTACATTCCTAGGCTCTGCGCGTTTCCCAGAATTTAGAGATGTAGCCGTTCGTGAGCAAGCGATCGAAAACCTGAAGAAGCATGACATTGATGCATTGGTTGTTATCGGTGGTGATGGTTCTTACATGGGTGCGAAAAAGCTAACAGAAATGGGCTACCCATGTATCGGTCTACCAGGCACTATCGACAACGATATTGCGGGTACAGATTACACTATCGGTTACCTGACTGCATTAAACACTGTTATTGATGCTATCGACCGTCTGCGCGACACTTCTTCATCTCACCAACGTATCTCGATCGTTGAGATCATGGGACGTCACTGTGGCGATCTAACGCTAATGTCTGCGATTGCTGGTGGTTGTGAATACATCATCACTCCAGAAACTGGTCTAGACAAAGAGAAGCTGATTGGCAACATCCAAGACGGCATCGAAAAAGGTAAGAAACACGCAATCATCGCGCTTACTGAGCTGATGATGGATGCTAACGAATTAGCGAAAGAGATTGAAGCGGCTACGGGTCGTGAGACTCGCGCAACGGTTCTTGGTCATATTCAACGCGGTGGCCGCCCAACGGCATTTGACCGTGTACTTGCGTCTCGCATGGGTAACTATGCGGTACACCTTCTACAACAAGGCCAAGGTGGTCGTTGTGTAGGTATCGTGAAAGAGCAACTTGTTCACCACGACATCATTGATGCCATCGAGAACATGAAACGCCCAGTGCGTAATGACTTGTATCAAGTCGCTGAAGAGCTATTCTAAGCTCCACGCTCGGACAGTAAAAAAAACCACCTTTTGAGGTGGTTTTTTTGTCTCTAAAGCGTGTTAGATAATTTTGTCGCTCTTGTTTTTTTCAATCGATTTTGCCCGACTCGGCATGGCTCGATTTTGAAAGGTTTTATGCACACCGCGGCGCAGTGCTTGGATGCGATTTTCCGCTTTGTCTACGCCGAGTAGCACGCTTAAAGCAAGTAATGTTATCAGCACCGATTGCTGCATATAGCCCAGACCTATCATCATACCTAACGCCGCCAGTACCCATATAACGGCAGCGGAAGTGACACCATGAATTTTGCCATCTTGGGTCATCATCACACCGGCGCCAAGAAACCCTACTCCCGTAATGATTTGCCCCAGCACGCGAGCCTGATCCAACGTATTGGGTGACAATGACACCGCCATTGACATAAAGAAGTAGGTTCCAGAGATAACCAAAATAGAGGTACGAATCCCAACGGGCTTGCCTCGGGTTTGGCGCTCGACACCAATCAAGACGCCATTTAAGGCACAGCAAAGTAAGCCAGCCCAACTAAAAGGGCCTAAGTCGAGCAGGTGGGCGAGATTTGTTGGCATAGTTACCTCCCAAATGGGCGGAGTATCCTTGCAATTGCACAGGCTGGCGAACAAAAGATCGTGTTACTTAAGATAAATTTAGCTTGTTGAGTGAGTCATCGCTAGTGATGAGTTTTGATCTTCATGGTCATTGTTCTTTTATACGCGCGACTTGAGCAATCTGTGCGTTACTCTAAGTGTAAATCAAGTGGTGTTTTGCTGGCTCGCCCGCCAATTTCACGGGTTAACTTTGGCACGAGATAACCTGAGACCTGCTCAATTAACCCCGCCATTAATTGTTTGGCTTCTTGGTCGCTGACGAAAAAGTGTGCTGCGCCTTGTACTTTGTCGAGAACGTGCAAGTAGTACGGCAGAATGTTTGCGTCGAACAGCGCTTCACTTAATGCGACCAAAGCAGCAGTTGAGTCGTTGACGCCCTTGAGTAGCACCCCTTGATTAAGCAGCGTGACGCCCGCTTGTTTGAGGCGAGCAGTCTGCACTTTCAGTTCTTGATTCACCTCATTGGCGTGGTTGATATGAGTAACGAGTACCACCTGTAAGCGCGTGGCACTTAGGATATCAATCAGTTCTTCAGTGACTCGAGCTGGGATCACGACTGGCAAGCGAGAGTGAATCCGTAGACGCTTAATATGAGGAATCGCAGCAATCCGAGTAATAAGCCAGCGTAACTCATCATCTTTCGCCATCAGTGGATCACCACCAGAGAGGATCACTTCATTAAGCTCAGGATGGTTGGCGAGATAATCAAGGCTGTTTTGCCAAATGGCTTTGCTGCCTTTATTGTCTTGATAAGGGAAATGGCGACGGAAACAGTAGCGGCAGTTTACGGCACAGCCACCTTTGACAATCATTAGGGCACGGTTACGATATTTGTGTAGCAATCCCGGAACTGGATTGTCTTGTTCTTCTAAAGGATCGGTAGAGTACCCCTCATGTACCGCAAATTCTTCTGATAAGGGCAGAACTTGGCGTAAAAGCGGATCAAAAGCATTGCCTTTTTCCATTCTATCGACAAAACTTTGCGGCACACGCTGTGCAAAAAGCGTTCTCGCTTCAAATCCGTGTTGCCATGGTGAAGGATCAATTTCCAGTTGTTCTAGCAGTTTTGCAGGATCAGAGATCCCATTCGCTAGCTGTTTGAGCCAGTTTTGCTCAACAGAATCGGCATTTCGGGTTATGATGTGCGGCATTAAATTTAACTCGAAGAATGGTAAGAGGAAAAAATGGCTACTGTTAGCACGAATGAATTCAAAGGCGGTCTTAAAATTATGCTTGATAACGAGCCTTGTGTCATTCTCGAAAATGAGTATGTAAAACCAGGTAAAGGTCAAGCATTCAACCGCGTTAAAATCCGTAAGCTGCTTTCAGGTAAAGTTCTAGAGAAAACATTCAAGTCTGGCGACACTGTTGAAGTGGCTGACGTAATGGATATCGATCTAGATTACCTATACAGCGATGGCGAATTCTACCACTTTATGAACAACGAAACGTTTGAGCAAATTGCTGCAGATATGAAAGCAGTAGGCGAAAACGCTAAATGGTTGGTAGAAAACAACACTTGTATGCTAACACTTTGGAACGGTAACCCAATCGCAGTTACACCACCAAACTTCGTTGAACTAGAAGTTGTTGAGACAGATCCAGGTCTAAAAGGTGATACCCAAGGTACAGGTGGTAAGCCAGCAACACTATCAACTGGTGCAGTAGTTCGCGTACCACTATTCATTGCAATTGGCGAAGTGATCAAAGTTGACACTCGTACAGCTGAATACGTAAGCCGCGTAAAATAATCGCCGCTTAAAAATAAAAAAGGTCACTTCGGTGGCCTTTTTTATTTTTCTGCTAACTTTGATATGACACAATTCCTACTATTGGATATCTCATTAAACTGAAGAGCATGAAACAGACGCTGCAAATTTGGCTTGATGCCGCTCGCCCTAAAACCTTGCCGTTGGCGCTAGTCTCTATTTTGACTGGTAGTGTTTTGGCGTTCTCGAGCCACCATTTTTCTCTATCGGTTGCGGTATTGGCATTTATTACTGCGACACTACTACAGATCTTATCGAATCTGGCGAATGATTATGGAGATGCAGTCAAAGGAACCGACAACGAAGCTCGCTTAGGTCCGACAAGGGCAATTCAATCTGGTGCTGTGACACCAAAGACAATGAAACAAGCCATTATCGTGAACGTTATATTGACGATGGTGGCGGGTTTAGTGCTGGTGCTACACGCACTGAACAGCTGGGAAAGCATACTGGCCTTTATGGGCTTAGGTCTACTCGCAATTGGCGCTGCTATTGCTTATACCGTGGGTAACAAACCGTATGGCTATGTAGGACTCGGTGATATTTCCGTGTTTACTTTCTTCGGTTTGTTAGGGGTCGCAGGGACTTATTTCCTTCACACAGGTATTGTTGATCTCTCGCTTATTCTGCCAGCAATAGGGTGTGGCTTACTCGCTGTTGCGGTACTGAATATCAATAACATGCGTGATATTGAGAACGATGAACGTTGTGGAAAGCGAACGGTAGCGGTTCGTTTGGGACAAAAGCGCGCTAAGCAATATCACTTTATCTTGCTGGCGGGGGCTGTTGCAGCATTTATTGCCTATCTACTGCTACAACCTTCACCAATTTGGGTAATGTTGCCGTTTTTATTGAGCTTAATGGTGACGTTTAAGCATGGGCGAGCTGTATGGCTCGCAGAGCAACCTGCGCAGATTGCACCTATGATGCCTGTTGTGGTTAAGTGCTCTCTGGTAACCAACTTGTTGTTTGCAGGAGTGGTTATAGCTCAAACTCTGGTGAGTTAATTTCAGCTTGTCATTGCAATGACAAAGTGACTGGATATACTCGATTTATACGACCAATGCTATGAGAATGAATGCGATGGAATACAATACTTCAGCATTATGCGATATCTACTTAGACCAAGTTGATGTGGTGGAGCCAATGTTTAGTAACTTTGGTGGCAGCGCCTCGTTTGCGGGTCAAATCACGACAGTAAAATGTTTTGAGGATAACGGCATTATCCGCGAAATTCTTGAGCAAGATGGCGTAGGTCGAGTATTACTCATTGATGGTGGTGGCTCGCTTCGTCGCGCCTTAGTTGATGCTGAAATAGCAGCGTTGGCTGAAGAGAATGAATGGGAAGGCATCGTAGTCTATGGTTGTGTCCGTGAGGTCGATGAACTTGAAGACATGAGCATCGGTATTCAAGCTTTAGCATCCATTCCCGTTGGTGCAACAGGGCGAGGAGAGGGGGAAGTCGATATCCCAGTCAACTTTGGCGGCGTTACCTTTATCCCAGAAGACTATCTCTACGCAGACAATACTGGTGTCATTCTTTCCCAAGAGCCACTCAATATCGACCTTGATTTAGATGACGATGAAGTCGAAGATATTTAATAAACAAGCCAGCGTAATGCTGGCTTTTTTAATCGACTGACAAATGGTCACTACACTGAAAGCTGACGATATTGCTGACGTAATCGAAGTGCGTATAAGTAGCTTAAAGTGCCGCCGAGAATATTTCCCGCCGCAATACCAAAGAGCACCCCTTCAACGCTATAGATCATCCCACCAAGCCAAGCTAAAGGTAGCGTGAACAGGAACAATCGCATTGCACTCCACTGAAAGGCTTTGATGGGTTGATGCAAGGCATTTAGTCCAGAGACCAACATCATCATAATCCCCTGAAAACCATAACTAAAAGGCACCACGATTAGGTAATGCCACAATTGGTTTTGCACGGCTTGCTCTTGGGAGAACATTGCTGAAAGCGGAATGCTCAGTGGTACCATCATAATAAAGATCACTAATTGGAATGCGATAGCAAAGCGCATGCTTAAAAACAAACCCGCGAAGCTGCGCTCTGGGTTATCGGCACCAAAATTTTGCGCCATAAATGGCGTAAGCGCTGAGGTGAGTGACATTAAAACTAAGATAAGGATAGACTCAATGCGCTGCGCGGCGCCATAAGCGGCGACCACAGAGGTGCCGTGTGTTGAGAGAATCATCATCAGTAGCGCTCCCGAGAGGGGAGACATTGCATTGGATAGCCCTGCTGGGGTGCCAATTTTGAGGATCATTTTGCAATCTTCGATGACAAAGGCGAAATTTGGCCAAGCCAATAATTTTTCGCGTTTTATCAGCACGTAAAGTGAACCGATTAATGCGCCGAACCAACTGACGGCGCTGGCTATCGCTGCGCCTTGGATGCCTAATTCAGGGAATGGACCGTAACCGAAGATCAATAACGGGTCGAGCACACCATTAATCAGACCAGCGAGCATCATGATCTTGGCCGGGGTTTTGGTATCGCCAGTGGCACGAATCGCGCTGTTGCCTGCCATTGGTATGACCAACAATGGAATCGAGAAGTACCAAATCACCATATACTGTTTGATCAAAGGGATCAGTGCCGCTTCTGCGCCAAGGGCGAGGAATAGTGGCTCAATGGTCAATAAGCCCAGTGTAGATGCTAGTGTGACGAGCATAATAGCGAGCAGTAAGCCATGGCTAGTAAAGCGCGCAGCATCTTGAGCTTGGCGTTGCCCAAGTAGGCGACCGATATTGGTTGATAATCCAATACCAATTCCCATGGTGATGCAGTTTACGGTAAAGGTGACTGGGAAGGTATAACTGACGGCAGCTAGGGCTTGGGTACCCAATAGGGAGATAAAAAAGGTATCGACCAAGTTAAACATTAAGATAGCGATCATACCCATCGTCATAGGGATGGTCATTTGGCGTAGCACTTTAGGAATAGAGCCGGTCAGTAGGCCGTGTTTGTCGTGCATAACTTAGTCTAACTGGGGTAAAAGCGTAGAATACTTGATTCACTACGATGGGGATAGGGTGAAGTCGTTATTTTGCCGTAATCCGTTAGCGCGGATCATCAGATAACAAAAAGGCCAGCCGAAGCTGACCTTAGCGTGTATTTTCGAAAATGAAATCGAAAATTAAGCTTTCGCTTTAGCTGCCGCTTTAGCGATAGCCGCAAAGCTCTTAGCGTCTAGAGAAGCACCACCAACTAGAGCACCGTCGATGTCTGGTTGTGAGAAGTAAGCTTCTGCGTTTTCTGGTTTAACGCTGCCGCCGTATTGGATGATTACTTGTTCTGCAACTGCTGCATCTTTCGCTGCGATTAGTGCGCGGATAGAAGCGTGGATGCGTTGTGCATCTTCAGCTGTTGCTGCTTTACCAGTACCGATAGCCCAGATTGGCTCGTATGCGATGATTGCATCGTTTAGTGCTTCAACACCGTACGCGTCGATAACTGCGTTGATTTGACGTGCACAAACTGCTTCAGTTTCGCCTGCTTCGTTTTGCGCTTCAGATTCACCGATACAGAAAACAGGTTTTAGACCGTTCTCTTTTAGGAAAGCGAATTTCTTCGCGATGAACTCGTCAGATTCTTCGTGGTACTCACGACGCTCTGAGTGACCGATGATGATGTGAGTAGCACCAAAGTCTTTCAGCATTTCTGGAGACATATCGCCAGTGAACGCACCGCTGTTGTTTAGGTCAGTGTTTTGTGCGCCAAGGATGATCTTGTTACCGCCTTCAGCGATTACGCGCTCAGCTAGGTCGATGTAAAGTGCTGGTGGCGCGACTGCCACGTCAACACCTTCAACGCCTTCAAGTTCAGCGTTAAGACCAGTCAGCAGCTCTTTCACCATTGCTTTGCTGCCATTAAGTTTCCAGTTACCCATCACTACAGGACGACGCATAGGAATATCTCCATATTTAAATTAAAGCGTTAATGTAAAAAATCTACGTAAGAATATAACAGAATAAATCTCTCAGATCATGACCCGCATCATTTCTTATTTAGGATTTGATCGATGGCTTGAAACATTTATCTAAACATTCATTCACTCTATGACTATCAGTGATCTCCTAGACAGAATGATAGCAACTCACTCGGCATTCGTTGGGGAAATTGGTATTAGTGCCTTCTAAATCGGTGATAGACAGGGGACGTTATGCCACATTTAGTAATGGAGTATTCTAATTCCGTGGAAGAGCGCGTAAATATTCAACGCTTGTTGGAAGATCTACATCAAGCTGCCATACAATCAGGTTTGTTTGATGCGCCATCGCTTAAGTCACGTGCGCGTCGCTATCACGACTGGCTGATTGGTGATGAAGCTGATAGTGTAGATTTTATTCATATTACGTTTGAGTTGTTAGACGGACGCAGTGCCGAGCAAAAGCGCGAACTGTCGCGCATGTTAATGGCAGTGCTGCAGCAACAAGCAGCGCATATTTACAGTTTAACCGTCAACATACGTGATATGGATCGAGAGTGTTTTCAAAAAGTGGTCAATTAGCCACGATTTTTAGGTGTGTAAGATGTCGATTAAAGAGTTACTGTTTTCCTTTCAGGGGCGTATAGGGCGGAAAGTTTACTGGACTTGGAACCTATTCTACTACTTGATGATTTTTGGTTTTGGTATCGGGATAAACAGCTTGTTCCCAGCCAGTGCCTACCTGATTTTTCCGGTGTTTTTGCTCTTTGTATTGGTACCGGATTTGGCGATAACGGCAAAACGTTGGCATGACCGTGGGAAGTCGAGCTGGTGGTTATTGCTTAATATTCCGGTGGTGGTTGGTCGTATGACTGTACCTACCGCGGATCCAGGCGTACCAGTGGACACCACGACCTTGCAGATGCTGACTTCATTGGCGGCATTGGTGTGTGGAGTGTGGATTCTGATCGAATGTGGCTTTATGAAAGGTCAGTCGGGCAACAATCAGTATGGCCCAGAGCCTCGTTAGAACGTCACCTTAAGGCAAACAAATAAGAGCAAGCGTCAATGCTTGCTCTTTTACTATTTACTGAAAGTCGGGGTGAAAATAGTACAGTTTTACTTACGTAACAGTATTTCCTCGACCAAATGGTTAGCACCTTTTTTCAAAATCAGTTGAGCGCGCCCTTTGGTCGGCAGAATATTTTCCTCAAGGTTTATACCGTTGATGCTGCGCCAAATTGAGCGAGCCTTCGCCACCGCCTCATCTTCACTCAATTGTGTATAGTGACTAAAGTAAGAGCCAGGTTTCGTAAAGGCGCCTTGGCGGAACTTCAAAAAGCGTTCAATGTACCAATTTTGAATGGTATCGGTATCGGCATCGACGTAGAGAGTAAAGTCGAGAAAGTCAGAAACAAATACCCGATGGGGATCCTGAGGGTAATCCATCCCGCTTTGCAGTACGTTTAACCCTTCAATAATCAAAACATCTGGGCGATCAACAACCTTCACTTCATCTGTGATGTCATAAGTGATGTGTGAGTAGACGGGCACTTGTAAGTTTGGTTTACCAGCTTTTATGTCGGAGACAAACTCAACCAAGCGTTTGATATCGTAGGACTCTGGGAAGCCTTTTCGGTGCATTATTCCGCGCTCATCCAGTACTTTCTTAGGGTAGAGGAAGCCATCGGTCGTCACCAGTTCGACTTTCGGGTGGTCAGGCCAACGAGATAGCAAAGCTTTTAACAGGCGAGCGGTGGTACTTTTGCCTACCGCAACACTACCAGCGATACCGATAATAAAAGGCGGCGCCGTGTTGGTGGCACCCAAAAAGTTTTGCAACACGGAATTACGACTCTGTCGTGCGGCGATATAAAGGTTGAGCAAACGCGCGAGGGGTAAGTAGATTTCTACCGACTCTTCCATGGTTAGGTTTTCATTGACCCCTTGCAGCTCTTTCAAGTCTGCTTCGGACAAAGTCATAGGCACTGAGTTGCGCAGCTCAGCCCACTGTTGCCGATCAAAAGAGAGGTATGGCGTCATAGTTTTCCCAACGGTTTTTATCGCTCTAAGATTGCGAAAATACATCAAGCGAACCAGAAAGCAAATCACTAGCCGATGAGATTCACTATTTTCTCGCTAAAACTGTGCGAAATTTCAGCAAATGAGCGGAATCTAGGCAAAAAAATTACTTTTTTTGATTTAGCTATTGCAAGCTAGAAAATCATTCAATAGAATGCGCACCACTTATGCCGACTTAGCTCAGTAGGTAGAGCAACTGACTTGTAATCAGTAGGTCACCAGTTCGATTCCGGTAGTCGGCACCATTCTCTCCAGTTAGTAGTGAGAATGGCTAAAAAATTTGGAGGGGTTCCCGAGTGGCCAAAGGGAGCAGACTGTAAATCTGCCGGCACTGCCTTCGATGGTTCGAATCCGTCCCCCTCCACCATATTCTTTAGGAAATAGCTCGAAGAGTTACGTGTGCGGGCATCGTATAATGGCTATTACCTCAGCCTTCCAAGCTGATGATGCGGGTTCGATTCCCGCTGCCCGCTCCAATCACAATTGTTGCTGATATAGCTCAGGCGGTAGAGCGCATCCTTGGTAAGGATGAGGTCCCCAGTTCGACTCTGGGTATCAGCACCAGCTCTCAAAGCAAAATTTTCCTTTTGATATATACTAATCACCAATAAGTTTGGTTACGTGGTCTTTTGCGCCACTTAAATCCGTACCTAGAGGGACAACTCATGTCTAAAGAAAAATTTGAACGTGTAAAACCGCACGTAAACGTTGGTACTATCGGCCACGTTGACCACGGTAAAACAACTCTAACTGCAGCTATCTGTACTACTCTTGCAAAAGTTTACGGCGGTGCTGCTCGTGACTTCGCATCTATCGATAACGCTCCAGAAGAGCGTGAGCGCGGTATCACAATCTCTACTTCACACGTAGAGTACGACACTCCAACTCGTCACTACGCACACGTAGACTGTCCAGGACACGCTGACTATGTTAAAAACATGATCACTGGTGCTGCACAGATGGACGGTGGTATCCTTGTAGTTGCTGCAACTGATGGTCCAATGCCACAAACTCGTGAGCACATCCTACTAGGCCGTCAGGTTGGTATCCCTTACATCATCGTATTCATGAACAAATGTGACATGGTTGATGATGAAGAGCTTCTAGAGCTAGTAGAAATGGAAGTTCGTGAACTTCTATCTGAATACGACTTCCCAGGTGATGACCTACCAGTTATCCAAGGTTCTGCACTAGGCGCACTAAACGGCGAAGAGCAGTGGGAAGCTAAGATCGTAGAACTAGCTGAAGCACTAGACACTTACATCCCAGAACCTGAGCGTGCAATCGATATGCCATTCCTAATGCCTATCGAAGACGTATTCTCAATCCAAGGTCGTGGTACAGTAGTAACTGGTCGTATCGAGCGCGGTATCCTAAACGTAGGTGACGAAGTAGCAATCGTTGGTATCAAAGATACTACAACTACTACTTGTACTGGTGTTGAGATGTTCCGTAAGCTTCTTGACGAAGGTCGTGCTGGTGAGAACGTTGGTGCACTTCTACGTGGTACTAAGCGTGATGAAGTTGAACGTGGTCAAGTACTAGCTAAGCCTGGTTCAATCACTCCACACACTAAGTTCGAATCAGAAGTATACGTACTGTCTAAAGATGAAGGTGGTCGTCACACTCCATTCTTCAAAGGCTACCGTCCACAGTTCTACTTCCGTACAACTGACGTAACTGGTGATATCTCTCTACCAGAAGGCGTAGAAATGGTAATGCCAGGCGACAACATCCAAATGACTGTTGAGCTAATCGCACCAATCGCAATGGACGAAGGTCTACGTTTTGCGATCCGTGAAGGTGGCCGTACAGTAGGTGCTGGTGTTGTTGCTAAGATCTTCGAATAATTCATAGAATTAACGAAATCTTCGGAAAATCTTTTGAATAAGATTTGACGAACCAGTAGCAAAAAGGGCATCATTTGATGCCCTTTTTCTGCACAAGACATAATGTTTGCTGATTTCTTGTCCAAGCAGATGTTTAGCAGGATTTTTTTGAGTGAAAACTTGTTGCTCACTCAAAAAAAAGAGTGCGTCAATTAATTTAAATTGCCGTTTCATGGATTTGCCCTGCAACAGCGGGGTTGTTGTCGTCTATATTAAGACTTGTGACAGGTTGGTTTTATGAAAGCAAATAATGCTGAAACTCCTGAAAGCTCAAATGGCGCAGATATCTTTAAGTGGATTATCACTTTTGTTCTGCTAACTGCCGCTGTTGTGGGTAATTACCTGTATGGTGATATGTCTGTAGTGGTTCGCGCTGCAGGTGTTGTTGTTCTTATTGCTGCTGCACTTGGTGTTGCTGCTACAACAACGAAAGGTAAAGCTGCGATCGCATTTGCGAAAGAATCTCGCATGGAAGTTCGTAAAGTGGTTTGGCCAACGCGTCAAGAAACTTTGCAAACCACACTGATCGTTCTAGCTGTAAGTATTGTAATGGCTCTAGCACTATGGGGTATCGACGGCATTATGGTTCGTTTGGTAGCTCTAGTAACTGGGGTATAGAGGGTTTATTTACATGAGTGAAGCTCCTAAAAAACGCTGGTATGTAGTTCAAGCCTTTTCTGGATTTGAAGGTCGTGTAGCTCAGTCTCTACGTGAGCATATCAAAATGCATGCTATGGAAGAGCTATTCGGTGAAGTACTTGTCCCTACTGAAGAAGTAGTGGAAATCCGCGCTGGACAACGTCGTAAGTCAGAGCGTAAGTTCTTCCCAGGTTACGTCCTTGTTCAGATGATCATGAACGATGAATCATGGCACTTAGTGCGCAGTGTTCCGCGTGTCATGGGCTTCATTGGTGGTACCTCTGATCGTCCAGCTCCTATCACTGATAAGGAAGCTGACGCGATTCTTAACCGTCTTGAGAAAGCGAGTGAAGCTCCACGTCCACGTACTATGTACGAAGCGGGTGAAGTGGTACGCGTTACTGACGGTCCATTTGCTGACTTCAACGGTACTGTTGAAGAAGTGGATTACGAGAAGAGCCGCATGAAAGTGTCTGTATCGATCTTTGGTCGTGCAACACCAGTTGAGCTTGAATTTGGTCAAGTGGAAAAACTTGATTAAAAAAACACCTTATAAAGGCTTGTTTAAGGCGCGGATTATGACTATAATTTCGCGCCTTTTTACTTCTCCCTGAAGTAAAGAGTTTTGTAATAACCGGGGAGCTGATCAGTGGATTAGCGCTAGAACCCAAATTTAGGAATTATCATGGCTAAGAAAGTTGAAGCTTACATCAAGCTACAAGTTGCAGCTGGTATGGCGAACCCAAGTCCACCAGTTGGTCCTGCACTAGGTCAACACGGTGTTAACATCATGGAATTCTGTAAAGCGTTCAACGCAAAAACAGAATCTCTAGAGAAAGGTCTACCAACACCAGTTGTAATCACTGTTTACAACGACCGTTCTTTCACATTCATCACTAAGACTCCACCTGCTGCTACTCTTCTTCTGAAAGCTGCTGGTCTTAAGTCTGGTTCAGGCCGTCCAAACACTGTAAAAGTGGGTACTGTAACTGAAGCTCAAATCCAAGAAATCGCAGAAACTAAAGCTGCTGATATGACTGGTGCTGATATCGAAGCGATGAAACGCTCTATTGCGGGTACTGCTCGTTCAATGGGCCTAGTGGTAGAGGGTTAAGAACATGGCAAAACTTACTAAGCGCATGCGCGTAATCCGCGAAAAAGTTGACGTAACTAAAGAATACGAAATCAACGAAGCTGTAGCTCTTCTAAAAGAACTAGCAACTGCTAAATTCGTTGAGTCTGTAGACGTTGCTGTTAACCTAGGTATCGACGCTCGTAAATCTGACCAAAACGTACGTGGTGCAACTGTACTACCACACGGTACTGGTCGTGATATCCGCGTTGCTGTATTCACTCAAGGTGCAAACGCTGAAGCTGCTAAAGAAGCTGGCGCTGACCTAGTGGGTATGGAAGATCTAGCTGAGCTAGTTAAGAAGGGCGAAATGAACTTCGACGTAGTTGTTGCTTCTCCAGATGCAATGCGCGTTGTTGGTCAACTAGGTACTATCCTAGGTCCTCGTGGTCTTATGCCAAACCCTAAAGTTGGTACTGTAACTCCTAACGTTGCTGAAGCGGTTAAGAACGCTAAAGCTGGTCAGGTTCGTTACCGTAACGACAAGAACGGTATCGTTCACACAACAATTGGTAAAGTGTCTTTCGACGCAGAACAATTGAAAGAGAACCTAGAAGCACTTCTAGTTGCTCTTAAGAAAGCTAAGCCATCTTCAGCGAAAGGTACTTTCCTGAAGAAAGTAAGCATCTCTACTACAATGGGTGCTGGCGTTGCAGTTGATCAGGCTACTCTGAACACTCAAGCTTAATTTATTTGCTTAGGCGCGAAATTTGTGTATAATTTCGCGCCTAATATTTGTGGTTGGGGCTGAACTTTGGTTCGTTAAACTCACTTGTGAGTTTAGTTTGAATTATGACCCAGTCTCCGTCCAAGACCGTAGGTGTCTGAGTTTATTTAATAAACGCTGGCTTAATTATCCTACGTAGATGGTGCCCGAACTGACAGAAAGCTCTATGTAAATAGTTACCTTTCTTCTGGGAAGCACCTCAATAGCTCTCACTGTTGTGATAATAGTGAGTGGTGTAATAACAACCAGGAGTAAATCCAAGATGGCTTTAAACCTTCTAGACAAAAAAGCAATTGTTGCTGAAGTCAACGAAGCTGCCAGTGGTGCACTTTCTGCAGTTGTAGCTGACTCTCGTGGCGTTGCTGTTGGTGCAATGACTACTCTACGTAAACAAGCTCGTGAATCGGGCGTTTACCTACGAGTTGTTCGTAACACTCTAGCACGTCGCGCAGTTGAAGGTACACAGTACGAGTGTCTAACTGACACTTTCACTGGTCCTTCTCTAATCGCATTCTCTAACGAGCACCCAGGTGCTGCAGCGCGTCTTTTCAAAGACTTCGCTAAAGAGAACAAAGATTTCGAGATCAAAGCTGCTGCATTTGAAGGCGCTCTAACTGACGCTGAAGTACTAGCGACACTACCAACTTACGACGAAGCTATCGCACGCCTAATGATGTGCATGAAAGAAGCTTCTGCTGGCAAGCTGGTTCGTACTATCGCTGCTATCCGCGACCAAAAAGAAGAAGCAGCGGCATAAGCCTTGCTTTTTACTGGTTGCTTAATAAACTTATTGTTGACTTAAAAGAGAATTGTTATGTCTATTACTAACGAGCAAATCCTAGACGCAGTTGCAGAAATGTCTGTAATGCAAGTTGTTGAACTAATTGAAGCAATGGAAGAGAAATTCGGCGTAACTGCTGCTGCTGCTGTTGTTGCTGGCGGCGCTGCTGCAGGCGAAGCTGCTGCTGAGCAAACTGAATTCGACGTAATCCTAACTTCAGCTGGCGGTAACAAAGTTGCTGTAATCAAAGCTGTACGTGGCGCAACTGGCCTAGGTCTTAAAGAAGCTAAAGCTCTAGTAGACGGCGCTCCAGCACCTCTTAAAGAAGGTGTTGACAAAGCTGAAGCTGACGCACTTAAAGCTCAGCTAGAAGAAGCTGGTGCTACTGTTGAAGTTAAGTAATTATTACTTAATTTCTTAGCCGAAAGGCTATTGGCTGGTGGTTTATTGACCACCGGCCTTTTTGCGCTGTAGGGTACAGGTGAATTTTCCCGCTGTTTAAGCACCTCTACCTGAGCAAAAAACATCGCATTCAATCAGAATGTCATGTCACTACAGTAAACAGTTGTTAGTCACTGTCCCTCCCCATCGACAAGGTGAAAGGCGGACAGTTTGGGTCACTTATCAGCGAGCTGAGGAACCCCATGGTTTACTCTTATACCGAGAAAAAGCGCATCCGTAAGGACTTTGGTACTCGTCCACAAGTTTTGGACATTCCATACCTGCTATCGATCCAGCTCGATTCGTTCGAAAAATTTATCGAACAGGATCCTGAGGGACAATACGGTCTTGAGGCTGCTTTCCGTTCTGTATTCCCAATTCAGAGCTACAACGGCAATTCAGAGCTGCAATACGTTAGCTACCGTCTTGGTGAGCCAGTTTTTGACGTTAAAGAATGTCAAATTCGCGGTGTTACTTATTCAAAACCACTACGCGTTAAACTACGCCTAGTTATTTTTGATAAAGACGCGCCAGCAGGTACTGTAAAAGACATTAAAGAACAAGAAGTCTACATGGGCGAAATTCCGCTTATGACAGACAATGGTACCTTCGTAATCAATGGTACCGAGAGGGTTATCGTATCCCAGCTGCATAGAAGCCCAGGCGTGTTCTTCGACAGCGATAAGGGTAAGACCCACTCATCAGGTAAAGTTCTATACAACGCACGTATCATTCCTTACCGTGGCTCATGGTTAGACTTTGAGTTCGATCCTAAGGACAACCTGTACGTACGTATCGACCGCCGTCGTAAACTGCCAGCGTCAATCATCTTGCGCGCACTTGGTAAGTCAACTGAAGAGATCCTTGATCTATTCTTCGAAAAAGTGAACTTCCAAGTAAAAGATCAAACTCTAATGATGGAGTTGATCCCAGATCGCCTACGTGGTGAGACTGCTTCATTTGATATCGAAGCAAACGGCAAAGTTTACATTGAGCAAGGTCGTCGTGTAACTGCGCGTCATATCCGTCAACTTGAAAAAGATGGCGTTGACCACATCGAAGTACCAGTAGAGTACATCGTTGGTAAAGTTGCATCGAAAGATTACATCAATGAAGCGACTGGTGAGATCATTGTTGGCGCGAACCAAGAAATTAGCTTGGAAGCTCTAGCAAACCTATCTCAAGCTGGTCACAAAGCTCTAGAAGTTCTATTTACGAACGATCTAGACCACGGCCCATTCATGTCAGAAACATTGCGTGTTGACAGCACTGTTGACCGTATTTCTGCACTGGTAGAAATCTACCGCATGATGCGCCCTGGCGAGCCACCAACGAAAGAAGCTGCAGAAGCTCTATTCGAAAGCCTATTCTTCTCTGAAGAGCGCTACGATCTATCAACTGTTGGCCGTATGAAGTTCAACAGCTCGATCGCTCGTACTGACGCAGAAGAGCAAGGCACACTAGATGAGCAAGACATCATCGAAGTGATGAAGAAACTGATCGCGATCCGTAACGGTATCGGTGAAGTCGATGATATCGACCACCTAGGTAACCGTCGTATCCGTTCTGTTGGTGAAATGGCTGAGAACCAATTCCGCGTTGGTCTTGTACGTGTTGAACGTGCAGTGAAAGAGCGCCTAAGCCTTGGTGACCTTGATGCAATCATGCCTCAAGATCTAATCAACGCTAAGCCTATTTCAGCAGCGGTTAAAGAATTCTTTGGCTCTTCACAGCTTTCACAGTTCATGGACCAAAACAACCCGTTATCAGAAGTAACGCACAAACGTCGTATTTCTGCATTGGGTCCTGGCGGTCTAACTCGTGAACGCGCTGGCTTTGAAGTACGTGACGTACACGTAACTCACTACGGTCGTCTATGTCCGATCGAAACGCCAGAAGGTCCAAACATCGGTCTGATCAACTCTCTATCTGCGTTTGCGCGTTGTAACGAGTACGGTTTCCTTGAGACTCCATACCGTCGCGTAGTAGATGGCGTAGTAACAGACGAAGTAGATTACCTATCTGCAATCGAAGAAGGTCAATTCGTTATCGCTCAGGCGAACACTAAGCTAAACGAAGATGGCACGTTTGCAGAAGAGCTGATCACAGCTCGTCAAAAAGGTGAATCTGGTCTTCACCCTCGTGAGCACGCTCAGTACATGGACGTTGCAACGAACCAGGTAGTATCAATTGCAGCCTCGCTAATCCCGTTCCTAGAACACGATGATGCGAACCGTGCCCTAATGGGTGCGAACATGCAACGTCAGGCAGTTCCAACACTGAAAGCTGACAAACCTCTAGTAGGTACTGGTATCGAACGCAACATCGCTGTTGACTCAGGTGTAACTGCAGTAGCGAAACGTGGTGGTGTAATCCAGTCTGTAGATGCTTCTCGTATCGTTGTTAAAGTGAACGAAGAAGAATTGATCCCTGGTGAAGCAGGTATCGATATCTACAACCTAACTAAATACACTCGTTCTAACCAGAACACTTGTATCAACCAGCGTCCATGTGTGATGCCAGGTGAACCAGTGGCTCGTGGCGACGTTCTTGCTGATGGTCCTTCAACAGACCTAGGTGAACTTGCTCTTGGTCAGAACATGCGTATCGCGTTCATGCCTTGGAACGGTTACAACTTCGAAGACTCGATCTTAGTATCTGAGCGCGTAGTTCAAGAAGACCGCTTCACGACAATCCACATCCAAGAACTATCTTGTGTGGCACGTGATACTAAGCTGGGTGCAGAAGAGATCACAGCTGACATTCCAAACGTAGGTGAGTCTGCTCTATCTAAACTAGATGAGTCAGGTATCGTTTACATCGGTGCGGAAGTGAAAGGCGGTGACATCCTTGTAGGTAAAGTAACACCTAAAGGTGAAACTCAGCTAACTCCAGAAGAGAAGCTACTACGCGCTATCTTCGGTGAGAAAGCGTCAGACGTGAAAGATACGTCTCTACGCGTACCAAACTCTGTTTCAGGTACTATCATCGACGTTCAAGTATTTACTCGTGACGGTGTTGAAAAAGACAAACGTGCACTTGAAATTGAACAGATGCAGCTGAAAGAAGCGAAGAAAGACCTAACTGAAGAATTCCAGATTCTTGAGGGCGGCCTTCTTAACCGTGTTCGCGCTGTATTGATCGACGGTGGTTACTCTGAAGCGAAACTAGACACGACTGATCGTAAGAAGTGGCTAGAGCTAACGCTTGAAGATGATGCTCTACAGACTCAGCTTGAGCAACTAGCAGAGCAGTATGACGAGCTACGTGCAGACTTCGATAAGAAGTTTGAAACTAAGCGTCGTAAGATCACACAAGGTGATGATCTAGCACCTGGCGTACTGAAGATCGTTAAGGTTTACCTTGCGGTTAAACGTCGCATCCAGCCTGGTGATAAGATGGCCGGTCGTCACGGTAACAAGGGTGTAATCTCTAAGATCAACCCTGTTGAAGACATGCCATACGATGAAACTGGTCAGCCAGTTGATATCGTACTAAACCCACTGGGTGTACCTTCGCGTATGAACATCGGTCAGATCCTAGAAGTACACTTAGGTCTGGCGGCGAAAGGTATTGGTGACAAGATCAACAAGATGGTGAAAGAGCAGCAAGAGCTAGCGAAATTCCGCGAATTCCTGCAAAAAGTTTACGACCTAGGCGATACTCGCCAGAAAGTAGACATTGCTTCTCTATCTGATGCTGAAGTTCGCACATTGATTGGCAACCTACGTGGTGGTCTACCAATTGCAACGCCAGTATTTGATGGTGCACCAGAATCATCAATCAAAGCGCTACTAGAACTAGCAGACCTTCCAACATCTGGTCAGCTAACGCTATTTGATGGTCGCACAGGTGATGCGTTTGAGCGTCCTGTAACTGTAGGTTACATGTACATGCTGAAACTGAACCACCTTGTTGATGACAAGATGCACGCTCGTTCAACTGGTTCGTACAGCCTAGTAACTCAGCAGCCACTTGGTGGTAAAGCTCAGTTCGGTGGTCAGCGTTTCGGTGAGATGGAAGTATGGGCACTAGAAGCATACGGTGCTGCTTACACGCTACAAGAAATGCTAACCGTTAAGTCGGATGACGTTAACGGCCGTACTAAGATGTACAAAAACATCGTAGACGGTAACCACAGCATGGAACCTGGCATGCCAGAATCGTTCAACGTATTGTTGAAAGAGATTCGCTCGCTAGGTATCAACATCGAGCTAGAAGACGAAGAGTAATCTCTTATCTCCCCAAGCCTTGGCTTGGGGAAGTAAAAGCGATTATTAGGTAGAAGGTGCTCACTTAACGGTGGGCTCCTTTTAACTCCTTACAGGAGCTGATTGTGAAAGACTTATTAAACTTTCTAAAAGCACAGCATAAGACCGAAGAATTTGATGCAATCAAAATCGGTCTATCTTCACCAGACATGATCCGTTCATGGTCTTTTGGTGAAGTTAAAAAACCTGAAACGATCAACTATCGTACGTTCAAACCTGAACGCGATGGTCTGTTCTGTGCGCGTATCTTTGGTCCAGTTAAAGACTACGAATGTCTTTGTGGCAAATACAAGCGCTTGAAGCACCGTGGTGTTATCTGTGAGAAGTGTGGCGTTGAAGTTACACAAACTAAAGTTCGTCGTGACCGTATGGGCCACATTGAGCTTGCATCGCCAGTTGCTCACATCTGGTTCCTAAAATCACTACCGTCTCGTATCGGTCTACTGATGGATATCCCTCTACGTGATATCGAACGTGTTCTTTACTTCGAAATGTACGTAGTAACTGAACCAGGTATGACTGATCTAGAAAAATCTCAGATGCTGACTGAAGAAGAGTATCTGGATCGTCTAGAAGAGTGGGGTGATGAGTTTACTGCTAAGATGGGTGCAGAAGCGATCAAGGACCTACTAGGTTCTATGGATCTGCACGCTGAAGTTGAGCAGATGCGCGAAGAGCTAGATACTACTAACTCTGAAACTAAGCGTAAGAAACTAACTAAGCGTCTGAAACTGGTTGAAGCGTTTATCTCTTCAGGTAACAACCCTGAGTGGATGATCCTAACTGTACTTCCAGTTCTACCGCCAGATCTACGTCCACTAGTACCACTAGATGGCGGTCGCTTTGCGACTTCAGATCTGAACGACCTATACCGTCGTGTGATCAACCGTAACAACCGTTTGAAGCGTCTTCTAGAGCTTGCTGCTCCGGACATCATCGTACGTAACGAAAAACGTATGCTGCAAGAGTCTGTTGATGCGCTACTAGACAACGGTCGTCGTGGTCGTGCGATCACAGGTTCGAACAAACGTCCTCTGAAATCTCTTGCTGATATGATCAAGGGTAAACAAGGTCGTTTCCGTCAGAACCTGCTAGGTAAACGTGTAGACTACTCAGGCCGTTCTGTAATCACAGTTGGTCCATACCTACGTCTGCACCAGTGTGGTCTTCCTAAGAAGATGGCACTTGAGCTATTCAAACCATTTATCTACAGCAAGCTAGAGACTCGTGGTCTTGCGACTACAATCAAAGCTGCTAAGAAAATGGTAGAGCGTGAAGAAGCGGTTGTTTGGGATATTCTAGACGAAGTAATCCGTGAACACCCAGTACTACTAAACCGTGCACCGACACTTCACCGTCTCGGTATCCAAGCGTTTGAACCAGTACTAATCGAAGGTAAAGCGATTCAGCTACACCCACTAGTTTGTGCGGCGTACAACGCGGACTTCGATGGTGACCAAATGGCGGTTCACGTGCCTCTAACTCTAGAAGCACAGCTTGAAGCACGTACACTGATGATGTCGACAAACAACATTCTGTCGCCAGCGTCAGGTGATCCGATCATCGTACCTTCTCAGGACGTTGTATTGGGTCTGTACTACATGACTCGCGACAAGATCAACGTGAAAGGCGAAGGTATGTACCTTGCAAGCCCTGCTGAGGCTGAAAAGGCATACCGTACTAAGACTGCAGAGCTACACGCTCGCGTTAAAGTTCGTATCACAGAGACTATTAAAGACGAAGATGGCAACACAACAACAGAAACTAAGATGGTGGATACCACTATCGGTCGTGCAATGTTGTGGCAAATCGTGCCAGCAGGTCTACCGTACAGCATCGTTAACCAAAAACTAGGTAAGAAGCAAATCTCTAACCTACTTAACGAAGCGTACCGTAAGCTAGGTCTGAAAGACACGGTTATCTTCGCTGACCAAATCATGTACACAGGTTTTGCTTACGCGGCACTTTCTGGTGTATCAGTTGGTATCAACGACATGGTTGTTCCAGCAGCTAAGTACACTGAAATCGCAGCAGCGGAAGACGAAGTACGTGAAATTCAAGACCAATACCAATCAGGTCTTGTAACAGCGGGCGAACGCTACAACAAAGTGATCGATATTTGGGCATCGACCAACGATCGCGTAGCGAAAGCGATGATGGAAAACTTGTCTTACGAGACAGTTATCAACCGCGACGGCGAAGAAGAACAGCAAGAATCGTTCAACAGCATCTACATGATGGCCGACTCGGGCGCACGTGGTTCTGCAGCTCAGATTCGTCAGCTAGCGGGTATGCGTGGTCTGATGGCTCGTCCAGATGGTTCGATCATCGAAACGCCGATCACTGCGAACTTTAAAGAAGGTCTAAACGTACTACAGTACTTTATCTCTACCCACGGTGCTCGTAAGGGTCTAGCGGATACGGCACTTAAGACAGCGAACTCAGGTTACCTGACTCGTCGTCTAGTAGACGTAGCACAAGACGTTGTTGTAACTGAACATGACTGTGGCACTGTAGAAGGTGTTGACATGATGCCTCACATCGAGGGTGGTGATGTTAAAGTTGCTCTAACTGAACTTGCTCTAGGTCGTGTAGTTGCTGAAGATGTTCTAAAACCAGGTACAGAAGAAGTTCTGATCCCACGTAATACTCTAATTGATGAGAAGTGGTGTCAGATCATGGAAGAGAACTCAGTAGACAGCATTAAAGCTCGTTCTGTAGTTACTTGTGATTCTGACTTCGGTTGTTGTGCACAGTGTTACGGTCGTGACCTAGCTCGTGGTCACCTAGTGAACCAAGGTGAAGCAGTGGGCGTTATCGCTGCGCAATCTATCGGTGAACCTGGTACACAGCTAACGATGCGTACGTTCCACATCGGTGGTGCGGCATCGACTGCAGCAGCAGAGAACAGCATCCAAGCTAAGAACAACGGTTCTGTTAAGCTACACAACGCGAAATTCGTAACCAACAAAGCTGGTAAGCTAGTAATCACATCACGTGCTTCTGAGCTAACCATCATTGACGAATTTGGTCGTACTAAAGAGAAACACAAACTGCCTTACGGTTCTCTACTGAGCAAGGCAGATGGCGACACAGTAACTGCTGGTGAAACAGTAGCGAACTGGGAAGCACACACAATGCCAATCATCACTGAAGTAGCTGGTCGTATCCAGTTCGTTGATATGATTGATGGTGTGACAGTTTCTCGTCAAACTGATGACCTAACTGGTCTATCTTCAAGTGAAGTAACAGACGCTGCGGCTCGTCCATCAGCAGGTAAAGATATGCGTCCAGCTATCAAACTTGTTGACGAGCAAGGTAACGATGTAATGATCCCTGGTACTGATATGCCAGCTCACTACTTCCTACCTGGTAAAGCGATCGTGAACATTGAAGACGGCGCAGAAGTTGGTGTGGGTGATACGCTAGCACGTATTCCTCAGAAATCAGGCGGTAACAAGGACATCACGGGTGGTCTACCACGCGTAGCTGACCTATTCGAAGCTCGTAAGCCTAAAGAGCCTGCGATCCTTGCTGAGCACACAGGTACTGTGAGCTTCGGTAAAGAAACGAAAGGTAAGCGTCGTCTAGTGATCACTCGCGAAAGCGGTGAAACTTACGAAGAGATGATTCCTAAGCACCGTCAGCTGAACGTATTCGAAGGCGAGAAAGTTGAACGTGGTGACGTTATTGCAGATGGTCCAGAGACTCCGCATGACATCCTACGTCTACGTGGTATCCACGCAGTAACTCAGTACATCGCTAACGAAGTACAAGAAGTTTACCGACTACAAGGCGTTAAGATTAACGATAAGCACATTGAGACTATCGTTCGTCAAATGCTACGTAAGTGTACTATTACACACGCAGGTGACTCTGAGTTCCTACCTGGCGAGCAAGTTGAATACTCACAAGTTAAGATTGCTAACCGTAATCTAGAAGCTGAAGGCAAAGAGCCTGCACGTTTTGAACGTGACCTTCTAGGTATCACTAAAGCATCTCTAGCGACTGAGTCGTTCATCTCTGCGGCATCGTTCCAGGAGACAACTCGCGTACTAACAGAAGCAGCTGTTTCTGGTAAACGTGATGAGCTACGTGGTCTGAAAGAAAACGTAATCGTTGGTCGTCTAATTCCAGCGGGTACTGGTTTCGCTTACCACCAAGAGCGTCAAGCTAAGCGCGCAGAAGAGCAAGAAGGTCCATCAGCTGAACAAGCTACTGACAACCTAGCTGCACTTCTAAACGCAGGCTTTTCTTCAGAAGACTAATTCGTCGCTGAATAAGAAATAACAAAAGGCACCTTCGGGTGCCTTTTTTGCGTTTGGGGGTAAATCAATGAGGATAAGTAAACCCATATCTCTAAATAGATGCCTTCGTACGCATTGCCCAGTTTGTCGTTGCCGAAAGTGACGCAGGACCGTTGTCGAGAATCTGCTTATTACGCTTAGTTAGTGTGGTGTTGGAGCATTCAGCTTAGCGGCTCATAATGAGAATTGAGAGTTAAGAATTTAGAGATGGGATCGAAGAAATGAGAGTGGCGAAAGCCACTGAAAAGGCTTATGTTCAACACTTCGTAGTGCAGGGTTGTGTAGCCCAACAAGGTTGGGCGTTTCTATCTTCATAGCCCAGCAGCACGGCTGGGCGTTCCAATATCTACGCGCCCGGTGGCACTGCTAAGCTATCGGCAATTAATTGGATAAGGTGATCTTCCACACCAAACCTGATTTCTAAAATTTCTCCGACATTAGACAGATCTTCATCAAAATCATCGAGTGTGTCTTCATCACTCACATCGGCGTATTTGTCAGTGAAGTTAAGTAAAGGGTCGGTGGTTAAAACAATTTTGGCGTAAGCCGTATTGATTTCATCAGTGGCTTGAAATCCGGTTGTTCGCCACTTATCCATCACCATATCGTAGATCTTAAAATGACCTTCAGAAATATAGTCGACAAGATGTTGGCAAAAGCTTTGGAGTTCAGCCGGGGTTGGCAGCGAAGAAAGGGGAGCTTTTTGACTAGCGGGTTGAAGCGCGGCAAGCTTACAGTACTCGACAATCAGTGACTGACGAGTCTCTAACCAATGGTCGATGACTTCACTTGAGCCACCCCACTGTTCCTGTGTTTGTTTGAATTTTTTTAGCATGACCATGCCCTCATGATCCAATCACACTCCGGTGATTATTAAGCTTTGCATTGCAAAGCAGTGATAGATTACAAATCTATTTGTCCTTACCCAATTTGTAGTCAAAAAACCTAATAGACACAAATTCTGGTATGAATTTAGATTGCCAGTAAAATGGTTGAACTGCAAGCATAGAGGGAAGCTAATGATAGAGAACAGTGAAATTGACCAACAGTGCCGTGCATACTGGTGTGTGGTTTCAGGTAGTGAGGTTTGGTTGCCAGAAGGTGAGTTGCCAATAGGCAGCGCAGAAGAATTTTGTTTCAATTTAGACAAAGCAACCTGCGTGGGTATGTATAACGCACTCCCAGTATTGTGGCTCAATGAGCAAGATGTAGAGCAGCAACTAACCCTGACTTCACTACGTGAGTGTTTGGCTTTTCCTCAACCGTTATTTTTGTTGGTGAGCAAAGCGGTGCAATATGGACATATGTCCCAAAGCATGCGTTTTTGCCCTTTGTGTGGCGGCAGGAATCATCTTAATCACAATCAGCTTGCCATGCAGTGTGGCGAGTGCCGAACATTGCATTATCCAAGGATTTTCCCCTGCATTATTGTTGCAGTGCGCAAACAAGATCAAATTCTTCTTGCCCAGCATCCACGCCATCGCAACGGCATGTACACGGTTATTGCGGGTTTCCTTGAGGTTGGCGAAACACTCGAGCAATGTGTCGCAAGGGAAGTTAAGGAAGAAACCGGCATCGACGTGACCAATATTCGTTATTTTGGTAGTCAGCCATGGGCATTTCCTTCCAGTATGATGATGGGATTCTTGGCCGATTATCAGTCAGGCAGTGTTAAACCTGATTACAGCGAATTGAGTGACGCTCAGTGGTTTTCGGTTGAGGAGATGCCTCCAGTGGCTCCGGAGGGGACGATTGCCCGAGCACTAATAGAACGAACAGTGGCGGATATAAAACAGCATCTTACTGAAAAATAGATAAAAAAAACCCTCCGAGAGGGAGGGGGTAAGTAAGATGTCGTTATGAGATGCTGAGTACTGAGTACCCAGTTAATTATTGTAGTTTTCGCTAGCGTTGGAATTTTTAACACTGATAGGAGGCGGGTGCAAATTAACCATTGAATAAAAAGTTAATAACTTGATCTAGGTTGCAAAGCACTCGGCTTTTGCGAGCAAAACAGTGTTAGAATACGGGCGTTAAAAATAAGGCCTAAGATTGGAAAAGCATAATGACAGAATTAAAGAATGATCGTTATCTGCGCGCGCTTTTAAAACAGCCGGTAGATTACACCCCAGTATGGATGATGCGCCAAGCAGGTCGTTACCTACCTGAGTACAAAGCGACGCGCGCCCAAGCGGGTGATTTTATGTCACTGTGTCGTAACGCAGAGCTCGCTTCTGAAGTGACTCTTCAGCCTTTACGTCGTTTCCCGTTGGACGCGGCCATTTTGTTCTCTGATATTCTGACCATTCCCGATGCAATGGGGCTTGGTTTACGTTTTGAAACAGGTGAAGGCCCGGTTTTTGATAAACCAATCACTTGTAAGGCAGACGTGGATAAGATCGGCATTCCGGACCCAGAAGGTGAACTGCAGTATGTGATGAACGCAGTACGTCAGATCCGTAAAGATCTTCAAGGTGAAGTGCCATTGATCGGTTTCTCAGGAAGCCCTTGGACACTCGCTACCTACATGGTAGAAGGTGGTAGCTCGAAAGCCTTCACCAAAATTAAAAAAATGATGTACGCAGAGCCACAAACTCTGCACTTGTTACTGGATAAGCTGGCCGATAGCGTTATCGAGTACCTTAACGCGCAAATCAAAGCGGGTGCACAGTCAGTAATGGTGTTTGACACTTGGGGTGGTGTTTTGACTCCTCGTGATTACAACCTGTTCTCGCTGCAATACATGCATAAGATTGTTGATGGTCTTATCCGTGAAAATGATGGTCGTCGTGTACCGGTGACTTTGTTCACGAAGAACGGTGGTATGTGGCTTGAACAGATCGCAGCAACAGGCTGTGACGCTGTCGGTCTAGACTGGACAATCAACATTGCTGATGCGAAAGCGCGCATTGGCGATAAAGTGGCGCTGCAAGGTAACATGGATCCTTCAATGTTATACGCATCACCTGAGCGTATTCGTGAAGAAGTGTCATCAATCCTAGAAGGCTATGGTGATGCAGGTACAGGTCATGTATTTAACCTAGGCCATGGTATCCATCTGGATGTTCCACCAGAAAATGCTGGTGTGTTTGTGGAAGCGGTTCACGAGCTTTCTAAACCGTATCACAAGTAATCATACTCAAATAAGCGCCTGATTAGACCAGGCGCTTTTTTATTTTTGAGTACACTATTACTTGTATGCATTAAGTATCTCAATGATGCTGATTTTACTTATCTCGAACTGAATTGAAGGAACACGCTATTCATGAAGACGCGTGATAAAATTGTCCTCGCGGCTCTTGAGCTCTTTAATGAGCATGGCGAGCGAAACATCACTACCAATCATATTGCCGCGCATATTGATATCAGCCCGGGTAATCTCTACTACCATTTTCGCAATAAGCAGGAAATTGTCCGTGAGATTTTTACCCTGTATTCCAATGAGTTATTAGAGCGATTTACGCCAATCTTGGAGCAGCAAGAAAGCCTAGTGTTGTTGAAGCGTTATCTTAATTCGATCTTCACTTTGATGTGGAAATACCGCTTTTTCTACGCCAATCTACCCGAGATTTTGCAGCGAGACGAAGAGTTGCATCAAGACTACATTGTGGTGCAAGAAAAGCTCCAAGCGAACTTAGTTAGCATAATGGCAGACTTTGTCTCATTGGGCTTGCTTCAACTCTCTCCGAGTGAAATGAAATCTCAGGTTCGTACCTTGCATTTGATTGCCACCAGTTGGCTAGGTTATCAATCTGCCATGTCCCCTAAGACGCTGATCACCGAGGAGATCATCCATCAAGGGATGTTGCAAATGATTGCGGTCGTCAAGCCAAGAGCAACAGAGACGGGACTAGAGCAGTTGCAGTTATTGGAAGAAGGGGTCAAGGCGATGCATGCGTAACCTTGTTGCGTTGAGTTCTTCGCTACCACCTTAATCTAGTTTATAACCTTTAGCTCTTTGGTTTACGTGCCGTTAAAGGATAGATTAATCATAACTTTAGATTTGAGTATGATTATGCACTACGATATTTTTAACGGCGATGCCGACGGGATTATTTCTTTGCTCCAACTGCGCCTAGCTGAGCCCAAACAGGCGCAATTAGTCACGGGCGTAAAGCGCGATATCCAGCTGCTCAACCATCTTGATCTCAAACCTGATGACTCCCTCACCGTGCTTGATATATCGATGAGCCGTAACAAGCCTCAGTTGTTAAAGGCTCTCGAAATCGGGGCGTTGGTGTTTTATGCCGACCACCATAAAAGCGATGCCATCCCTGAGGCCGAAAACTTAGAGGCGTATATCGATCTCGATGCCAATACTTGCACTGCGCTAATCATCGATCGGTTATTGCAAGGTCGTTTTCAATATTGGGCAATGACTGCCGCTTATGGGGATAATCTAGTCGCTCAAGCGGATCTGTTGGCGCAGCAAGCGGGATTATCGCCACAACAGGCTGAGCAGTTAAAAGAGTTAGGCACGCTGATCAACTATAATGGTTACGGAGAGACCACCGATGACCTTCATTACCACCCCGCGAAATTGTTTCAAGAGCTTTTAGCCTACGATGATCCATTTGCAGTGATTGCTGCACAAGATTCACCATATCACCGTTTGAAGCGAGCTTATCAACAGGACATGAGATTGGCTCAAGCAATTAAACCGTTTTATCATGATGCCAGTCTCGCCGTTTATCAGTTGCCAAATCGTGCCGCCTCGCGGCGTGTCAGTGGGGTATATGGTAACTGGCTCGCTAATCAAACACCGTCCCAAGCGCATCTCGTCTTAACAGAAAATAGCCTTAATGGTTATACGGTTTCGCTGCGTGCCCCTTTAGATAACAAGCAAGGGGCGGGCGAACTCTGTAGTCAGTTTGTTTCAGGGGGAGGAAGGGAAGCTGCTGGTGGCATCAATCATCTTGAGCGAGCTGATTTGCAAAGATTGATTGAGACTGTCACGAGCCACTATAGCAAGTGAATTCTGCTTACATAGGGCGCATATCGCGCCCCGATTCTTGTGTCGTTAGCGACGTTTTAGCCAAGCGATAGGGTCTTGGGTTTTACTGTTGCGGCGAATTTCAAAGTAGAGCGATGGCTGGGCTTGTCCGCCAGTATCGCCAGCCAGTGCAATTGACTCACCTGCGGCGACTTTATCCCCTTCTTTTTTCAGTAAGCTCTGGTTAAAGCCGTACAGCGTCATATCACCCTTACCGTGATCGAGTAGAACCACTAGGCCATAGCCGCGTAGGTAGTCAGCAAATACCACGGTACCGGAATAAACCGCTTTAACGGATTGTCCATAATTTGCTTTGACCACCATACCTTTCCAATTGATCTGGCCGGTTTGGCGTGAGCCATAGCTATTGAGCACCTGACCTTTAATCGGCCAAGGTAATTTGCCTTTCTGACGTGCTAATCCATCCATTGGTACCGCATTGCGTTTGGCTGCTTTCGCAATTTCTGCTTTTAGGCGTGCTTCGTTGCGTTGCAGTTCAGACAAGTAAACCTTATCACTAGAAATGCTCTTTTTAATTTGGCTGACTGTCCCTTTGCGCTGTGACTGCGCTTTACCAAGTTGGTTGCGTTTGCTGGTCTGCTGTTCGAGCAGTCGAGTGATTTGCTGTTTCTCTAGGAGCAGTTGCTTCTCGCTCTGCTCTAGGTCAGTCACTGTCTTTTCCAATTTTTCGATGGTTTCAGCGCGCTGTTTGGCGAGATGTTGGAAATATTGGCTCATGCGATCTTCTTCGACACCTTGTGTGAGAATATTCGCTGATGATTTTGCCCGTTGAGTGACGTAATAGGTTTGCAACAACTGAATTAGCTTTTCGCTTTGTGCTTTTTTCTGTGTTTCTAACTTGGCTATTTTGCTGTCCAGTGAGGCAATATTATTGTTGGTTTGCGTCAATGAGGTTTTGGTTTGCTTAATCTCTTTCTCAAGCTTGTTAATGCTTAGCTCTTGATCTTTCAAAGACTTTTGTAAGTTATCCAACTGCTTTTGCTGCGAGGATAGATTTTGCTTCTGACGCGAGATTTCACTTTTAACTCCGGTTAACTCATTCTTTGATGCGCCATAAGCGAAAGGAGAAATAAGCGTGCCGATACAAGCCGAGATTGCCATTAAGGAGGCGAGTTTACGGCAAAGACTTGATGTTGCTTTAAGCGTCATTAGCGCGAGTTATCCTAAGCGGTTGATTAAGGGTCAGTATACCTAAAGAAAAACGGCGGGCAAAAGTACTTAGTCAAATCTTGCGTTGAATTTGGCACGCAGATAAGTCTTGCTACATTAGTGCCTGATACAAAAACGCCCGAGCAAAGCTCAGGCGTTTACGATTAAGTTAGTTCGTTACTTAACGATAACTTGACCAGACATTTCTGCTGGAATTTCTAGGCCTGCTAGAGACAGCATGGTTGGTGCTAAGTCAGACAGTTTACCGCCTTCAATAAACTCAACTGACTTGCTACCCACGTATGCTAGCGGTACAGGTAGGTTAGTATGTGCAGTGTGGATACCGCCCGTTTCTGGGTCGACCATCATTTCCGCGTTACCGTGGTCTGCTGTTACTAACATTTGACCGTCAACTTCATTGATCGCATCAATGACGCGACCCATACATTCGTCGATAGCTTCAATTGCTTGTTTTGCTGCTTCGTAAACACCAGTGTGACCAACCATATCCGGGTTAGGGTAGTTACAGATGATGGTGTCGTACTTACCAGACTTAATGGCTGCGATTAGCTTGTCTGTAAGCTCTGCAGAGCTCATTTCTGGCTGTAGGTCGTAAGTCGCAACTTTAGGAGAAGCAACGAGTTGACGTTCCTCGCCTTCAAATTCAGTTTCAACACCGCCGTTGAAGAAGAAAGTAACGTGCGCGTATTTTTCTGTTTCAGAGATACGTAGCTGAGTTTGGCCTTGCTTAGACAACCATTCACCGTAAGTATTCTCCAGTGATGCTGGTGGGAATGCGATAGCGAGAGGGATATCTGCTGCGTATTGAGTCAGCATCACAAAGTTTACTGCAGGGAATACTGCACGCTCAAAGCCCTCGAAACCAGGTACGAAAGTACGAGTGATTTGACGAGCACGGTCAGCACGGTAGTTC
Organism: Vibrio panuliri; assembly: GCF_009938205.1. Taxonomy (NCBI): domain Bacteria; kingdom Pseudomonadati; phylum Pseudomonadota; class Gammaproteobacteria; order Vibrionales; family Vibrionaceae; genus Vibrio; species Vibrio panuliri. The sequence goes on along the minus strand of NZ_AP019654.1, from coordinate 2,956,949 downwards.
ATGAAGATAACCGCATCACCATCTTGCATGATTGCATCTTCTTGATCAGCAGTTTTGATTGCCGTTGCTTTTACGAACTCATCGTTTTCTTCACGAGCATATGCCGCTTCAAGACCTGCGACTGCTGTTTCGTATGTGAACTCAGCTTTTGCTTGCGTTAGAAGGTCGTAAGCGACTTGAACGCGATCCCAGTTGTTATCGCGGTCCATTGCGTAGTAGCGACCCACAAGCGATGCAACACGACCTTTACCTAGTTTCGCAAATAACTCTTGGAAGCGTTGTAGAGAGCCTTCTGCGCTACGTGGTGGTGTATCACGACCATCTAGGAAGCAGTGTAGGTAGATTTTCTCTGCGCCACGCTCAGCTGCCATTTCAATAGCAGCGTAGATGTGATCTTCGTGTGAGTGTACGCCACCTGGAGACATTAGACCCATGATGTGTACTGCTTTGTCTGCTTTTACTGCTGCGTCAATCGCTTCAACTAAAGCTGGAGTCTGTACGAATTCGCCGTCAGCGATTGATTTAGTGATACGAGTAAGATCTTGGTACACGATACGACCAGCGCCGATGTTAGTGTGACCAACTTCTGAGTTACCCATTTGACCATCAGGTAGACCCACATCCATACCAGAGGCAGAAATTAGCGTGTTTGGGTGGTTAGCAAATAGCTTATCCAAATTTGGCGTAATAGCATTTGCGATAGCGTTATTTGCTGTATCTTCACGGTGACCGTAACCGTCTAGAATAACTAGAGCCAGTGGCTTCTTAGCAGACATAGATTGAACCTCGTCAAATTTAAGTAACTGTCGGTGTTGGGAAGTTTCCCAAGTACCTTGAAACAAAACTAGCGTAATTTTACTACACTTTTTAAGCAAAACTGTAGGCTAAGATCAAATATTGTTCGCGATTTTATGTAGCAATCTTTCAGCGACTTCCTGATTTCGCCTTAATTTTTACATCAATAATGAATGTTATTCTCAATTAATTTGGCGCAATGTAAATTCGGTAAAACCAATCATGTTGATAGCTAATACGTGAAAATAGGACTACCGAACCAAAATTGCCGTACCCGAAACAGCCAATATTGTCCCTAACCATGCATAGCGATTCGGCGCTTGTTTGGTATAGAGCCAAAGTATAGGCAACAGCATAATTGGTGTGGTGGAAGAGAGTAGAGCAACCATACCCACATTGCCTTTTTGCAGCGCATAGAGAATTAATGTCATGCCGATCGCCATGGCAACAAATGCATTTAAAGCAGTTAAGGCAAACACTTGTTTATTGATTGTTTGATGTGCCTTAGCCACGCGCACCCCACACAACAATAGCAAAAGGTGAGCGGCAAATGCGGTCATCATACGCATTGCAGAGGCCGCAACAGGATCAATCTCTGTTTGCATGATCGGCTTAGCGATAATGCCACCAAGTGCTTGGCATAGTGCTGCCAGTAAACCGAGCGCAATCCCCACCCATACGCGCCCTTGCACAACTTCGAGTTGGTTACTTGCTTGGCCTCGGCGACCATAAAAAATCGCGAGTAATACACCAGAGAAAACCAAAGTTGCACCAAGCAACTCGAGTGGAGTCATCGCTTCACTAAATAGAAAGTAGCCAAGTACCGTTGAAAAAACGGCATGGCAGGAAAACAGTAAACCGGATTGGCGCGGTCCCATTCGATTCAAGCAAGCAAACAGTGCCGTATCGCCGATAAAAATCCCAATCAATCCGGAAAGCATCATCGCACTGACTGCAGGAAGAGTGATGGTTGCCCAACCTCCGGTTATCACTGCCATACTGGCTAAGATCGTACTTGCACACCCCATACGCCAGCGGCTGTAGGCAAAACTGCCTAAGTGTTTGGCGGGGACCACTGAAAGTACACTGGAAAATGCCCACATTAGTGCGGCAAACAGAGCGAGCCACTCAAAGCCCATGCTTGATTCATCCTTGAACTTGGGAGGGATACCATTCTTGGCATCTTGTTAGGCCAACAATATGCCTGATTTATCACCGTAAGCAAAGGGTATCAAACCCCATCGCTTACGGTGAGGGGAGGTTGCTAAGAAAGAATCCAGTTGGCGATATAGACAATAAAAAGACCGATCAAACCAATAATCAATCCGGTTTTCGCCATATCTTTGCTTTCGATTAAACCTGTTGAATACGCCAGTGAGTTCGGTGGAGTTGAGACCGGTAAGATCATCCCGAGTGATGCAGAGAAGGCGACCACCACTAACAGGTTTTGCATATCTAACGTTTGCATCGAAACACCAATCGCAGTTGCAATAGGCATCAACAAGTTGGCTGTGGCAGTGTTAGACATAAAGTTTGCCATCAACCAACAGACGATCGATAGCGCGATGATCACAGCCATTGGCGATAGGGACTCATAATCAATGGCGTGAGCCAGAGCTTCTGCTAACCCTGTTTTATCCAAAGCGATGCCTATCGCTATCCCCCCTGCGACTAACCACAGCACATCCCAGTTAATCAGCTTTAGCTCTTCTTTACCCATAATACCGGTCAGGGTAAATACCGCGAGAGGAATGATTGAGACTACATAGGTGTTCATGCCGTGCAACTTGGTCGTCATCCACATCAAGATGGTGATGGCAAAGGTGGCATAGACTACGATAGCACGCCAATTTTTCTGGAATTTACCGTTGAGCTTAAGCACCATTTCATCTTGTTGAGAGGGGAAAAGTTTTTGCAACAAAAACCAAGCGATAGTCAACTGTACAATGACAAACGGGAGCCCCATCATCATCCATGAAAGAAAATCAATGCTGTTTTCTCCAGTGAGATATTGTAGGGCGATCGCGTTTGGTGGAGTACCGATAGGGGTCGCAATACCGCCCGTGTTCGCGGCGATGGGAATACACAGTACCAATGCTTTAATACCGAGATCCCCTTTCGGCGCAGAGGCAACGATAGGGCCGAGTAGTGCCAGCATCATCACTGTGGTGGCGGTGTTAGACATAAACATGGAAAACACTGCGGTAATGAGCATCAATCCGAGCATGATAAATTTGGGTTTGCTGCCAAATGGCTTAAGCAAAACACGTGCAAGATTGTTGTCCAGTTCGTACTTAGACGCCGAAATCGCCAATGCAAATCCCCCCATAAAGAGGATGATAATCGGCGAAGAGAAAGCGCTAAAAATATCGGTATAGCTAATTAGCTCACCAAGATCGTGCCCCTCAGGTGGGTGGCGAAAGAGCCGTAACCCTTTGTCTGAAATCATGATCAGTTCTAATGCAATAATAAGAATTGATGTGGCGAAAACAGGGACAGGTTCCAGAACCCACAAAAGTGCGGCAAGAAGAAAAATGGCGAGGAGTCGGTGCTGGATAAGAGTAAGGTCATCAATCGGGATCAAATCAATCGGCATAAACAATACCGCAAGCGGCAATCCAAAGCAGATTAGCAGCTTGATAATGGTGCCGGAATGAACTTTTTTCATAGGCAAGCATACCTTCCAAATCAATAGGAAAGACAAGCTTAAAAGATAACCAAATTAGGGTCTTAGACTAAGGTTTGAATTTTACAAAAACGTAAAAAATGTTGCATTAGGTTTGCTGTGGGTCAAAAAAATCCCCGAGCAAGTCGAGGATTTTTATCGGTTTACTCTGCGGATTTTCGCGCCGCATATGCAGTGCCCATCACGGTAGGCTGGCCGAGCTGCATTGAATCGTCAAAAGTAATGGCATCTTTGGCAAACAAGTTAATCACTGTAGAGCCGAGTTTGAAGCGACCCATCTCTTCGCCTTTTTTCAGTATTACAGCTTTGTCACCTTCTGCAGGGTAGTCCCAGCGGTACACTGTGTTACCGCGAGGCGGTGTCACTGTGCCGGCCCAAACCTGTTCGATACTGCCTACTATCGTTGCACCGACCAAGACTTGTGCCATAGGACCAAACTCAGTATCAAAGATGCAAACAACGCGTTCATTGCGTGCAAAAAGGTTTGGTACATTCTCTGCTGTCAGAGGATTAACTGAAAACAGATCTCCTGGAACATAGATCATTTGACGCAATGTACCGTCACATGGCATGTGTACGCGGTGGTAGTCGCTTGGCGAAAGGTATAGTGTTGCAAACTCACCATCAGCAAACTCATCAGCCAGTTTCTGATCACCACCAAGCAGTTCTAATGCCGTGTAGTCGTGGCCTTTCGCTTGGATCAGTTTGCCATTTTCTATTGGGCCAAATTGACTGACACACGCATCAGCAGGGTGAGTGATAATGTTCTCACCTTCACTTATAGGTCGTGCACCATCTTTTAGTTCTCGTACGAAAAAGTCGTTAAACGTCTTGAAGTAAGCAGGATCGGTATGAAGTGCTTCACTCATATTGACGTTGTACTGCTTGATGAACCAGCGAATGATCGCTGTGGTTAGACCGCCAGCTTTAGCTGAGGCTAACTTACCAACTAGGCGAGTTAAACCGTGCTGAGGAATCCAGTACTGCAGTCTAACTTTAATCTTATCCATTGTGCTTAGTTCCAATGTTAATTATCTGTTTCAAACTTTTGGGCGCGAGATGTTACTTAAAAAACTATCAAATGTCAGTACTTGCCGATGTTTGTACTCAAGCTGTGCGTTACAGATCGGCTTTCTTACTGCGTGAGTACTGACGATTCGCTTTGTTCTCGGTCATACTGTCTAAGATGCGATGGTAATTGTCAAAGCGTGTTTCACTAACATCACCATTCTCCACCGCTTCACGCAAAATGCAGCCCGGGTCATCGAGGTGCTTGCAATCTCGGAATTTGCAGCCGCCTAAGTAAGGCTTAAATTCAACAAACGCTTTGGTGACTTCTTCTGCTTCCAAGTGCCAAAGGCCAAATTCACGAACTCCAGGAGAGTCGATCAAGTCACCTCCAGAAGGTATATGGTACAAGCGAGCGGCAGTGGTAGTGTGCTGACCTAGTCCAGAGTTTTCTGAAACCGCACCCTCTTCCACATCCAACTCCGGCATCAGAGCATTAACTAAACTTGATTTGCCAACACCAGACTGCCCAACAAAGATATTGATGCGGCCTTGTAATTCTTGTTCGAGCGCCTCAATCCCTTCACCGGACTGTTTACTGACCAGTAGGACTTTGTATCCAATGCGTTCATATTCGCTTAGCCAGTTTCGATAAGTCTCACGTTGCTCATCTTCAAGTAGATCGACTTTGTTGAGAACAATGAGTGGTGCGATGCCCAAGGTCTCAGAGGCAACAAGGTAGCGGTCGATAATGTTAAGTGACAACTCCGGCAGGACTGACGAAACAATGATCATTTGATCGATGTTGGCCGCAACGGGTTTCAAACCGTCGTAGTAATCGGGACGAGTGAGAACTGAGCTGCGTGGTTCAACGGCTTCAACCACTCCAGAAATGCCATCCATCGATTCTAGCCCAGGACGCCAAATTACTTTGTCACCGGAGACCAATGTTTCAATGCCACGGCGTAGGTTGCAACGATGAATGTCGCCACTTTCGCGATCTTCAATATCAGCATGCTGACCAAATCGAGTGATCACTAGACCGGATTTTGTGTTGCCCAGCATCGACTCATCCCACTGGATACTTTCTTCCTTCGTGAGTTTGCGTTTTTGGTTGCTACGAACGCGTCGTACTTGACCTTTGGTTAGCTTTTTCTTTTTTGCCACGATGATCTACTTAATCTATTTCTCTTGGGGTCGATACCTGACATAGCTATCTTGGGTACCCGAATTTGGGTATAGTACCTTTTTTAGCGAAAAACCAATAGGCAACGATTTATGTCCTTTAGCGATCATAACTTAATTTGGGTCGATCTTGAGATGACAGGACTTGATCCGGAAACTCATAAAATCATCGAAATCGCCACCATTGTTACCGATAGTGAGCTCAATATTTTAGCTGAAGGCCCAGTTCTTGCTGTGCATCAATCGGAAGATGAACTCGCGAAAATGGACGACTGGTGCACTAACACCCATACCAATAGCGGTCTAGTAGAGCGAGTTCGTAATAGCCAAGTGGATGAGCAAGAGGCGATTCGACAAACTATCGCGTTTCTAGAGCAATGGGTGCCAAAAGGTAAATCACCGATCTGCGGCAACAGTATTGGTCAAGATCGTCGTTTCTTATACAAGCATATGCCGGAGCTAGAAGAGTATTTCCACTATCGTTACTTAGATGTAAGTACGTTAAAAGAGTTAACTCGCCGTTGGCAACCGGAAGTACTAGACGGTTTTAGCAAGCAAGGCAGTCATCTTGCTTTGGATGATATCCGAGAATCGATTGCCGAGCTGAAATATTACCGCCAAACTATTTTCAAAATTTAGGCCCTCGTTCCTTTTAAGCAAGCCGCAGAAAATTCTGCGGCTTGTTTGCGTTAGGGAACTGGCAGAAAGACAAACTGAACTACGCCATGGGCCACTTTGGTAATGCTTCGGTTCGTTTTGTCGGCGACAATAAGCGCCATCATATCTTGCACCATTGCCATCCGCGTAAATATTCGGTCGAAGCTTACATCAAACTGTTGCTCGTTATAGTGATTGGTAAGTAGGTAAAGCTCACCGTTGCTATCTCGTCGGTGGTAAAGGCGCCAGACAAATATCTCGATGTTGCGTGCACTGTTGTAGAGTGATTGCTCATCCAAAGAATCGAGAATAAAGAACTCTTGCTGATGGTTGTAAGATCGTCTCAGCATTTCGGTAAGGCCGACCATGGCTGCAAAAACGCGATCGCCTTGGTAGGACTCATCAAAAGCCAGCAGGATTGCATCAATACTGGTCTTCCCATCGAGTTCATCAAACACCAGCGATTTGGATTCAAGCTCACCGGGGCGACCGAAAATTTGCAGCATACGGTCTTCGATGGTCATGTCTTCAATTTTACGTAACTGGTTTGGATTTCGGACATAGAGCTTTCGTGTCAGCTCCATTAGCAGTTCTTTTTGCTCTCTGGCATGAACGTCCATAACGAAATCCACATCGGTTTTTCCTAAGTTCCTGACAGGTTTAGGCATTGACCCACATCCAATGAGCGTGGTTAGTATGAAACAGGCAAGCAGTGGGAAAATAAAACGTAGATAATACTTTTCTCTTGCCACTGCTGACTCCATTTATGCAATTGCAATCAATAATTCTATTTAAACCAAACAGATAATCCGTTTTGGTTATAGCTGAAAGCAGAAATTGAGACCAGCACGGCGTGTTTTTTTGACGCTATTTACTGGCTCATATCTCATTTGTGCCGGAAACCTCTTAGTCTTGACTTCAAGTGCGTTTATAAATCAACCAATTAATCATAATGGACGATGTGTTTTCTTGAGCGAATATTGCGCAAAGCGGTTCTGTTTTATTCTCTTTTGTGTGCTTTTTCATCAAACGAGAAAAAAACTCGGTTTTTTTTCAAGAAGGACTTGCATCACAAAAAAATGCTCTTATAATTCGCAGCCCTGAACGACGGAAACGTTGTTGATGCGACACTAGCTCAGTTGGTAGAGCGCAACCTTGCCAAGGTTGAGGTCACGAGTTCGAACCTCGTGTGTCGCTCCACTTTTTTAGTGGATAGAATGAGTAATCATTATACTCTGAATAATGAAATGCGACACTAGCTCAGTTGGTAGAGCGCAACCTTGCCAAGGTTGAGGTCACGAGTTCGAACCTCGTGTGTCGCTCCAAATTTGATAGTTCTCATTGTACTTAACAATGACATCCGGACGCGGGATGGAGCAGCTTGGTAGCTCGTCGGGCTCATAACCCGAAGGTCGTTGGTTCAAATCCAGCTCCCGCAACCACATTAAGATAAATTGCTACTGCGATTTATCCTTGCGACACTAGCTCAGTTGGTAGAGCGCAACCTTGCCAAGGTTGAGGTCACGAGTTCGAACCTCGTGTGTCGCTCCAATTTGACAGTTCTCATTGTACTTAACAATGACATCCGGACGCGGGATGGAGCAGCTTGGTAGCTCGTCGGGCTCATAACCCGAAGGTCGTTGGTTCAAATCCAGCTCCCGCAACCACATTAAGATAAATTGCTATTGCGATTTATCCTTGCGACACTAGCTCAGTTGGTAGAGCGCAACCTTGCCAAGGTTGAGGTCACGAGTTCGAACCTCGTGTGTCGCTCCAAATTTGATAGTTCTCATTGTACTTAACAATGACATCCGGACGCGGGATGGAGCAGCTTGGTAGCTCGTCGGGCTCATAACCCGAAGGTCGTTGGTTCAAATCCAGCTCCCGCAACCACATTAAGATAAATTGCTACTGCGATTTATCCTTGCGACACTAGCTCAGTTGGTAGAGCGCAACCTTGCCAAGGTTGAGGTCACGAGTTCGAACCTCGTGTGTCGCTCCAAATTTTTGAGAGATGAGACCTAACACGAGGAACCTCGTGCCCAAGCTGGTCGCGTCGCTCCAATTTGATAGTTCTCATTGTACTTAACAATGACATCCGGACGCGGGATGGAGCAGCTTGGTAGCTCGTCGGGCTCATAACCCGAAGGTCGTTGGTTCAAATCCAGCTCCCGCAACCACATTAAGATAAATTGCTACTGCGATTTATCCTTGCGACACTAGCTCAGTTGGTAGAGCGCAACCTTGCCAAGGTTGAGGTCACGAGTTCGAACCTCGTGTGTCGCTCCAATTTTAGAGAGATGAGACCTAACACGAGGAACCTCGTGCCCAAGCTGGTCGCGTCGATCCAATTTCCCTTCAAATGACACTGTCATTTGATTTGGTCCTTAGACCATCCGCTCTTTCTAATGCTGTGAAGCATAAATCCCCAAATTTAAAGAAAGTCCACCTAGTTTCTAGGAGGGCATTTTGCTTTTTACTCTCTGCGATATTTCGCCAGCGTGCGTACAGTTGTATTCACTGGTTAAGCCTATCTAACTCACAGACTTATCCACAAAAACCAATCTGTGGATAACTTAGTGGGTAAACCGAAAAATTGTCAAAAAGTACAATACAAAAAAAGATCTTTCTCGGAATCTTAGTCACACTTTTAAATGGCCTTTAATGTAACTCTTTGTTTTTTATGAACATAAAGCAAAATTGCCTAATGATTGCTTAGAATTAATTGATCATTAAGTGAAAATACATTGATCCTAGTCATTTACTGAGTTTGTGGTTAACTTTCGTTTACTCAGTCTTATAACCTATTGACGAGATTTTTTTCCACATAAACAAATTGGGAAACAAATCAAATAATCCATCTGAAAACTTGGCAAGGATTATGCGTCTCTAGGCAACCCTTTTTGCACTATTCGGATTAGCCGTTCGTGCTTTATTTTAATACCATTCTTTTCATGTACTTGAGCAAGTTGTTGCTCAATCGCCCAGTCAATATGTTCATCCAACAGTTCAGATAGACCTTTGCGACTTTTAAGTGATTCTATGATTTGTTGCGAGAACGGTGCATTTCCCAATGCAATAGATAAGTTGCGTAACCATTGCTGATGACCGATCCGGCGAATAGGGGAGCCTTCCATGTTCTTTAGGAAAGTGGTTTCATCCCAATGGAATAACTCGACAAGTTCAGGAGTTTGAAAGCAAGAACGGCGATAAAAGTCCTCTTGCTGAGTTACGTCGGCAAAACGGTTCCATGGACAGACGAGTTGGCAGTCATCGCAACCATAGATGCGATTGCCCATCGCTTTGCGAAACTCTTCAGGGATAACGCCATCGAATTCAATGGTGAGGTAAGAGATGCAGCGCCGAGCATCGACAATGCCTTCATCGACGATCGCAGCTGTCGGGCAAGAGGTCATGCAAGCTTTACAAGCACCGCATTGATTCTCACTCGGTTTGTCTACGGGCAGAGGAATATCGACTAACAGTTCGCCCAAGAAAAACCACGAACCACACTCTTTATCAAGAATCAGCGAGTGTTTACCAGACCAACCCAAGCCTGCTTTTTGCGCTAATGGTCGCTCGAGTATTGGCGCAGAATCCACAAAAGGTCGGTAGCCAAGTTGCTCGACTTCAGCTTCAATTCTTTGTCCAAGCTTCTTAAGCTGATTACGAACCAATTTGTGATAGTCTCGGCCAAGTGCATAGCGGCTAATATAGGCGTGGTTAGGGTTACTTAAATTACTCGCAAATTGCGCTTCTGGAGGGAGGTAGTCCATGCGTGCACTAATAACTCGTATTGTGCCGGGTAGCAGTTCATCAGGTCTCGCTCGCATCATGCCATGTCGAGCCATCCAGTCCATACTGCCGTGATAGCCAGAGTCTAACCACTTTTGCAGCTCCGCTTCATGTTCTTTCAAGTCTACGTCACAGATACCCACTTTCTGAAAGCCAAGTTCTTTGGCCCATACTTTGATTTTATCTGCCAGTTCTTGATAGTTCATTCTAGCGTTACTCACGAGTAAAGGGGGCGGGATCTTACAAGATCTAATCGGTGGGATCTAGCCAGTGTTTAACACAATAGTGATGATTATTTTCCTTTAACTTACACAAGAGATCTTGTCTCTCAATTCCAACCCAGTTTACTATTCCAGTTCTTTTGATTTTTATATAGTCATCTTAGAGAAGAAATAGTCATGAGCACAAAACAATTTGCCCTACCCGATGAACAAGTAACAATTGAGCTAGGGACGTCACTGGCTGGCTTATGCTCGCAACAAACCACGATTTATCTCCATGGTGATCTTGGTGCTGGCAAAACAACTTTCAGCCGTGGATTTGTGCGAGCGTTAGGTCATCAAGGCAATGTGAAAAGCCCAACTTATACATTAGTGGAACCTTATCAGTTAGATCAGTGGCAAGTTTACCATTTTGATTTGTATCGCTTAGCGGATCCTGAAGAACTCGAGTTTATGGGAATTCGTGACTATTTTACTCCTGATGCAATCTGTTTAGTCGAATGGCCGGAGAAGGGAACCGGTTTATTACCAGAAGCCGACCTCGACATTACCATCCGCTACAATGGCGAGCAGAGAATCGCGCTAGTTGCGGCAAATAATCAATATGGAATCAGTCTTTTAGACCAATTGGAGTTATGTTGAACTTTAACCCTTTGCGTGCCTTCATTTTATGCATAGCCTTTGCATTGTCGCTGTTTTCCGTCTCTTCATTGGCCAACACTCTAGAAAGCCTTCGAGTGTGGCCATCGCCTGATGAGACTCGGGTGGTTATTGATCTTAAATCTGAAGCTCAGTACAGCTATTTCACCTTGTCTAGCCCTGAGCGACTAGTTGTCGATCTCAAAGATACCCAACTTAAAGCTAAGCTGCCGCTAAATGTGCAGGGTAGCCCAGTACTGCGTAAGATTCGTAAGAGTAGCCCACCTAATTCAGGGACCTACCGACTGGTATTTGAGTTATCAAAAAAGACGTCGGTTCAACTGTTTAAGCTCGCTCCGACTCCGGGTGGACAATATGGACACCGCTTGGTTGTTGATATCAGCCACGGTGGAAGTAAAGCGACACCATCAACCAGTTCCTCATCTCAGACTCAAGTTAGCCGCGATGCGTCACAACTGCTTGGCACCGCCGATATCGTTGTGGCTTTAGATGCAGGACATGGTGGCGAAGATCCTGGTTCAATTGGACCAACTCGCAAATATGAAAAGCATGCAACGCTGGCGATATCGAAAAAAATAGCTGCTCAGATCAATGCGATTCCCGGTATGAAAGCTGTGATGACTCGACGCGGAGACTATTTTGTTAATTTGAACAAACGATCTGAAATCGCCCGCAAAAATAAAGCGCATCTTTTAGTGTCGATTCACGCTGATGCTTTTCATTCACCTAAACCGCGAGGTGGCTCAGTATTTGTGTTAAATACGCGCCGTGCGAATACAGAAATCGCTCGTTGGGTAGAGAATCATGAAGAGCAGTCCCAGTTGTTGGGCGGCGCAGGAGAAGTGCTTGCCAAGAACAACAACGATAAAAACGTCAGCCAGACGTTGTTAGATCTCCAGTTTAGCCATTCTCAAAAAGAGGGCTACAAAGTCGCGACCAAGATCTTGGGCGAGATGCGTTCTTCAGGAATTCATCTACATAAAAAGGATCCAGTTAACGCCAGCTTAGCGGTATTGAAATCTCCTGATATTCCCTCAGTGCTGGTGGAAACAGGCTTTATTTCTAATCCATCTGAAGAGCGATTGCTGTTCCAAAGGAGCCACCAAGATAAGTTAGCGCGAGCACTAACGAAAGCGATTGTGAAGTATTTTGAAGAAAACCCGCCGGAAGGGACATTGTTTGCCAACCGCGGCAAGAGCATTAAGCACAAAGTCAGTCGAGGGGAGTCATTGTCTGTTATCGCGAAGAAGTATGGTTCTTCGACCAAAGCGATTATGGCCGCGAATAAGCTTAAGAGCACCAGTTTAGCGGTAGGACAAGTATTGACTATCCCAGGAGCGCATTCCGCTGTATCCGTTCCTAAGCCAAGCAATCCTGTTGAAACCAAAACCATCACTCACGTTGTTCAGCGCGGTGAGTATCTCGGCAAAATTGCCGCCAAGTACAAAGTTTCAGTTGCTGACATTAGAAGGGAAAATAATCTGCGTTCCGACACTCTTAAGTTAGGACAGAAACTTAAGATCACGGTTAGCCTCAAAGATCAGCCTTTGCGTAAGCACAAGGTTCAACGAGGTGAGTTCTTGGGTAAAATTGCAAGAAAGTACGGGGTCAGTGTTGATAGCTTACGTCGTGCCAATAACTTGAAATCAGATCAATTGGCGGTCGGTCAGACTTTGATTATTCCGCGTAACTAGCTGATATACAGATATGACAATTAAAATACTGCCAGCACGCTTAGCAAACCAAATAGCCGCAGGAGAGGTGGTTGAAAGACCCGCCTCTGTGGTCAAAGAGCTGGTCGAAAACAGCTTGGATTCCGGTGCCACTCGAATTGATATTGATATCGAGAAAGGGGGCGCTAAGCTCATTCGTGTTCGCGATAACGGCAAAGGTATCGTAAAAGACGAATTGGGCTTAGCACTTAGTCGACATGCCACTTCCAAAATCCACTCCCTTGACGATCTAGAGGCGATTGTCAGTTTGGGCTTTCGTGGAGAAGCGCTGGCGAGTATTAGCTCAGTCTCGAGACTGACGCTCACCTCCCGTCCTGCAACTCAAGAACAAGCATGGGCAGCTCACAGTGAGGGGCGGGATATGGCAGTAAAGCTATTGCCTGCCGCGCATCCTATCGGTACATCGGTTGAAGTTTTAGATCTGTTTTTCAATACTCCGGCTCGGCGTAAGTTTCTTCGTACCGAGAAAACCGAGTTTGCTCATATTGATGAACTGATTAAACGTATTGCCCTGAGTCGCTTTGATGTCACGATAAACTTGCGTCACAACGGTAAACTGGTTAAGCAATACCGAGCGGCAAAAACCGACAGTCAAACTGAAAAACGCATTGCTGCTGTGTGCGGCAATAGTTTTGTTCGTCATATGCTCAAAATTGAACTGGAGCATCAAGGTTTAAGACTGCATGGTTGGATCACAACACCAGACGGCGCTCGTCAACAAAGTGATTTACAGTACTGCTATGTTAATGGGCGTATGATGCGTGACAAATTGATCAACCACGCTATTCGTCAAAGTTACGAGACCAGTCTTCGACCTGAGCAGTTTGCAACCTACATATTGTTTATTGATATCGATCCCCATCAGGTTGACGTCAATGTACACCCAGCTAAACATGAAGTGCGTTTTCACCAGGCTCGTTTAGTACATGATTTTATTTATCAAGCCTTAGCGGACGCATTGGCACAAAGCCAGCATATTGATAAACCCGAGATAAATGCTGCAGCGTTTCATCAGACCACTCAAGATGAGCAGGGCAATCAAGCGCCACTTTCATCGCCTAGCGAGTCGAGCGATTTCGCGGACGCAAGTTCGGTGCCTAAACAGGTATACCAAGCCATTGAGCGAGTGCCTGATTATCCAGGTAGAGCCACAGAATCGACTCAGCCGGCGCAGAGAGTGCGTGAATCCGCCCCACGTAGTGAATGGGTTGAAAGCCGCGGTGGTTCAAGGGCAAAAGAGAGTCAGCGCTATGCTCAACCGTCCCCATCGCAAGCGGAAGTTAAAGTGTATCAGCAACTGATGCAAACGCCGGATGTCCCAGCAATGAGTACAACGGTTGAACCCGCGCCAATGCCTGATTCTAGTGTGCCAGTCGCCTCACTGGGGAAAGCGATATGTATGGCATCTGGTCAGTTTGTTCTGATGGCAGATAAAACATCAGGTGCGCATTTAGTCTCATTAGCGAAAGCGGAGTGGCTGAGAGTTTTTGGCCAACTTCAAGTGGGTGAGCAGGGGTTAAAGAGTCAACCGCTATTGGTTCCTTTATCATTAAAAGTCGATTTGTCGCAGCAGCAGACTTTTGAGACTCTTCAAAGTCAATTTGCGTTGTTGGGGATTGAGATTAAAGTGCGCAACCCACAAACTTTGATGGTTATGGGCGTTCCTCAGCCGTTACGGCAACAAAACCTACAACAGTTGATACCAGATCTGTTATCTTACGCTGCTTTGTACACTGACCAAGCGAAGAGCGAAGCGAACTTAATCCAGCTAGCACTGTCGAAATGGTTAGCAGATCAAGTAATAAGCGTAAAAAGTGACTACACTTTGTCTGAAGCAATTCAAATCATCGCTGAAGTCGAAATGCTTTGGCAAGGTACGTTACCTTTGCATGATCCCCAGTTTGTAAGACCAATGGATTTTTCTGCTACGATCGCAGCCTTTAACCTATGAATAAACAACTACCACTTGCTCTATTTTTAATGGGGCCAACGGCGTCAGGTAAAACTGACTTAGCAATTCGTCTTCGCCAAAAGTACCCAGTAGAGATCATTTCCGTTGATTCGGCTTTGATATACAAGGGGATGGATATCGGTACTGCAAAGCCGGATAGTGATGAGCTGGCGGTTGCACCACATCGTCTGATTGATATTTTAGACCCAAGCGAATCTTATTCTGCGGCAGACTTCCGTCGTGATGCCCTTGCGGAAATGAACGAGATTGTTTCACAAGGGAAAATCCCCTTGTTGGTGGGTGGTACTATGCTGTACTACAAGGCGTTGTTAGAAGGTTTATCGCCGTTGCCTGCGGCTGATCCCGAGATTCGTCAGCAGATAGAGCAAGAGGCATCCACACTAGGTTGGCAAGCGTTGCACGATCAATTACGTGAGATCGATCCAGTTTCTGCTCAGCGTATTCATCCGAATGATCCACAAAGATTGTCTCGGGCGTTGGAAGTTTATCGAATTTCAGGTAAAACTCTAACAGAGCTGACGCAGACCAAAGGTGAAACGCTTCCCTTTAACGTCAAGCAGTTTGCGATAGCTCCCAAGGAAAGGGCTGAGCTCCACCGCCGAATTGAGCTGCGCTTTGAAAAAATGATCGACGCAGGATTTGAACAAGAGATGCGTTCGCTTTATGCTCGAGAGGATCTCCATCCTGATCTTCCGTCGATTCGTTGCGTAGGTTACAGGCAGATGTGGGACTATTTGGATGGGAAATGCAGTCAAGAAGAAGCGATTTTTCGCGGAATCTGTGCAACCCGCCAATTGGCCAAGCGACAAATTACCTGGTTACGCAGCTGGGATAATTTAACTTGGTTAGATAGCGAAAACATTGAACAAGCACTAGAAACTGTTTCAAATGCCGTGGCATCAAGCGGTTCAAGCTGTGTATAATGTGATCGCTTTTGCGTGAATGTACCCTGTAAAGGATCTGTTACTTGAATTTTGTGGTATTTACCGCCATAACAGTAATTCAGGGGTGTTTTTATCTTCGTTTAGCTCAGATGTGACCTAACGTGTTGCAGTAAACCACTAGCTAAATAACTAGAACAAAATTACAAAATAAGGAAAATAAAATGGCTAAGGGGCAATCTCTACAAGACCCATTCTTAAACGCTTTACGTCGTGAGCGTATTCCAGTGTCTATCTACCTTGTGAACGGAATTAAGCTTCAAGGTCAGATCGAATCTTTTGACCAATTCGTGATCCTGTTAAAGAATACGGTTAACCAAATGGTTTACAAGCACGCAATCTCAACGGTTGTACCTGCTCGTCCAGTAAGCCACCACAGTGGTGAACGCCAGCAAAATGGTGATCGTCCATCAGAGAAATCGGAAGATTAATCTCTGAGTACAATTAGTTTTATATTGAGGAGTTGATGCTTGTTTGACCGTTATGAAGCCGGTGAGCGAGCCGTACTTGTTCATATCAACTTCACGCAAGAAGGGGAGTGGGAAGATCTCAACGAGTTTGAAATGTTGGTCTCTTCAGCTGGGGTATCTTCGTTACAAGTTGTAACAGGAAGCCGCCAGTCTCCACACCCTAAATACTATGTTGGTGAGGGCAAGGCTCAAGAAATTGCACAAGCAGTGCAATGGTCTGACGCTGATGTGGTGATTTTTAACCACGCCCTTTCTCCTGCCCAAGAACGTAACCTCGAGAAGTTGTGCCAATGCCGAGTATTGGATCGTACAGGTCTAATTTTGGATATATTTGCACAGCGCGCCCGCACCCACGAGGGTAAGTTGCAAGTTGAGCTAGCTCAGCTTCGCCATATCTCTACTCGTCTGATTCGTGGTTGGACTCACCTTGAACGTCAAAAAGGTGGTATTGGTTTACGTGGTCCAGGTGAAACTCAGTTAGAGACAGACCGACGTCTATTGCGTGAACGCATCAAAGCTATTTTGCGCCGCTTGGAAAAAGTAGCAAAGCAGCGTGAACAAGGCCGCCGAGCGAGAAGTCGAGCAGAAATTCCAACCATCTCTTTGGTTGGTTACACCAACGCAGGGAAATCGACCCTGTTTAACCGAATCACTGCTGCTGGCGTTTACGCCGCGGATCAATTATTTGCTACATTAGATCCGACTCTGCGTAAAATAGAATTAGCAGATGTTGGTGCGGCAATACTTGCTGATACAGTAGGATTTATTCGCCATCTACCGCACGATCTTGTCGCGGCCTTTAAAGCGACGCTACAAGAAACGCAAGAAGCTGACATTTTGTTACATGTTGTCGATGCCAGTGACGAGCGTTTTCGTGAGAATATTCAAGCGGTACATGAAGTACTTGAAGAAATCGATGCTCACGAGGTGCCTGCCTTAGTTGTCATGAATAAAATTGACAATCTAGAAGGGCAAGAACCCCGTATCGAACGTGATGAGGAAGGTGTTCCTCGCGCCGTTTGGGTATCAGCAATGGAAGGCAAAGGTATCGATCTTCTGTTTGCTGCCTTGACTGAACGCTTAGCGAGTCAAATGGTGCAATACCAATTGTGTATTCCTCCACAAAATCAAGGCCGATTGCGTAGTACATTCTTCCAAATGAAGTGTATACAGCAAGAAGAATTTGACCAAGATGGTAACTTGTTGATTAATATTCGTATGCAACAGGTAGATTGGTCTAGACTTGAAAAAAGAGAAGGGGCAGTTTTACGTGACTTTATAGTTACTTAAATGACTGCTACAGTATAACGTCATATCAAATGATGGAGCTTTCTAATGGCGTGGAATGAGCCTGGTAATAACAACGGCAACAATGGCCGCGATAATGACCCATGGGGTAACAATAATCGCGGTAACAAAGGTGGCCGTGATCAAGGACCGCCAGACTTAGACGAAGTCTTCAATAAACTGAGTCAGAAACTGGGTGGAAAGTTTGGTGGAAAGGGTGGTAAAGGCCCGACTATCGGTGGTGGTGGTGCACTGGGTATCGGTGTTATTGCTGCAATCGCAGTCGCGATCTGGTTCTTTGCTGGCTTCTACACCATAGGCGAAGCAGAGCGCGGTGTTGTTCTGCGACTAGGTAAGTACGATCGCGTGGTCGATCCTGGTCTTAACTGGCGTCCTCGTTTTATCGACGAAGTGACTGCAGTTAACGTTCAAGCTATTCGTTCTCTACGTTCATCAGGTCTTATGCTGACTAAAGATGAAAACGTAGTAACGGTTGCGATGGATGTGCAATATCGTGTCGCTGATCCATACAAATATTTATTCCGTGTAACGAACGCTGACGACAGCTTACGTCAAGCAACGGATTCTGCACTACGTGCAGTAATCGGTGACTCTTTGATGGATAGCATTCTAACCAGCGGTCGTCTGTCTATTCGTCAAAACACTCAAGTCACCCTTGAGAAGATTGTCGATAGCTACGACATGGGTATTGAAGTCGTTGCGGTCAACTTTGAAGATGCTCGTCCGCCAGAAGAAGTGAAAGATGCATTTGATGATGCAACCGCTTCTCGTGAGGATGCGCAACGTTTCAAACGTGAAGCTGAAGCGTACCAAAACGACATTATCCCTAAAGCAAAAGGTCGTGCAGAGCGTCTGTTGAAAGAAGCTCAAGGTTACAGCGAACGCATTACCAATGGTGCATTGGGTCAAGTAGCTCAGTTTGAAAAACTGCTACCTGAATACCAAGCCGCGCCTGAAGTGACGCGCAACCGTCTATACCTAGACACGATGGAACATGTTTACTCAAGTACGTCGAAAGTACTGATTGACTCTGAATCGAGCGGCAACCTGCTTTACTTGCCTATCGATAAGTTAGCCGGTGAAAAGAGCAACTCGAAGAAGAGTACAACTCAGCAAACGTCAACTTATGACCAAATTGAATTGGAGCCACAGTTGAATATTCCGAGTTCTGACTCAACGTCGCGCTCAACGACTACACGTCAAGGGAGATATTAAGTATGCGTAAGTTAATGATCCCTGTTCTAGTCGTCGCGTTAGTACTGATGCTGATGTCACTATTCGTTATCCCTGAAGGGGAACGTGGTATCGTGATTCGTTTCGGACGAGTACTGAAAGACAATAACGAAATCGCTCGTATCTACGAGCCTGGCTTGCACTTCAAAATGCCACTGTTTGACCGCGTAAATACGCTTGATGCTCGTATTCAAACAATGGATGGCCGTGCTGACCGTTTCGTTACGTCTGAGAAAAAAGACGTGATCATCGACTCGTACGTGAAATGGCGTATTGAAGACTTTGGTCAGTACTACCTAGCGACAGGTGGTGGTAACGCTGCAACAGCGCAAACGCTACTTAGCCGTAAAGTGACTGACGTACTGCGTTCTGAAATCGGTTCGCGTGAAATCAAGCAGATTGTATCGGGTCCACGTAACACCGATATCCTGCCTGACGATGAAGCGGAAGTAACTACAGAAGCAGCCAAAGAAGCGTTAGAGATCGACGGCGAACGTGACATTATCATGAAGAACGTTCTGAACGGCACTCGTAAAGATGCGATGGAAGATTTAGGTATCCACATCGTTGATTTCCGAATGAAGAAGATCAACCTTCCTGACAGTATCAGTAAGTCGATTTATGATCGTATGCGTGCTGAACGTGAGTCGGTAGCAAGACAGTTCCGTTCTCAAGGTCGTGAGCAAGCAGAAGTTATCCGCGCTCAAGCAGAACTTGAGGTGGCAACCATTCTAGCGGAAGCAGATAAAACAGCGCGTGTTACGCGAGGTGATGCGGACGCAGAAGCGGCTAAAATCTATGCAGATGCTTACACGAAAGACCCTGAGTTCTTTAGCTTCTTGCGCTCACTACGCGCGTATGAGAAATCATTCAGCGAGAAGAGTGACATTCTAGTACTGGATCCGAACAGCGAGTTCTTCCAATACATGAATGATGCAAAAGGCGCTCAATAATCGTCTTTGGAAATAGATAAGCAAAAGGCTCCGCAAGGAGCCTTTTTTGATGTTACTTGAACTAGGAAGTAATGATGTCTAACTCAATTTGGTTAGCGATTGGCTTAGTGCTGATCGTCGAGGGCTTAGGGCCACTTCTCGCCCCCAATGGTTGGCGTAATATGATTACCGAACTGAGCAATCAGCCAGATACTCAACTGCGCCGTATTGGCGGTTGCTTGGTTGTTGCAGGTGCTGTGATCGCTTACTGTTTTGCCTAAGCCTATCTCTGCCATCGCATCAGTAATGCGGTGGCGGTGTCTCTTCTGAAGGATCGGCTAAATTGGACGTATCCATGTTTTTCACTTTGCCGACGACATACTTCATCTGATCCTGCATTTTAGTGATCAGCAATTGTTGCTGACTCAGCGCATCATTCAATGACTCAATAGTTTGCTCTTGAAACGCAATTTGGCATTCCAAGTCGTTGATGCGATTTTCCAGTTCAATGATATGCTTTTCTGTCATGGTCTTAATCTAATTTCCAAGCCTGAACAATGCCTGCAGAGGTACCTGTAACCACGCGGCTTTGATTGTCGAAGGCTGCATCATACACTACTGCCCGTGGAGGGCGAGCATCTTTTAGCGGCTCTGCTTCAAATCCGTCTAGGCGCTTACCGGTTTGCGTGTCCCATACCATGATGCGGCTTGATGGCGTTCCCGTAACCAACTGAGAGCCATCATCAGAAAAGCGTGCGCTAGAGAAAATCAGTTGTCGTGAGAAGCTGCTCAATTGAGTGATTTCTTTACCTGAAACCAGATCCCACACCACCGCATGATTGCCACTATCCGAGCTAAAGCCATATTGCCCATCTCGATGCAGAGCGACACGATTGACGCGCTGCTCGTGTTCAAATTTGTGTAACGCTTGCCCTGTGGAGGTATCCCATAAATAGGCGTTGTAATCATTCCCCCCAGTTAAGGCGAAGCGTCCATTTGGTGCCAAAGCAACGGAATTGACTTTTTCTCTGTGTGCGAGGAACTCTAAGCGGCGGCCGGTGACTAAATTGACATAGATTGCTTTACCATTTGATAACCCGAGTAATACTTGCTCGCCGTTGTTGGCAATATCGACATCGCGTATTGTGCCATCTGAGATCGACCATAGCCCTTGTGACTGTGTCCACGCTAAATCCCAAACCGCGAAATTAGTTTGGCTTGCGGTAATGGCATAGCGACCATTATCGGAGATGCGAATGCGTGACACCACACTGGCTTGTTGATCTTGTGCGCCTAACTCGGCAAGTTTTGTTGAATCGTGGAGATCCCAAAGCACCAATTGTTGTTGCTTGGAATAGAGTAAAGCAAAGCGAGCGTCACGGCTCAATGCGAGGCTACTGGCTCCTTTTGGTTCGAGATTCCAACGTTGATCGTCAGAATTCGAGAAAAAGCAGCCATTTAACGCTATGATGACAAAGACACACAGAAGAGTGTTTAAAAATATCCGCATTAAAGTTCCAAATATCTACTTGGTTTTCATTAATTTGAAGGCATATTGGATATATTGGTCTATCACGTTGATGCACACCAGTTTTTATTCAATATTTGTGCACAATGGCAATGCCATCAATTGGAGAATTCAATGAAATCGATTTTTAAAGTGTCACTGCTAGCCGCTACGGTAATGCTCGCGGTTGGCTGTCAAAAAGAAGAAGAACCAAAGCAAGAAGTCAAACCTGCAGTTGAGCAAGTTCAAGCTGAAAAAGCGGTTCACTTTAAGAGCGAAGATGATAAAGCAGCCTATGCAATTGGTGCATCATTCGCAAACTACTTAGCGCAAAGCATTGAGAAACCGAGCGAAATCGGTATCGATTTGAAAAAAGAGTTAGTTCTAAAAGGCATTGAAGATGTGTTCGCAGATAAAGCTGCGTTAAATGAAGATGAAATCCGCACGGCGCTAGAAGGTCTAGATAAGCGCGTAGCAGAAAACATGCAAAAGCAAGCGGCAGAAAAAGCGGCAGCAGCGAAAAAAGCTGGCGATGATTTCCGTGCAGAGTTTGCGAAGCAAGAGGGTGTGAAAACTACAGACTCAGGTCTGATGTACCAAGTGCTAACACCTGCTGAAGGTGAAAAGCCAAAAGACACCGATACGGTAGAAGTTCATTACAAGGGTACACTGATCGACGGCACGCAATTCGACAGTTCGTATGACCGTGGTGAAACGGCAACATTCCCACTAAACCGCGTTATTCCGGGTTGGACTGAAGGTGTTCAGTTGATGCCTGTTGGTTCTAAATTCAAGTTTGTTATTCCGCCACAGCTTGCATACGGTGAACAAGACACACCGAGCATTCCGGCAAACTCAACCTTAGTTTTCGAAGTTGAGTTGGTTAGCATCGACAACGGTGAACAAGCAGCGCAATAATTGATTGTGATTGTTAACTTAAGGCTCGGTTTTCCGAGCCTTTTCTATTTCTAGCTTATCGACAGCATTTATTTCTTTTTTAATGAAGCCAGTTGCGCATAAATAATGGTGGTAAACAGGGGAATTTATTTGTTCTAAATCACTAGTTAGTCTTATAGCTTAGTGTTCTATTCAAATTTTCTGATAAACTTACGTCAATTTGTTGATTAATCGCTCGAAGGCTAAGAAAAAGTGACGACGACAGAAACCTTAAATACGGATATGTTGCTCGAAATGGAATCCGTCAACGTGATGCCATTCAGTGAGCACGACAAAATCATACTAAAATCCTACGAAGCGGTAGTCGACGGAATGGCGAGCCTAATTGGTCCATTCTGTGAAATCGTTCTCCACTCGTTGGAAGATCTCAATACCTCAGCAATTAAAATTGCGAATGGGGAAAATACGGGTCGTCAAGTCGGTTCGCCGATCACCGACCTAGCATTAAAGATGCTCAAGGATATCGAAGGTTCAGAGCGCAACTTCTCTCGTTCGTACTTTACGCGCGCGAAAGGAGGGGTGTTGATGAAGTCGATCACGGTAGCGATCCGCAATGGTGATAACCGCGTGATTGGCTTATTGTGTGTTAACGTCAACCTAGACGCACCGTTCTCACAAGTGCTGCAATCGTTCATGCCAACTCAAGATGCTAAAGATGCGGCTTCATCAGTGAACTTTGCCAGTGACGTGGAAGAGCTGGTGGACCAAACGGTTGAGCGCACAATCGAAGAGATTAACGCTGACAAATCCGTTTCGAATAACACCAAGAACCGCCAAATCGTCATGGAGCTGTACGACAAAGGTATTTTTGATATCAAAGATGCGATTAACCGTGTCGCGGATCGATTAAATATCTCCAAGCACACTGTTTACCTCTATATTCGTCAGCGTAAAACTGAGGATGATGAGAAGTGAGTTTGACCTATACGCTGGTGGTTAATGGTTCAGTCTACGGCAGCCAGTCGGCGCGAAATGCCTACCAATTTGCAACAGCACTGATAGAGAAAGGACACACTCTCGTGAGTGTGTTTTTCTATCAAGATGGCGTGAGCAATGGTACAGCGTTGAGTGTGCCTGCTAATGACGAATTTGACTTAACCAAAGCTTGGCAGCGTCTGGCACAACAGCACAGCGTGCGTTTAGAAACTTGCGTCGCGGCAGCATTGCGCCGTGGCATTGTGAGCCAAGACGAAGCGCAGCAGCATGGTCTTACTCAAAACAATTTAGCGCAAGGCTTTCACCAAGCGGGGCTTGGTAGCCTTGCTGAGGCAATGTTAGTGCAAGATAGGGTGGTACAGTTTTGAGTCAATTAACCTATCTATTTCGCTCGGCACCTCACTCAAGCGCATCGGGTCGCGAAGGGGTAGATGCATTACTTGCCGCTTCCGCCTATTGTGAAGATATTAGCGTGTTGTTTATTGGCGATGGTGTCTATCAGTTACTTCAAGGTCAGCAACCTAATGAGATTCTGAGTAAAGACTACGCACCGATGCTCAAATTGTTTGATCTCTATGATATTGAGCAAGTCTATGTGTGTGAGGCTTCACTGCGCGAGCGTGGACTGGCACAGGCTGACCTCATCATCGATGCTGAGAAACTTGATACTCAAGCGATGCAAACGAAACTGCATCAAGCCGGTAAACTTCTTTCCTTCTAAGAGTCACTTATGTTGCATATCGTTAAAAGCATTCACTCACTAACGGAACTGGCCTCCCTATATAAAGAGGGCGACCAAGTGATATTGGTTGAAGATGCGGTTTATGCCAGCAATGCACAACACCCAGCTTTTCCTATACTCAAGTCTTTAGCGGTATGTGTATTAGCAGCAGACGTGCAGGCGCGTGGTATTCAGAATCGAGTCAGCCCTTCAATCACGCTTGTTGACTTTTCAGCATGGGTAGACTTAAGCGCAGAGCAAGCGAACTCCCTAACTTGGAGTTAGGTTTACTTGCACTCTAATCGCTGACGAAATGTTATTGTCCTCTCGAAGGATAAAAAAGATCTGTATATTTCTTGACACACATCTCACTGCTGCATAGAATTTTGCGTCCCATATTGCCATTGGTAATTTGGGATAGATTTTTCACAAAGCTTACTTTCAAGTAAATCAGGAGCTAGTTAATGGCAACTATTAACCAGTTGGTACGCAAACCACGTGCAAAGCAAGTTGTTAAAAGCAACGTGCCTGCACTAGAAGCGTGCCCACAAAAACGTGGTGTATGTACTCGTGTTTACACTACTACACCTAAAAAACCTAACTCAGCACTTCGTAAAGTTTGTCGTGTACGTCTGACAAACGGTTTCGAAGTTACTTCGTACATCGGCGGTGAAGGTCACAACCTTCAAGAGCACTCAGTTGTTCTAATCCGTGGTGGTCGTGTTAAAGACCTTCCAGGTGTGCGTTACCACACTGTTCGCGGCGCACTAGACTGTGCTGGCGTAAATGACCGTAAACAAGGTCGTTCTAAGTACGGTGTGAAACGTCCTAAGTCTTAATGGATTCCGTTAAGTAAGGCCAAACACTAAATTATTTTGAATTTTTTGAAAAAACTGAAAAGTTTTGGATAAAACCTGAAGAAGACAACGGAGAAAATCCATGCCACGTCGTCGCGTTATTGGTCAGCGTAAGATCCTTCCAGATCCAAAGTTCAAATCTGAACTGCTGGCAAAATTCGTTAACATCCTAATGGTTGACGGTAAAAAATCTACTGCAGAGAAAATCGTTTACACTGCACTAGACACTATGGCTGAGAAATCTGGTAAAGATCACTTAGCTGTATTCGAAGAAGCTCTTGAAAATGTACGCCCAGCGGTAGAAGTTAAATCTCGCCGTGTAGGTGGTTCAACTTACCAAGTGCCAGTAGAAGTACGTCCGGTTCGCCGTAACGCACTTGCTATGCGCTGGGTTGTTGAAGCTGCGCGCAAGCGTGGTGAAAAATCTATGGCTGCTCGCCTAGCTGCTGAAATGCTAGACGCGTCAGAAAACAAAGGTACTGCTGTTAAGAAACGTGAAGACGTTCACCGTATGGCAGAAGCGAACAAAGCATTCGCTCATTACCGCTGGTAATACCTTTATAGTGCTGCAAGTTTCCTTGCAGCACTTCTTTAGTTCCTACGCATTTGCTAGGAACTATTGCTATATCTGGGGGTTAGCTTTTTCAACACTCCTTGGTCATAGCAATAGTCCCTACGTTAAGAGGATTCAACCGTGGCCCGTAAAACTCCTATTGAGCGCTACCGTAATATCGGTATCTGTGCGCACGTAGATGCAGGCAAAACCACCACAACTGAACGTATTCTGTTCTACACTGGTCTCTCTCACAAAATCGGCGAAGTTCACGATGGTGCAGCAACCATGGACTGGATGGAGCAGGAGCAAGAGCGTGGTATCACTATCACATCTGCTGCAACGACGACTTTCTGGCGCGGTATGGAAGCACAATTCCAAGATCACCGCATCAACATCATCGACACCCCTGGACACGTTGACTTCACTATCGAAGTAGAGCGTTCTTTGCGCGTACTTGATGGTGCCGTTGTTGTATTCTGTGGCTCTTCTGGTGTTGAACCTCAGTCTGAAACTGTATGGCGTCAAGCTGATAAATACCACGTACCTCGCATGGTATTTGTAAACAAGATGGACCGCACTGGTGCAGACTTCCTACGCGTTGTTGATCAAATTAAAAACCGTCTTGGTGCGAACCCAGTTCCAATCCAACTAAACGTTGGTGCAGAAGAAGAGTTCAAAGGTGTTATCGACCTTATCAAGATGAAAATGATCAACTGGAATGAAGCCGATCAAGGCATGTCGTTCACATACGAAGACATTCCAGCTGACATGATCGAGCTTGCTGACGAATGGCGCAACAACCTAGTTGAAGCGGCAGCAGAAGCAAGTGAAGAGCTAATGGATAAGTACCTTGAAGAAGGTGAACTGTCTGAAGTAGAGATCAAGCAAGCTCTACGTACTCGTACACTAAACAACGAAATCGTACTGGCTACTTGTGGTAGTGCGTTTAAGAACAAAGGTGTGCAAGCAGTACTAGACGCAGTGGTTGAATACCTACCGTCTCCAGTTGATGTACCTGCGATTAAAGGTATCGACGACGACGAGAACGAAGTTGAGCGTCATGCTGACGACAACGAACCGTTCGCAGCTCTAGCATTTAAGATTGCAACTGACCCATTCGTGGGTACGTTAACGTTTATGCGCGTTTACTCTGGTGTAGTAAATACAGGTGATTCTGTTTACAACTCAGTAAAAGGCAAGAAAGAGCGTTTTGGCCGTATCGTTCAGCTACATGCTAATAAGCGTGAAGAAATTAAAGAAATTCGCGCTGGCGATATCGCTGCTGCAATCGGTCTGAAAGATGTAACGACCGGTGAAACTCTATGTGACCAGAACCACAAAGTGATTCTAGAGCGCATGGAATTCCCTGAGCCAGTTATTCAGATTGCAGTAGAGCCTCGCTCTCAAGCAGATCAAGACAAGATGGGTATCGCGCTAGGTAAACTAGCGGCAGAGGATCCTTCTTTCCGCGTGGAAACCGACGATGAAACAGGTCAGACTCTGATCTCAGGTATGGGTGAACTTCACCTAGACATCATCGTTGATCGTATGAAGCGTGAATTCAGCGTTGACTGCAACGTTGGTAAACCTCAGGTTGCTTACCGTGAGACCATTCGTGGCACTGCGGAAGTGGAAGGCAAGTTCGTTCGTCAATCTGGCGGTCGAGGTCAATACGGTCATGTATGGATCAAACTTGAGCCTTCTGAACTGGGTGAAGGTTTCGTCTTTGTTGATGAGATCGTGGGTGGTGCCGTTCCTAAAGAGTACATTAGCTCTGTAGCGAAAGGTATTGAAGAGCAAATGAACAGTGGTGTTCTAGCGGGTTACCCTGTTCTAGATATTAAAGCTACACTGTTTGATGGCTCTTACCATGATGTCGATTCAAGCGAAATGGCGTTTAAAATCGCAGGTTCAATGGCATTCAAGAAAGGCGCACTAGAAGCTAGTCCTGTCATTCTTGAACCAATGATGAAAGTTGAAGTAACTACGCCTGAAGATTGGATGGGTGATGTTGTTGGTGACTTAAACCGTCGTCGCGGCATGATCGAAGGTATGGACGAAGGTCACGCTGGTCTTAAGATCATCCGTGCTCAAGTACCTCTATCTCAAATGTTTGGTTATGCAACAGACCTACGTTCTGCAACTCAAGGTCGCGCCTCATACTCAATGGAGTTCCATGAGTATGCGGAAGTGCCGAAGAACTTTGCAGATGCAATCATTGCAGAGCGTGGTTACTAATTGACGAAGGGTCGTAAAAAAAGTCCTAGACTTTTTTGCAGATCAATACGTCCAAATATTGCGCTGACGGACGTTGGCGCATAAAATAGCAGATTCTGGCGCGTCGATGATCAATTCTGGTCACGACGAATCATAACTAGGAAGGAACACGAACGTGTCTAAAGAAAAATTTGAACGTGTAAAACCGCACGTAAACGTTGGTACTATCGGCCACGTTGACCACGGTAAAACAACTCTAACTGCAGCTATCTGTACTACTCTTGCAAAAGTTTACGGCGGTGCTGCTCGTGACTTCGCATCTATCGATAACGCTCCAGAAGAGCGTGAGCGCGGTATCACAATCTCTACTTCACACGTAGAGTACGACACTCCAACTCGTCACTACGCACACGTAGACTGTCCAGGACACGCTGACTATGTTAAAAACATGATCACTGGTGCTGCACAGATGGACGGTGGTATCCTTGTAGTTGCTGCGACTGATGGTCCAATGCCACAAACTCGTGAGCACATCCTACTAGGCCGTCAGGTTGGTATCCCTTACATCATCGTATTCATGAACAAATGTGACATGGTTGATGATGAAGAGCTTCTAGAGCTAGTAGAAATGGAAGTTCGTGAACTTCTATCTGAATACGACTTCGGTGATGACCTACCAGTTATCCAAGGTTCTGCACTAGGCGCACTAAACGGCGAAGAGCAGTGGGAAGCTAAGATCGTAGAACTAGCTGAAGCACTAGACACTTACATCCCAGAACCTGAGCGTGCAATCGATATGCCATTCCTAATGCCTATCGAAGACGTATTCTCAATCCAAGGTCGTGGTACAGTAGTAACTGGTCGTATCGAGCGCGGTATCCTAAACGTAGGTGACGAAGTAGCAATCGTTGGTATCAAAGATACTACAACTACTACTTGTACTGGTGTTGAGATGTTCCGTAAGCTTCTTGACGAAGGTCGTGCTGGTGAGAACGTTGGTGCACTTCTACGTGGTACTAAGCGTGATGAAGTTGAACGTGGTCAAGTACTAGCTAAGCTTTGGTTCAATCACTCCACACACTAAGTTCGAATCAGAAGTATACGTACTGTCTAAAGATGAAGGTGGTCGTCACACTCCATTCTTCAAAGGCTACCGTCCACAGTTCTACTTCCGTACAACTGACGTAACTGGTGATATCTCTCTACCAGAAGGCGTAGAAATGGTAATGCCAGGCGACAACATCCAAATGACTGTTGAGCTAATCGCACCAATCGCAATGGACGAAGGTCTACGTTTTGCGATCCGTGAAGGCGGCCGTACAGTAGGTGCTGGTGTTGTTGCTAAGATCTTCGCTTAATTCTTAAGAATTAAATGAAATCTTGCACACTTCTTCGTTAGAAGAATGCGCATCTAGAAAAAGGGAAGCTTAGGCTTCCCTTTTTCATTTTTAGTTATATCGTTCTATCCCATCTTGATTCTTTGTCGCTCCAATCAAAACAAAAACTTACTCTTACCTAGATTTCTCGTCCTTCACGTTTAGCTGCGTATAAAGCCTGTATTGCCACGTATGTCTCTTTAGATATAACAAATCGGTATTAATAATTTTATAAATCTAACTGGTAGTAAGAACTATTCCTGTTTATATTACATCTACAAACAGTGGTCGTTGAGAATAGAAATGTACGTTTGCCTTTGTCATGGTGTATCCGATAAAAAAATCAGACAGTTAGTACTCGAAGAGGGGATTGCTGATATGCGCAGCATCAAGCGCTGTACCGCACTCGGTTCGCAATGTGGTAAATGCATCAAGCAAGCCAAACAGATAATTAACGAAACGGCTCCGCAATTGTACAAGCAAGCCTGCTAAAACAGCAGGGCGCCTTTTTGACTCTTGGTTGATTGGTTCTACAGTTAAATGAACCAACGAGGAGGGTTATTCCATGAAAGGCGATCCCATCATTATCCAGCATCTCAATAAAATTCTCGGTAACGAGCTGGTTGCGATTAATCAATATTTTCTTCATGCCCGCATGTACAAAGATTGGGGCTTAAAGCACCTTGCAGACAAGGAATATCATGAGTCGATCGATGAAATGAATCATGCCGATCATTTGATTGAGCGAATCCTGTTTTTGGAAGGACTTCCGAACCTACAAGATCTCGGTAAGTTGATGATTGGTGAAGACACCAAAGAAATGCTTGAGTGTGACCTTAAACTCGAGATGATGGCGATACCCGATCTTAAGGCTGCGATTGCTTACGCTGAAGATGTTCATGACTACGTTTCGCGCGATCTATTCCAAGATATTCTTGAAGATGAAGAAGAGCATGTCGATTGGCTGGAAACCCAGTTAGGCTTGATTGAAATGACCGGTATTCAAAACTATCTTCAGGCGCAGTTTGTTGACGACGATGAAGAGTAAAAGGGCGTCCCGAAACGAGGGACGCTACCATTAGCGAAACAAAATCACTCCCCAAGTGATGACAACCAAGCAAAGGGAAGCAAATACGGCTGCCGAGCCAATGTCTTTTGCTCGACCACTTAGCTCGTGGCGCTCTGGACCAATTCTATCAACCACCGCCTCAATGGCAGAGTTGACCAGCTCTGTAATGATGACGACAAACAGCGTTGCAATCATCACGGCTTGTTCAACAGGTGTGACGGGCAAGAAGAAAGTAATGGCTGTCATCACGAGCAATAAGACACTCTCTTGGCGAAAAGCAGCCTCGTTAACCCATGCTGCTTTTAATCCCTGCATTGAATATTGGGTCGCATCGATGATTCTTTTGATGCCGGTTGCACCTGGTTTCATTGTGTTGCCTTATGTTGTTGGGTTGTGCAGCTTGAAAAGATATCAAGTTCAGGTTGGTACTCTGAGGTCGTAATATCCATCAAACCCAGCACGGAATGGAAAAAGTTATCATGAGAAATTGGCTGTTGCGCCGCTTGCTTTAAACAGCGTTGCTCTAGCCCATGCTTTACCAATGTATGTTTGGATAGCCAAGTCACCATGGGTACATGGGTTTGGCTCTCTGGTGCGATAGCTGCGGGAAGTCCGTGAAGATACACGCCATTTTCACCGAGTGATTCACCGTGGTCAGAAACATACAGCATACTGGTATTAAAGTTGTTCTCATGTTGTTGAAGGATATCAATCACTTCGCTGAGTAAGTAATCGGTATAGAGCAGCGAATTATCATAGGTGTTCATCAATGCTTCTCGGCTGCAGTTTTGAATGTCAGCCGTGTCACACGTGGGGGTAAAACGCTTAAACTCTTCAGGGTATCGCTTATAGTAAGTCGGTCCATGGCTGCCAAGCAAGTGCAAGACAATGACGGCGTCCTCTTTTAGTGAGGATATATGCTGTTCTAATCCTTCTAGCAGGATACCATCATAGCAGCTTCCCCATTGGCAGTAACGTTTGTTATTGGTATCGCGAGCATCAATATAGGTCACCCGATCGCAAGCACCTTTACACCCACTGTTATTGTTTTTCCACAGTACGTTGACGCCAGCATGTTGCAATATATCCAACAGCCCTTCTTGATTGCGCGCTTGGGAAGCACTGTAGTTTGCTTTGCTCATGTTCGAGAACATGCAAGGCACCGATACGGCAGTACAAGTTCCACACGAAGTGACATTCGGGTAGTTGATGACGCCATCTTGCTTGGCAAGAAAAGCATTGGTCTCTTTCTCATAACCATTAAATGCCGAGTTTTCAGCCCGTGCTGTCTCGCCGATAACCAGCACCATCAAGTTCTTTCGCGAGTTTGTGAGATTACTATTTTGAGCATCAAGACCAATCTGCAAAAATGGTTGATTGGCTTCATATAGCCGATTGTTAGCAACTCTCACGGTCGCGGTGATGTAGTTGGTTGGGTTTATTGCTGAGGCCAGTTCTTTGTGATTGCGAAACAAAGAGGCATAGTCTTTAAAGTAAAGTGATGCAACACAGGTGACGATAAGCAACGAAGCTATAATGTTCACCGTTTTGAGCAGCAGCTCTCTACCGAGTGAGTAGAAGCGAATCTTACTCTGACTGACGAGTAGTAACGGCACGACAGCAAGCGCAAAGAACCAAAAACAGACTGACCATGAAAGGTAGCTGGTTGCTTCGCCAATATCGGTTTCAATAACGCTGACGATCATTCCATAGTTAAACACCACACCATATTGCGTCATAGCATAAGTCGCTCCGGCA
Organism: Vibrio panuliri; assembly: GCF_009938205.1. Taxonomy (NCBI): domain Bacteria; kingdom Pseudomonadati; phylum Pseudomonadota; class Gammaproteobacteria; order Vibrionales; family Vibrionaceae; genus Vibrio; species Vibrio panuliri. The sequence goes on along the minus strand of NZ_AP019654.1, from coordinate 2,925,399 downwards.
GAAGCGACAATCAGAAAAGGCACTACGATGCGATGGATCAATGGCCAGATAAGCAACGTAAACAGTACATTCATGATGGCGAACATCATAAATGGTAAAGAGAGTTTAAAGCCAAATGAGGCATTCGGCATGGTGTGAAATATAGCTGCAAGCCTTTCCCAAAAAGCGATGTTTTGCATCGACGCAAAGAATGCGGCAACCAACATGGTATAGGTAATACTGTTTAATCGAATTTTCATTACAATGCTTTATCGTTAAAAATGATTTAATGGGTTTCATGTTTGATTTTTATGTATCATATACAACATTAAATATGAGTTCAAACCGGTGAGCTGGTGATGTTTTGTGTTTGTTCGTGTTTCATTACAGGTTGGCTTGACTAGGAACTGAGCTTTTCCAAGGCGATGAGGCTTTTCGAGATAAAGCGTATTTCTCACTTAGTTTGTCAACGCTTCTAGACGTATCTTTTATCTTGCTTAAATTTTCTGCTTTATGTAGAATTCGTGCTCTTAAATTCTCGGTCAATTATCTTTCGTTCCTTGCTTCCTCTGGATGACCGAGCCATTTGTGGAAGCTGAATAATCCGTAAGGAGCAACACATGCGTCATTACGAAATCGTATTCATGGTGCACCCAGATCAAAGCGAGCAAGTTGCTGGCATGATCGAGCGTTACACTGGTTCAATCACTGAAGCTGGCGGTACTATCCACCGTCTAGAAGACTGGGGCCGTCGTCAACTAGCGTACCCAATCAACAAGCTTCACAAAGCTCACTACGTTCTAATGAACGTTGAAGCTGACCAAGCTGTAATCGATGAGCTAGAAACTGCTTTCCGTTACAACGATGCAGTTCTACGTAACATGATCATGCGTACTAAAGCGGCAATCACTGAGCCATCAATCATGCTTAAGCAGAAAGAAGAACGTTCTGCAAAGCGTGAAGAGCGTGCTGAATCTGCTGCTGAGTAATTGATTGTATGACCAATCGAATGGAGCTAAGCGGCACTGTTGCTAAGCCTCCGATTCGTTCAAAAAGCCCAAGTGGAATTGAGCACTGCCGTTTTTGGTTAGAGCACCGTTCCACGGTAATTGAAGCCGACTTACCACGCCAAGTTTATTGTCGTATGCCAGTCGTCGTCAGTGGGGCAAGGTCAACAGCGTTAACTCACAACTTAGTACAAGGCAGTAACATTAAGGTAGGCGGCTTTGTCACTTACCAAACCGGCCGAAATGGCGTAGGTAAATTAGTGTTGCATGCCGACAACATTACTCAAATTTAAGATCAGGAGATAGCCCATGGCTCGTTTCTTCCGTCGTCGTAAATTCTGCCGTTTCACTGCAGAAGGCGTACAAGAGATTGATTACAAAGACGTAGCAACTCTTAAAAACTACATCACTGAAGCTGGTAAAATCGTTCCTAGCCGTATCACTGGTACAAGCGCTAAATACCAACGTCAACTAGCTCGCGCTATCAAGCGTTCACGCTACCTAGCACTACTACCGTACACTGACAAGCATCAGTAATCGGTCGGTTTATTAAGAAAGAGGATTAAACAATGCAAGTTATTCTACTTGATAAAATCGGTAACCTAGGTGGTCTTGGCGACACAGTAAACGTTAAATCTGGCTACGCTCGTAACTTCCTTATCCCTCAAGGTAAAGCGGTTATGGCTACTAAAGCTAACGTTGAAATGTTCGAAACTCGCCGCGCTGAACTAGAAGCTAAAGTTGCTGAGCAACTAGCTGCTGCTGAAGCACGTGCAGAGAAAGTTAACGCACTAGAAGCTGTTGTTATCGCATCTAAAGCTGGTGACGAAGGTAAACTATTCGGTTCTATCGGTACTCGTGACATCGCTGACGCAGTTACTGCTGCTGGCGTTGAAGTTGCTAAGAGCGAAGTTCGTCTTCCTGAAGGCGCTCTACGTACAACTGGTGAGTTCGAAATCAGCGTTCAACTTCACTCTGAAGTTTTCGCGACAGTTAACCTACAAGTTGTTGCTGCTGACTAATATCAGTATCAAGACGTATTTTAAAAGCACCTCTTTGAGGTGCTTTTTTTATATCTCTAGGATGGATTATCACTTAAAAAACGAAGAGAAGATTAACAGAGAAGATACTGTCGGAGTTCTGTAGTCCTTCTGGAACCTGATCGTGATATTGGCGGGAGTATGCCAGCTTAAGCGCAATGTCTTCAGTAATCGCATTGGTTACACTCGCATCGGTATCGATACGCGTGTTGCTACTACCTGATACTAGCGTCATGGTCGCTGCCAGTGATAAATTATCCAGCGCTTGCCAGCGGGAGCTTATGTTGCCACGAAAGATGGCCTCTTCAACGATATCAGGGAAAATAATATCGTCGTCATCAATTTCATCTAAGTTAGGCTCTTGATAACGAAAGCCCGGTCCCATTTCCACTTCCAATACAAAGTCTTCGGTATTGGCAAATTGATAACCTAAACCACTAGAGAGCGTATAGTCCTTGTAGTAGGCGCTATATCGTGAATCGACGCCTTTAAAACTGCCGTAAAGATAGGTTTTAGGGCTTAACTTATAGTCCGTTTGCGCACTGTAAGTCGATTGGCGTTTGTCTTCCTCGCCATCCTTATAAAGTAAGTAAAACTTCCACTCCGCGCTGGTACGGTGACGCCCTCGAACATATTCTGCGTCGAGTCGTGAGTTGAGCGATTCAGAGTCGGAGTTGCCAGAGTGAGCTTGATAGCCAAACTCAACTTCACTTTTCCACGGCGATGGGACGTCAATGTCACTAGCGGTGTCCGTTTCATGAGCGTGCGCCAATGTCGCACTCAATAAACCCATACAGGCCAACCAAACTTTTGTCACAAAGATCCTCATCAGTAATAAACAAAAACACTGCGCCTACAAAATAGCACGAAATGGTAACTGTATCGCATTTCTTCTTGGTCAAGTAGAGGTTAATTATTACCACAAAGCGACAATCTTTGAGCCAATGGAAGACAAGCGTTCGAATCTCGTTATAATAATCGGTCATAGCAAGTAGTTGAGCAGAACCATGGCAGATACCAGACCCGATAATCGCAAACGCAACAAACCAGATGCACAAGTTGATGCAATTAAAGTTCCACCTCATTCTTTGGAAGCTGAGCAGTCAGTCATTGGTGGTTTATTGCTGGATAACGAGCGTTGGGATACGGTGGCTGAGCGTGTCGTCGCGCGCGATTTTTATAGTCGCCCGCATCGAATCATATTTGAAGCGGTGCAGCGAATTTTAGAAGACAGTAAGCCGCTGGATTTGATCACCCTTTCTGAACACCTAGAGTTGCATGAGCAGCTCGATGATGTGGGTGGTTTTGCTTATCTTGCTGACCTAGTTAAAAATACCCCAAGTGCTGCCAACATTAATGCTTATGCGGATATTGTCGCAGAGCGTGCCGTGGTTCGTGAGTTGATTGGCGTAGCGAACGATATCGCCGATGCCGGTTATGATCCGCAAGGTCGCTCATCGGAAGATTTAGTCGACTTAGCTGAAAGCAAAGTGTTTGCGATTGCCGAGTCACGTACCAAAGAGAGTGATGGTCCGCAGAACGTCGACAACATTCTTGAAAAGACACTCGAGCGTATCGAGCTACTTTACAAGTCGCCTCAAGATGGTGTCACAGGGGTAGACACTGGCTTTACCGATCTCAACAAAAAGACGGCAGGCTTACAAGGTTCAGACTTGGTTATTGTCGCGGCACGTCCATCGATGGGTAAGACAACCTTTGCGATGAACCTGTGTGAAAATGCGGCGATGGTGCAAGAGAAGCCAGTGCTGATTTTCTCGCTAGAGATGCCAGCCGAACAAATTATGATGCGTATGCTCGCCTCACTCTCTCGTGTTGACCAAACTAAGATTCGTACAGGTCAATTAGATGATGAGGATTGGGCGCGTATTTCTTCTACCATGGGAATCCTCATGGAGAAGAAGAACATGTACATTGATGACAGTTCGGGTCTCACGCCGACCGAAGTTCGTTCCCGTGCACGTCGTATCGCTCGTGAACATGGCGGTTTGTCGCTGATCATGGTCGACTACCTTCAGTTAATGCGTGTACCGGCGTTATCGGACAACCGTACTTTGGAAATCGCGGAAATCTCTCGCTCATTAAAAGCATTAGCAAAAGAGCTAAATGTGCCTGTTGTGGCGCTATCTCAGTTAAACCGTTCCCTAGAGCAACGTGCAGACAAACGCCCAGTTAACTCAGACTTGCGTGAATCAGGCTCTATCGAGCAGGATGCTGACTTGATCATGTTTATTTACCGCGATGAGGTCTACAACCCAGATAGCTCAATGAAGGGGACGGCAGAAATCATTCTTGGTAAGCAACGTAACGGTCCGATCGGTTCGGTTCGATTGACTTTCCAAGGGCAATATTCGCGTTTTGATAACTACGCTGGCCCTGCCTTTGATATGGATGACGAGTAATAGTATGAGTTATATGAAGGCGGCAACCGCTCAGATCGACCTCGCGGCTCTTAAGCACAATTTACAGTTGCTTAAACAGCAAGCGCCCAACAGTAAAATGATGGCTGTGGTTAAAGCCAATGGCTATGGGCATGGTTTAAACCAGATCGCTAAAAACGCCAATGTGGCGGATGCCTATGGGGTAGCGCGAATTGAAGAAGCGCTGCAATTGCGCGCGGTAGGTATCGTGAAACCGATCCTATTGTTAGAAGGTTTCTATTCACCGGGCGACTTACCCGTTTTGGTTACCAACAATATTCAGACTGTGGTGCACTGCATTGAGCAGCTTGAAGCGCTTGAAAATGCCATTCTTGAAACGCCAGTGAAAGTGTGGCTTAAAGTCGACAGTGGTATGCATCGTTTGGGGGTTCGCCCTGAACAGCTAGAAGAATTTATTACTCGTCTAAAAGCGTGTGACAATGTGGCGCAGCCACTCCGTTATATCAGCCATTTTGCCTGTGCTGATGAACTTGATAAACCAGCCACCGTCCAACAGATTGAGCTGTTCCGCTCTCTGACTGATGGTTGCAGTGGTGAGCGCTCGCTAGCCGCCTCTGCGGGAGTGCTTGCGTGGCCTGAGAGTCACTTAGATTGGGTAAGACCAGGCATTATTATGTATGGCGTGTCGCCATTTGCTGATAAGTCAGCGGAAGAGCTGGGCTTTAAGCCAGTAATGACCCTTAAATCCCATCTCATCGCAGTGCGTGATGTGAAGCAAGGCGAAAGCATTGGCTATGGCGGAATTTGGACCAGTGAGCGCGATACGAAAGTGGGTGTGATTGCGATAGGTTACGGGGATGGTTATCCGCGTACCGCCCCTAACGGCACACCTGTTTATGTTAATGGTCGTAAAGTGCCGACTGCAGGGCGCGTTTCTATGGATATGTTAACGGTCGATCTAGGACCGCAAGCAACTGATAAAGTCGGTGATGAAGCGATTTTATGGGGTAAAGAGCTCGCGGCTGAAGAGGTGGCGGCACATATTGGTACCATCGCTTACGAATTGGTGACTAAGCTCACTCCTCGCGTTGAAATGGAATATTCAGAGTAACGGATGAATAAAGCAGTCACGACCAGCGCTCTCATTATTAGTAGTCTTTTAGCACCAAAGGTTTTTAGTCAAGATAAAGACAGTGCTATTGTGCCGTTCTTTTTTAGCACCGAAACCATGGGTGCAACGTATGGCTTAGCTGGTGTGGCAAAAGGCGTCGGACAACCACAAGCCGCACTATTTGGTATGGGGCTTTACTCATCGAAAGACAGTTATCTGACTTTCCTCTCGGCATATAACTATGCTCTTAGCTCTGAGCTACTGTTCACCGCGCAAATGTATCAAGCGCATTTTAATGAGATGCCCTATTACCTTGGCTCTCAGGGAAAAAATGACTCTCGATACGAAGATAAAACTGTCACCAATAGCGATGAAGAGCACTATCAAGCGGAGTTTAAATACTTACTGCCGTGGGGAACCTTTAAAAATGAAGGGCTCAATGGGGTATTTAAACCTCGTCGAAATGTCACAACGGCTTCACCGCTTGAGTCAGGTGTCTCCTCAATCAGTTTCACGCCATTCTATTCGTTACGTAAACTCGATGCGCGAGACCGAGAAGGCGAGTTAGCGACAGGTTTTAAGCTAACATTTGATTGGGACAATCGGGATAGTGTACGTAATTCAAGCCGTGGCTCTCATACCGCATTGGATATTACGCTTGGCGACCAAAACTGGGGGTTCTCCGACGCTTGGGTTAAGTGGGAGTTTCAAAATAGCCACTATTTTGCGCTTGGTCCACTAGGCGACTTGTTTGATCAACAAGTAGTAGCCTTTGACATCTATACCGCAGATACCCCCACTTGGAATCAATGTAATGGCAATCAATGTGCAAGACCGCCAGAACAAGAGCAAGTGAGTTTAGGTGGCCTGTATCGTTTGCGAGGTTCTACCTCTGGTCGATACCATGGTCGTTCGGCAATCCACTACTCAATGGAGTATCGCGTGATGCCTGAGTGGCAACCGCTCAACGATATTCCAGTGATTAACTACTACAATATGCCATGGTGGCAGTGGGTAGTCTTCCTTGAGTCTGGTCGAGTGGCTGATGAGTACAATCTAGAGACGTTACATCAAGACATGCAATGGAATATCGGCGCGGCAGTACGTTTTCAAGTGGAAGGCATTGTCGTGCGCGCTGAAATCGCGGAAGGATCCGATGAAGGCATGTTTAGAGTCATGATCAATCAGCCTTTCTAGCGTTTGTGTTTTACCCCGCCACTATTCACCCTGAATGGTGGCGATAATTGTCCGTTCTCCGCCATCATTTCGATGCTCGCCCAAGTATATTCCTTGCCATGTTCCTAAAGCTAAGCGCCCTTGATGGATGGGAATGCTGACACTGCAGCCTAAAGTTGATGCTTTGATATGTGCAGGCATATCATCATCCCCTTCATAAGTGTGCTGATAGTATGGCGCTCGCTCAGGGACCGATTGGTTAAAGTGTTTCTCCATATCAACTCGTACCGTTGGATCGGCATTTTCGTTGATGGTGAGACTCGCGGAGGTGTGTTGAACAAACAGATGTAATAAACCTACTGAAATTGACCTTAATTGCGGTAATTGTTGTTCAATTTCATCAGTAATTAGGTGAAATCCACGTCTTCTGGCGCGTAATGTGAGTGTTTTTTGCGACCACATAAACTTTCCTCGGCGAATTATTTGGCAAATTCAAGCAAGATAGCTAGGCTAATCTCACGGAATATTAAATATTACGTCAATGAACTAAGTGATTGAACGTGATATAACTCAATGTGATTGAAAATGGGCTGAGCCATAATTGCCCTATGAAAAAAAATTACAAGCTCTTGTTTTGTCGTGTTTCGCCCAAACATCTAGCTTAGAACCACATTTTCTTGCTTAAAATCGGGGATTCCCAAGTTTGCATAAACTGAGGAATAAAACCTACTGTAACATCGGAATAGAGACCATGTTGAAAAATATTAACCCAACGCAAACTCAAGCGTGGAAAGCGTTAACAGCACATTTTGAATCTGCTCAAGATATGGATTTAACTGAGTTGTTCGCGAGCGATGCAGCACGCTTTGACAAGTTTTCTACTCGTTTTGGTAACGATCTTCTTATCGATTACTCGAAAAACCTAATCAATCAAGAAACGTTGCAACATCTTTTTGCTTTAGCAAAAGAAACGGATCTTCAATCTGCAATTGAAGCGATGTTCAGTGGCCAAGCGATTAACCAAACAGAAGGTCGTGCTGTACTGCATACGGCGCTGCGCAATCGCTCAAACAAACCAGTGATGGTTGACGGCGAAGATGTCATGCCAGCAGTTAATGCGGTACTTGCTAAAATCAAATCATTTACTGAACGCGTCATTGGCGGTGAGTGGCAAGGTTACACAGGCAAAGCAATCACAGATATCGTTAATATCGGTATCGGCGGTTCTGACCTAGGTCCATACATGGTGACAGAAGCACTAGCACCATACAAAAACCACCTAAACCTACACTTTGTTTCTAACGTTGATGGCACACATATCGTAGAAACATTAAAGAAAGTGAGTCCAGAAACAACACTGTTCCTGATCGCTTCTAAGACATTTACTACTCAAGAAACCATGACTAACGCACACACTGCGCGTGATTGGTTCCTAGAGTCAGCTCAAGACCAAGCGCATGTTGCTAAGCACTTTGCTGCGCTTTCAACTAACGCACCAGCCGTTTCTGAATTTGGTATCGACACAGACAACATGTTTGAGTTCTGGGACTGGGTTGGCGGTCGTTACTCACTATGGTCAGCCATCGGTCTTTCAATTGCACTCGCGGTTGGCTACGACAACTTTGTTGAGCTGCTAGATGGTGCGCACGAAATGGATAACCACTTTGTTGCCACAGATCTAGAAAGCAATATTCCAGTGATTTTGGCGCTAATCGGTATTTGGTACAATAACTTCCACGGTGCTGAAACCGAAGCGATCCTACCTTACGACCAGTACATGCACCGTTTTGCCGCGTACTTCCAACAAGGTAACATGGAATCAAATGGTAAATACGTTGACCGTAACGGCAACCCTGTGACTTACCAAACCGGTCCAATTATCTGGGGTGAACCAGGTACAAATGGTCAGCACGCGTTCTACCAGCTAATTCACCAAGGTACTAAACTGATCCCTTGTGACTTTATTGCTCCAGCAATCAGCCACAACCCAGCAGGCGATCACCATCAAAAACTGATGTCGAACTTCTTTGCACAAACTGAAGCTCTCGCATTTGGTAAAACAGCAGAAACAGTACTGGCTGAGTTTATTAAAGCAGGTAAAACCGAAGAAGAAGCGGCATCACTAGTACCATTCAAAGTATTTGAAGGTAACCGCCCAACGAACTCAATTCTAGTTAAGCAGATCACGCCGCGTACCCTAGGTAACTTGATTGCGATGTACGAACACAAGATCTTCGTACAAGGCGTAATCCTAAACATCTTTAGCTTCGACCAATGGGGCGTAGAGTTAGGTAAACAGCTAGCAAACCAAATCCTACCTGAGCTTGCTGATGAGTCTGCAATTGACTCTCACGATAGCTCAACGAATGGTTTGATCAACGCATTCAAAGCGTTCAAAGCGTAATAACCTGCATATTTGAAGCTGCAGCGTTGTTGACTGCAGCTTTAATCAGAAACCAAAAACGCCAGCAGTAAAATGCTGGCGTTTTTTTCTCGACGCTAAAATCTATCTTGAGCGCAGTGTTCTGTCACACCGTATGATGGACGCTGCTTTTCACTTCAGTTTGAACCGTGAATTTCTGCCCTAATAGTGCAACAAGCTGATCGTAGTATTGGCTATTCGGCTTGTTCCCCAGCAGCTTACATAACTCGTTTCCGGTCGGAGAGAAGCGGTAGTAGAGCAATCTGACCCCTTTGCCATGGACTTGCAGAGCGAGGTTCTTCCCTTGGTAACTCAATGGAAGTGATGATTCCAGTTCAATCTCGCCTGACTCAAGTTCAGTGCCATGCATTAAGCCAAGTTCAAACAGCACTAACAGGCTGGAGTAGGGCAGTTGGAAGCTACCTACATTAATACTGTTGGTGATATTGCGCTTACCAAAACTAAAAATGCCACCTTGCGCTCGAAACCCTACTAGTAACTTGCGACTATTGTCGTGCCCAAAGCTACAGGCTAACGATGCCGCTCTCTGTAGAATCTGTGCTTCTTTTGGGGCCATGTCATGCAGCACTTTAAGGGCTTTCATTGACGTTGAGCCTGGGTTGGTTACTTCACGCTTAAACACTTGCGCCCATAACCGTTGCATGGCTGGGTTATGAACTTCTTGTGCCATATCAAAGAAGCGATATAGCCAGTCTTGATCTGGCTCTCCAGCAGTTTCATCTTGGCAAGAGTGGTGAGCTAACTTGAGGATATGTTCAAGATTTTTTTGCCTTTGTTCACGTCGATTCCGCTCGCGAACTAATGCTCTCTCGAGGGCGGGTTTTTGCGGTGCCTCTTTTTGTAACAGGGCATCTAAGCCATGCGCTTGGGCGATATGCAATACTCGGCTTGCACTATCCTTTACATAGCTGGACTTTTTCTCTTGGCGAGGTTCCGGTTGAGGATCGTGTTCAAGCGTTACTGGTTTGTTGCTTTCAGACATGAGATTACCTTATCCAACAGTGGGTTATACCCGAACGTGAATCTTTATGTTTAGCCCCATCACTCTACCTTGTTCAATCAGTTGCTGCCAGTGAAACTAATGTGAGGCTGTCCGGCAAAATCTGCTACCCCAAATGATAATAATTTGTTAAAGTTGTTATCGTTATTTGCGGGGTGTTCATGAAGTTTTCGATTGATAATAAACTAAAAAAACACCTGTCAATCGCCTTGCTGTTATTGGTTTACCTAGCGGTGTTGGTGTATCTGTCTAGATACCTCATATAACAAGGAAGATTAACAGGTTACTAATTTGTTAATTATGCATTAATAGTCATATTCGGCGATCTCAGTGCCTTCGAGGAGATAGCCGGTCTCGGCCAACTCATGATTGAGCGTTTCAGTTTTCAGTGTCCCGATAACGTAAACGACATCCCACAACTGCTGTATTGGCGCCCCCTTAGGGAACTTTACGTACAAAATTTGGTTTGGTGGTGGTGGCGGTACATGAATACACGCCCCAAAGTACGGGACTAACAAAAACTCCGTGATTTTCTCATCGTCCCCTTCGAGAGGAATGACAAAACCAGGAATTTTAACCTTACTGCCATTGAGCTCTTGCCTGACTGTCCCTAGTTTTGATTGCTCCATCGCGCCACCAGAATGGTCAGTGACAAGGGGCATGCCCATCGCATCAAACTGGTTACGCTCAGCTTCTGGAATTAAGTCAATCCAATCTAGGGTGAGTGTTTCTTCATTAGCTACGCTCTGTAGGGGGATAGCGAAACTCATGATGCAACTGAGTAGTAAAACTATTTTCTTCATTTCTTATCTCGTATTTAAACTCGTATGGTCATTCCGTCACTGAGAGATTGGCGGTACGCTCGCAGTGCAGGAAAGAATCCAATCAGTGTGCCAGCAATTTGAACCGCGGCAACTAAGCCCAGTTCATGATAGGACAACATGACTAGTGGTAGTTGAATACCATAATTTTGGGTAACGAACGGGCCGATAAGTGCTAATAAGCCATAGAGCAAGCCAACCCCAACAACGATGCCAATTGCCGTTAAGGCACTCGCTTCCAAAATTAATAAGCTGAATATATGCCTTGGTCTTGCCCCCATTGCACGTAGGATAGCCATCTCTCTGCGTCTTTCCTGCAAACTGGTAAGTAGGCTAGAGAGCATGCCTAATAGACCGGCAACGACAACAAACCCAGAGACAACCATCAATGCTTGCTCAGCAATAGACATCATGCCCCACAGTTCATGCAGCGCAATGCCGGGCAAAATCGCACTAAGCGGCTCTTGTGGGTAGGTGTTGATTTGGCGTTGCAAAGCAAAGGTTTGGATTTTTGATTTCAACCCGATCAGCATCGCGGTGATCTGCTTGGGTTGGAAGCTATGTTGTTCAAGCTGCTCTGCTGTGGGTGTTGCGCCGAGCCGGGCGCCGGACTCCCAACCTACGTGGATCGCTTCAATCGCCTCCAATGAAACATGAACCGTTTTATCGACGGGTGTTCCTGTTGGGGCGAAAATGCCGACCACTTTAAACGGTAAGTTATCATGACGACTAAAACCGACATCACTAATCCCATGAGCGATGATGATCTCGCTACCAATCGTGTAGCCAAGTTGTTTGGCTACATCTGCACCAATCACGGTTTCAAATAAGCCAGCAAAGGGTTTGCCTTGCGCGAGAGCTAGGTGTTGCTTACTACCATAGCGATAGTGTTCGAAGTAACTTTGATTGGTGCCAAGAACACGAAATCCCTTGTGAGAATCGCCAAGTGATAGAGGAATTGTCCAATCGACTGAGCGATGCTGACTAAACTCTTGATAGCTTTTCCAGTCGATATTATTGGTGGCATTACCAATACGAAACACAGAGTAAAGTAGCAAGTTAACTTGTCCTGAGCGTCCTCCGACAATCAGATCTGTACCTGAAATGGTATTAGCGAAACTTGCTTTTGCTTGTGTACGAATACGTTCAACGCCAAGCAGTAAGACTAAAGATACCGCGACAGTGAGGATGGTGAGAAATGCGGTCAAGCGGCGGTTATTGACGCTTTTCCATGCGAGCATCAGGGTCGGGCTCATAGTAGCTCTCCCGCTTGGTTGATTTGACGAAGATCGATACTGCGATCAAAAAGAGGCTCAAGCGTTGGGTCATGGCTGACAAAAATCAGTGTCGCATTAGCGTGGTTCACTTGCTCAAGTAACAATTCGATAAAGGCGGTGCGGTTTTCATGATCGAGTGAAGACGTCGGTTCATCGGCGATGATCAGTGGTGGATTTCCGATCAGGGCTCGCGCAGCCGCTACGCGCTGTTGTTGACCAATACTCAGCTCAATCACTGGCTTATTGAGTGAACTTTGGGGTAAATGCAGTTTGCTCAATAACTCTTCTGCTCGCTGCTCTAATGTGGTTGTGACACGTTGATGTCGCTGAGAAGAAAAGCGACAAGGCAAGGTGACGTTTTCAATCACATTTAAGTAGGGCAGCAGATTAAATTGCTGGAAAATGTAGCCGATATTATCCGCTCTAAAACGGTCTCGCTGATGGCTGCTTAAGTCGGCGAGGTTTTCTCCCAAGATCGTTACAGAGCCACGTTGCGCTTGGTTAATACCGGTGAGTAAGCCAAGTAGAGTGGATTTACCACAACCGCTTGGTCCCTTGATAAATAAGTGCTCTCCACTTTGCACTTCTAAGTGTTCGATCACTAGCGTAGGGCTTGCTGTGTTCGACCAGGCAAAATGTACATTGTCGAGATTGATCACTGGTGGCAGTGAGCTGTTATCCATTGAATGTTCCAACTAATATCAATGACAAGTAGAGCTTGGCAAGCATGCCAAGCTCATTCTCAATTACAGTTTGATACTGGTGTTGCTCGCGTTAAGCTCCGCAACAGCTTGGGTTGAGTCTGTTAGCACGTTGGCATGGATTTTCTCAGTGCCAGAGAACAATTTAAACCATTGGGTATCGATTTTTTCTAGTTTGTCGATTGCACCACATTGGTAGTGGTACTCAACGGTAAATTCACCGTGACCACCATGGGCTTCATGCGCGTGATGCTTTTCATGGTCATGCCCGTCATGATCATGATGATCGGCATGTTTTTCTTGATGTTGATGATGGGCTTTATCATCATGATGGTCGTGGTCGTGGTCGTGGTCGTGGTCGTGGTCGTGGTCGTGACCATGATCATGATGGGCATCTGTACCTAACGTATGACTGACAGACACATGTTCAACCTCGCACTGTGCCGCAGGTGAGATCACAAGAACCCCTTCAGGTTTGTTTAGTTGAGCAATGGCTTTATTAAGTGCTTGTTTCTGGGCATCGTTTTCCGGTGCATGTTCGAAACCGACCACATCAGCACCTGGAGCCGTAATTTCAACTAATAGCTCATTCCCATCCTGAGCAATGTTGAACTCAACTTCACCATGGACATGGGCATCGTGTTGACGAAAACCTTCATCAGCAAGCGCTGAATGAGAGAATACCAAACCTAGAGCAAGAGCGACTGGAGAAAACTTGTTCATTATATCTTCCTAGAACTTATCAATATTTATCATCATACCCGCCTATTGTTTGGTGAGTATGCGGTATACCTAAGACCATCTTAGATAGAGAAAATTAAATAGATTTAGTCAGATAAGCTTAGGTGGCGCACGGGCGATTTGCGCGATCAGCGGCACTTCTAAGTAACGATAAATTGTCAGCGAGGGTGGCGCTTCGGTGGCGTTATTGAGTAGTAGAGTTAAGACGCTGGTTTTTGCGCCGTTTGTGATACAGGAAAAAAGCTGGCAAGTGTGATGTTCATGGTGTTGGGTATCAAGATCAAGTTGGTGATGAATGACGGCTAAGTTTGTCCATAGCAGTAGCATGACTGTACAAAGTACAACCAGAAACTTATGCGATGACAAAAATCCCAAGCGATAGAACACAGTTAGCCAACCAAAGAAATAACCAAAAAAAACTGAGTTGTTATACTATAACAACTCAGTTTTGAAACGTCAGGTAAATTTGAATTGGTTACAAAGTTTGCTTAATCAGCTCAAGAACTTGCTGAATTTCTTCGGCAGAAAGTTGCCCTTCTTTTACAAACAACACTTTACCCTGTTTATCTTGTACGACAATCGCAGAGGACTCTGGTTGCAACTGCCAAGCTGTGGCGAGAGCGCCATCTTCATCCAGTACCATTGAAGACCATGGGAAAGACATTTTGCTATCTTCTGCTGATGATTTGACAAATGACCCCGTCCCCCAAATTGAATCATCTTGATTGATGACTGTTGTGGTCTGGTAGCTTTCCGCTGGGAACTTTGATGCCGTGATTGCCGCCATCAATGGTGCGTTCATCTCTTTAGAGCTACTGCGGCCTGCAATGGCCTGTACGACGCGTACTTTACCGAGCATATCGTTACTGCTCCATGCTTGATAAATGGCATCATTGCCTTGCACCAAGATCTCACCATGACTGGCAATATCGACGCTCGGTGCGTTTTGACCTATGGTCAGGTTGTGAGCGGTGGCAAACATTGGAGAGCATGCAATAGCGAGCGCAAGTAGGGTTTTATTTGTCATTATATATTCCTGTTTTATTGAGACTTTACTGTCGCAAGTAAAGTATATACTCAAATCTCTACTTCACTAGCCAGACCATAGTCGATTACGCTTCGGGTGGAAAACAAACGCCAGTCCCACCCAGACCACAATAGCCATTAGGATTTTTCGCTAAATATTGCTGGTGGTAGCTTTCGGCATAGTAGTAGTCTTTCACGATAGCGATTTCAGTGGTGATACCACGGTTGCCAAGTAGTGTTTGGTATTCCGCTTTACTCTGCTGTGCCAGTTCAAGTTGTAATTGATCCTCGGCAAAAATGACTGAGCGGTATTGCGTACCAAGATCATTTCCTTGACGCATACCTTGAGTTGGGTCGTGGCGCTCCCAAAAATGACGCAGTAGCGTTTCGAGCGTTATGATTCGTTGATCGAAGACGACTCGCACTACTTCCGCGTGACCTGTCATGCCACTGCACACTTCTTCATAAGTTGGGTTTGGCGTAAATCCACCAGCATAGCCAACGGAAGTGCTCATCACGCCATCGATTTGCCAAAATAATCTTTCCGCACCCCAGAAGCATCCCATGCCAAGGAGGATTTGTTGTTGATGAGACTCTAGCGGCGCTTTCAAGTATGACCCGTTTACAAAGTGTTGCTCATCAATCGTGAGCGCTTCACTGCGCCCTGGTAGGGCCAACTCAGGGCTAATTAAGGTTTGCTTGTCTGACATATGACTTTCCTTTTCTGCTTATTTTGCACCAAGATCGTTTTACGTGATCTGGGCGATGGTGATCGAACCTCTAAGCGTGGCTGTTGTCTTAAGCTTGTTGATCGTCCATGTATTTCTGAATACGCACTTTTCAAGTGGTCAGATACCATTCGTCAACAAACGGAAGTTTAGCAATTGAAGTCGCTTAGGTATCTTTAGACCGGGAAAATAACGTTTTTCCTACAGACGAATTTAATAACTCACGTTATCATTTACTACAAACAATACGTAACAAAAGTGTCTAAAGTCCATGATAAAAAAGCCATTAGCTATCGCTGTTGCTCTCCTCTGCATACCGAGTGTGGTTATGGCGAGTGGAACAAAGCTATCTGTAAAAGGCTTGGCAGGGAAAGTTGAAGAAAACGTCAATGTTTATCTTTCTTCAATACCAGAAAAAGAATACGACACATCATTGCGCTTTCAAGCTCGCTTAGAAAGGAACATTACCGAAGCGTTGAATGCGTTGGGTTACTACCATCCTCAGTTTGACTTCCAAACCTCAGATAAAGGTGATGAGTTGATCGTCACGGTGACGCCAGGAGCTGCGATGCTCATTCACATTCTCGATATTAAGATTGATGGTGAGGCTAGCCAAGACCCCGATTTTGCTAACTTGGTGAAGAACAGCGGTTTAAAAGTGGGGGAGCGTTTAAATCACGGATTTTATGATCAACTCAAGTCGGGCATACGCAACTTAGCGCTACAGAAAGGGTATTTTGAGGGAGACTTTGTGGTTAGCCGGTTGGAGGTTTCCCCTACCCGAAACCAAGCCAATATTCATCTTCACTATGACAGTGGTATTCGTTATCACTTTGGCGAAACCACCATTACGGGTAGCCAAATCCGAGAAGATCGTGTGCGCTCGTTGCAACCTTATGAGACTGGCGAGCCCTATTTAGTGTCTGAAATTGGTAAATATAACCAGAATCTCTCTAATACCGATTGGTTCTCATCAGTGTTTGTCGAGCCTGACCTGAGTATGTTAGGCGAGGGACGTGAGTTACCGGTTAAAGTATCGCTTGCTCCCCAAGCGCGCAATAAGTTGGAGACAGGTATCGGTTATTCAACGGATGTCGGTGTGAGAGGCTCTCTTAAGTGGAAGAAACCATGGCTGAGCTCGCGGGGGCACAGTTTTGACAGTAGTTTTTCACTCTCTAAGCCGGAGCAAACTATTACGGCTGGCTACCGTATCCCTATGGCAGATGCGCTTAATGATTACTATCGCATCCAGTATGGGATGAAAAATGTGGATAATCGTGACACGAAAAGTCTGGAGTCTAACTTAGCATTAGAGCGTCACTGGACGCTTGATAATGGCTGGCATCGTACGGTGTTTATTCGCTACCTATTGGAGAACTACGAACAGGGTATTCAAGATGACAATGCGCAATTCTTGATGCCAGGGATCTCTTTTAATCGTACGCGTTCACGTGGTGGAGCCATGCCTACATGGGGTGATAAGCAAAGCTTAACGGTTGAGTACGGTAACGCCAAAGCATTGTCAGAAACCGATGTTCTGCGTCTAATTGGTGGAATGTCTTGGATACGCAGTGCTGGCGAAAATCATCGAGGTATTTTCCGCATTGGTGGGGGAGCAAATATCGTTGATGATTTCGATAAGCTTTCTCCATCGCTGCGTTTTTTTGCTGGTGGTGATAACAACTTGCGTGGTTATGGTTATGAATCGATTTCACCAAAAGACAGCAGTGGGGCATTGTCGGGGGCGAAGTTTGTTGCGGTCACTTCACTCGAATATAACTACCGAGTGGTTGGCAATTGGTGGGGCGCCATGTTCTATGATTATGGTGATGCGTTCAATGATACTCCTGATTTCAAACGTGGTGTCGGTGTCGGTGTCCGCTGGGCATCGCCAGTGGGCCCTGTGCGATTAGATTTTGCTTGGGGGCTTGATGCAACACCTGGAGACGAATTCAGAATTCACTTTACTTTAGGACCTGAGCTATGACCAAGGTGGTATTAAAGTGGTCTAAATGGCTCTCAGTATCGTTACTAAGCATTGTTATTCTACTCGTGCTTGCGTTGGCGATGCTCTTGTTTACCAAGCCCGGACTGGGTGTTGTACTCTGGGGAGCTGAGCGATTGGTTCCTCAACTGCGTGTTGAGCACTACCAGGGGAGTCTTTTTCCACGTTTTACTTTGCAGCAAGTCAGTTACCTTGACCCGCAATTGCACCTAGAAACCAAGATTGACTCATTGACCTTAGCGGTTAAACCTGCGTGTTTCACTGAGCCTAGCGTGTGTGTTGATGAGGCGTCACTCAAAGGGGTTAAGTTTAGCTTAACGCAACTGCCGGAGTCTCAACCTCAAAGTGATCAAACATCGAGTAGCAATGGTGCGATCACTACGCCATTACCGATACGGGTCGGTCAGATATCTTTGGAGGATATTGATCTCGATATTCTCGGCAACCATATTCAATGGCAAAGTTTTTCTACTGGGTTTTCTTTTCAAGGGAACCGCTTAACGATTCGCCCGACTCAGCTTAATAACGCACTGGTAAAGCTTGCTCCGAGTGAGGAGAATGCTGCCGCGCCTCCTGCGACTAAGCAAGAGAGTTCAGCCATCGTTTTACCGGAAGTTGAACTGCCGCTTGCTATTGTTCTTCAACGACTAGATATCGATAACTTTCAGTTACAGCAAGCCTCTCCTGTGATCGTTAACCATTTAGGTTTAGCGGGCGTAGCTTCTGGCTATGACGTGACCTTATCAACCCTAGAGCTGGATATGCCAGAGGTAGTAGGGAAGCTCGCGGGAAAAGTGACCCTCAAACAAGGCTATCCACTAGACCTTAATCTAGATGCCACCTTGGGCATTGAGCCAGTAAAGGGACAGCGCATCGCATTAACGGCGAATGGTAGCGTGGCGCAACTTTCGTTAAATGCTCAATTAGATAAATTGCTCAAAGCAGACATTCAGGGACAATTGGAACCTCTTGACCCTAATCTTCCTTTTACTGTCTCAATCGATAAGTTAAAAGCTCAGTGGCCATTGCGGGGTGATGCTGACTATCAAGCTGATGTCGATAAGTTTACAGCCCAGGGGTCGCTCAAAGGCTATGAGTTGAGCTTGCAGGGGAGTGCGCAGGGCAAGCCAATCCCTGATGTTTCCCTTGCTCTACAAGGTAAAGGTGACCTTTCACAAATCCAGTTTACTGAATTAGGCATTGATACCTTGGGTGGTTCGATTGCAGGTCAAGCCATGGTGAACTGGCAAGCACCAATCAATTGGTCTGCAGATTTGAGTCTGTCGAACGTCCAACCGGGGCTGCAATGGCAGGAAGCGGAAGGCAACATCAGTGGTAAGGTGAGCACTACAGGTAGCCTCACCAAACAAGGTGGTTGGCAAGTCTCTGTTCCTATGCTTGATATTGACGGCATATTACGACAATACCCGCTCAATATTGTTGGTTCGTTGGATGTCTCAGATCGAAAAGGGAAAGGCATTTTATCGCTGCAAACGCCAAAGTTGGTGTTGTCCCATGGTCCCAACTCCCTTGAAGCGAACGGCATGCTGGAGCAGCAGTGGGATATGTCGATTAACTTAAATTTGCCTGAGATTGCCAAATCGATACCGGAACTAAAAGGTCGCGCAAAAGGTTCGATTCAAATGAGTGGCAAGTTAGCGGAGCCACAGGTGACAATGGACTTAGCGGTCAATGATATCGATTGGCGAGGAGAGGCTCAGGTTAAATCACTTAAGCTGATTGGGGATGTTGTCCCACTTCCAGCACCTCACGGCAACGTTAAGTTGGAGGTGAACGCACTCAATTATCAGGGTACTGAGATTGACGATATTGCACTTGTCGCGTCTGGAACAGAGCAGGCTCACGAAGCAAGGTTAGATGTACGCTCATCGTTGATCTCCACCAGTCTCGCGTTGAGTGGTAGTGCAACGACTCAGCCTGACCTTAATTGGCGTGGTCAATTGCAGCGCATGATGGTTAATACCGAACAAGGTGAATGGCGTCTAGAAGAGCCGATTTCTCTAGAATTTGATGGGGCGACTGAAATGGCCTCGGTCGGTGCTCATTGCTGGCGACAAGAGAACTCGACGATCTGCTTGGACAAAGATATTCAGGTAGGTAAGACAGGGGAAGCGCAACTCTCGATTAATGCATTTAACTTTGCTCAGTTAGCCGCACTACTGCCGGAAAAGACCCGTCTTGATGGTTCGGTTGATGCCTCTGTCTGGGCGAAATGGGCACCAAGCAAAGCGCCTGAATTGATTGCAAAAATTATCATGCCGAAAGGCGGCGTGACTCAGCAACTTGAACAACCATTAGTGTTCGGTTGGGAGAGCGTGAAACTCAATGCCAACATTGCCAATAATCAGTTAAAAGCCGACTGGTTGTTTGATGTGACTGATAATGGTGATATCAGTGGTGAAGTCACCATTCCCGATGTGCTAGCCAGCGATAAGCAAATAGAAGGTCGCTTAGCTTTGGGCACCTTTAACCTTGATTTCCTTAACGTCTTGGTGGGGGAGTATAGCCAGCTTAAATCTAATATTGAAACCGATCTCAAGTTATCTGGTCCTCTGCTTCATCCTAGGGTTAATGGCCAGTTTAAGGTTGACGACATTATGCTCAAAGGCGAGATATCGCCGATAGAGGTCGATTCTGGTCAGTTAGTGCTCGACTTCACCGGTTATGATGCGAAATTAAATGCCGCGCTGCAAACACCAGATGGGCAACTGAAGGTGTCTGGCGATGCCAACTGGCAGGATCTAACCGCATGGCGCACACAAGCTCGGGTATTTGCTGAGGAACTCAAGGTGGTTATGCCGCCGATGGTTAAAGTGAAAGTCATCCCAGATATGACCATCTCAGCCTCTCCGAAACATGCGCGGATAGATGGCACCATTGCCCTCCCTTGGGGGCGTATTGTGATCGATGATTTGCCACCGAGTGCGATTGAGGTCTCCAAAGATCAAGTGATTGTCGACGCACAAGGTCAGCCTGTGGCTGAAGGCAACACTGTACCATTTGATATTGAAACCAATATCAATCTTACCATTGGTGATGATTTCAAATTGTCGGCCTTTGGTCTTGAGGGCGGCTTAGTTGGCAACCTCAATGTGACGCAGAAAAACAAAGGTCCTTTTGTGGTAGGGGAAGTTAACATTGAAAACGGCTCATACACCTCCTTTGGACAAGACTTGTTGATTAAAGAGGGTAAGATCTTGATGAATGGACCTGCGGATCAACCCTATGTGCAAATCACCGCGATTCGTAATCCTGACAATACCCAAGATGATGTAACGGCAGGTGTGCGAGTCAGTGGTCCTGCTGATGAGCCTCAATTGACCATTTTCTCTGAACCTGCCATGCCTCAAGCCAACGCGCTCTCATACTTATTGCGTGGGCAGGATATTGATGGTGAGTCTGGGGGCAATGCGATGACCACGACCTTGATTGGGCTAAGTTTGGCAAAAAGCGGTAAAGTGGTCGGTGAGTTAGGCGAAGCCTTTGGTGTCCAAGACTTGCAGTTAAATACTGCTGGGTCAGGAGATGACTCGCAAGTGACCGTTAGTGGTTACGTATTACCTGGTCTACAAGTGAAATATGGTGTAGGTATTTTCGATTCGGTTGGTGAGTTTACGGTTCGATATCGTTTGATGAAAGATCTCTATTTAGAAGCAGTCTCTGGGTTAGATAGTGCCGTCGACTTGCTTTATCAGTTTGAGTTTAACTAAGGGGAAGTTTATGCAGCATCTCGTGTTTGTTTACGGCACATTGCGCCAAGGAGAAAGTAACCATCACTATTTGGCAAATGCACAACTGTTGGGGCTGCATGAGACTGCACCTAATTATGCCCTTTATGATCTTGGTGCATACCCAGCCGTAATAAGTGGGCATCAAGCGATTTTTGGTGAGGTGTATCTTGTCGATGAGGTGATGTTGCAAGCGCTTGATCAATTAGAAGACGTGCCAGTGGAATATCGTCGTGAATTGATTGACACACCCTTTGGTCAAGCTTGGATATATCTATACCAGGATGCATCGTTATTAGACGTTATAATTTCATCAGGAGACTGGAGTCAGCGCGTGTAGTGCAAAAAATTGGCTGCGGTTGGGCTATCACCATCAGTATGGAGGAATGAGCAAATGAAATGGTTATTGGTGCTAATTTCTTTGTTTATTGTCGGTTGTGTATCACCACCTCTACCAGAGTTCTATTCGGTAGACACTTGGCAAAGCTATGGACAAGATCGAGCAGAGCAGGGGCAAACTTTTCAATCTCAAGACAAACTTGTTAGCTTGAGTGCGCCTAAGCCGTTCACCGAGGAAATGTTTCAGGCCTATCAAGTCGGCTATCAGGAGGGCAAGCAGAACTACTGTTCTCAAAACGCATACGTATTGGGTTTAATCGGTAAGCCATATCATGGTATTTGCGATGATATTAATCCATTTTTCCAGAACGATTACGCGAATGGTCGACTTAATTTCTTCTAGTGAAAAAGCCAGCAATGCTGGCTTTTGTCATCATTTTAGCTGGTTACTTTTGTGCGCGCTCAAATGACTCTAGTATCTCTTGACGTGCGGCTTGTACATCTGCCCAGCCATCAACTTTAACCCACTTTCCTGCTTCTAGCTCTTTGTAGCGTTCAAAGAACTGAGTGATCTGCGCTTTCAGCAGTTCAGGTAGATCGTCAACATCCTGAATATGATCATATTCTTTCGATAGTTTGGTATGCGGGACGGCGACGACTTTAGCATCTTCACCGGACTCATCTGTCATTTTTAGAACGCCAACAGGGCGACAGCGAATAACTGAGCCAGGCATCAATGGATAGGGGGTCGGAACCAATACATCGACCGGATCACCGTCTAGGGAGAGGGTATTGTTTACATAGCCATAGTTACATGGGTAGAACATCGGAGCTGACATAAAGCGGTCAACAAACACCGCTCCTGAGTCTTTGTCTACTTCATATTTGATCGGGTCTGCGTTGGCTGGAATTTCAATCACGACATAGAGATCATCTGGTAGAGATTTACCAGCAGGTACGTCATTCAAGCTCATGTATTATATCCTTATGTTTTTCCCACCTAGACAAGCATTGATTCCTTACCTATCCAGATTGGTATTTGCTTGGTCAAAAATGCGCCTAATACCATAAAGCGAAATTGCATTTAATGTAAACAAACGGTTATAAAAAAAGCGCCCTAAGGCGCTTTTTCTTACTGTTCTTCGTCGCGATACTTTTCAATAAAGTCTTCGACTTTTGCCACCATGTTTTTCGACCCAACGACAAATGGCACGCGTTGGTGCAACTCGGTCGGTTTGATGTCCATGATTCGGTTAACGCCATCCGATGCGATACCACCCGCTTGCTCGGCAATGTAGGCCATAGGATTGCACTCGTACAATAGACGTAGCTTCCCTTGTGGATGACTTTGGGTGCTTGGGTAGAGATACACCCCACCTTTGAGCAAGTTGCGATGGAAATCGGCAACAAGCGAGCCAATGTAGCGTGATGTGTAGGGTCTGTTTGATGCCGCGTCGTTCTCTTGGCAGTACTTGATGTACTTTTTGATACCAAGCGGGAAGCGCGTGTAGTTGCCTTCGTTAATTGAGTAGATTTGACCATCTTGAGGAATCATCATGTTCTCATGGGAGAGACAGAAAGTGCCTAACGAAGGGTCGTAGGTAAAGCCGTTAACACCGTTACCTGTGGTGTACACCAACATGGTTGACGAGCCGTAGATAACATAGCCTGCAGCCACTTGCTTGTTACCTGGCTGGAGGAAGTCCTCTTGGGTTGGTGGGGTACCGATTGGTGATACTCGGCGGTAAATTGAGAAGATCGTGCCAACAGAGACATTAACATCAATGTTGGATGAGCCATCAAGCGGGTCCATCAGAACCACGTACTTAGCGTTCTTGTTGAGCTCCTTGTTGAATGCAACAGCTTCATCTTCTTCCTCACTCGCAACTCCGCAGACTTGGTCACGAGCCTCTAATGCGGCTTTGAATTTTTCATTCGCGTACAAATCGAGCTTTTGTTGCTCTTCGCCTTGTACGTTCTCTGCGCCTACAGAACCCGTAATATCGGCAAGACCTGCTTTATTGATCTCTCGGTTTACTATCTTCGCAGCTAAGCGAATGGAAGCGAGTAATGAAGAAAGATCGCCACTTGCGTGCGGGAAGTCTGCTTGTTTCTCAACGATAAATTCGCCAAGGGTGCGCATTCCAGACATGGTGTTTCCTTTTTGTGTTTAGCTATTGTGGGGGCTTAATAAAACAGCGGGTTTTCTACGAAACCTCACTGACCTTAATAAGTGTAAGACGTAGATCTTTTTATGGGTACTGAAGTAATTGACTGAGATCTCAATTTATTTAGTTGCCCAAAGGCGCGTTGCAGCGGCGACTTTTGCTATCAAAAGCCACAAGGATTTGGACATTTTCGTCACATTAGCGTGATCAAAATGGTTCGCTTTTACGGCTATTATCGCCATAATGAAGCGGTTAATTTTCGCGTAGAACAAGGTTTAGTTTATGCATATTCATATCTTGGGGATCTGTGGCACCTTTATGGGTGGTGCGGCAATGTTAGCGCGCCAGCTTGGCCATAAAGTAACAGGGAGTGACGCAAACGTTTACCCACCAATGAGCACGATGCTTGAGTCTCAAGGTATTGAACTAATAGAAGGTTTTGACCCATCTCAGTTAAACCCGGCTCCAGACCTCGTGGTGATTGGTAATGCAATGAGTCGTGGCAATCCCTGCGTTGAATATGTGTTAAATAATAACTTGCGTTACACTTCGGGCCCGCAATGGCTACAAGAATTTTTACTTCATGATCGCTGGGTACTCGCGGTTTCAGGCACTCATGGTAAAACCACAACTTCAAGTATGCTTGCTTGGGTGTTAGAGGCATGCGGTTACCAACCTGGGTTTCTGGTTGGCGGCGTATTGGGCAACTTTGGAATTTCTGCTCGTTTGGGCGAAAGTATGTTTTTTGTCGTTGAAGCAGACGAATATGACAGTGCTTTTTTTGATAAGCGTTCAAAGTTTGTTCACTACCATCCGCGTACGTTAGTGATGAACAACTTAGAGTTCGATCATGCTGACATCTTTGATGATCTTGAAGCGATTAAACGTCAATTCCATCATCTAGTGCGCACGGTTCCGGGTAACGGACGTATCCTTGCGCCGAGCAAAGATGCGGCGATTGCTGACGTGTTAGAGCGTGGTTGCTGGAGTGAAACCGAGTTTACTGGCGAAGAGAATGATTGGCGCGCTGAGAAAATCACCAAAGATGGCTCACAGTTTGATGTTTATCTTAAACAGCAACATGTCGGCACGGTGAAATGGGATCTCGTTGGTGACCACAACGTTGACAATGCATTGATGGCGATCGCTGCTGCGCGCCATGTGGGTGTCACACCTGACTTAGCCTGTGAGGCGTTGGGTAAGTTTATTAATACTAAACGACGTCTCGAGTTAAAAGGCGAAGTCAAAGGGATTAAGGTTTACGACGATTTCGCTCATCACCCTACTGCGATTGAACTGACCACAGGTGGTCTGCGTAACAAGGTTGGCAATGACAAGATCATCGCTGTGCTAGAGCCGCGTTCAGCGACCATGAAGCGTGGAGTACACAAACAAACACTTGCGGCTTCATTGCATCATGCTGATGAGGTATACCTCTATCAACCGGAAGGAATTGCTTGGTCAGTTGCGGAGATAGCAGAGCAGTGCCCTCAGCCAGCTTACACTAATGATGATATTGACCAACTAGTGGCGC
The DNA here is from genome assembly GCF_009938205.1 of Vibrio panuliri. Taxonomy (NCBI): domain Bacteria; kingdom Pseudomonadati; phylum Pseudomonadota; class Gammaproteobacteria; order Vibrionales; family Vibrionaceae; genus Vibrio; species Vibrio panuliri. The sequence continues at coordinate 2,900,155 of NZ_AP019654.1, read as the reverse complement.
AAATTGCCAAGAGTGCTAGACCGGGCGATAACATCCTAGTGATGAGTAATGGTGGATTTGACGGTATTCACGGCAAGCTTCTCGCCAAACTCGCGGAATAAGATTGATGACACAGCAAGATAATAAAGCCATAACGCTCGCTTTTACAGGCGCTTCAGGAGCGCCTTACGGACTACGTTTATTAGAATGTTTGCTTGCGGCTAACTATCAAGTTTACTTACTGATTTCATCTGCTGCTCGCGTGGTGCTTGCCACCGAGCATGGGTTAAAGCTACCAAGTGGCCCTGATGCAGCTAAACAGGCGCTGGTGGAGCATCTTAACTGTGAGCCGAGTAAACTGATTGTTTGTGGTAAAGACGACTGGTTTTCTCCTGTCGCCTCAGGGTCTGCTGCCCCCAAACAAATGGTCGTTTGCCCTTGTTCAGCTGGCAGTGTTGCCGCTATTGCCCACGGTATGTCGGACAACTTGATTGAGCGCGCTGCGGATGTGGTGATGAAAGAGCGTGGGCAGTTGTTACTTGTCGTAAGAGAAACCCCTTTTTCAACATTGCATTTAGAAAATATGCACAAGTTATCGCAGATGGGCGTGACAATTATGCCTGCGGCCCCAGGTTTCTATCATCAGCCAAAAACCATCGACGATTTGGTCGATTTTATGGTGGCAAGGATCTTAGACCATTTAGGCGTTAAGCAAGGTTTGGTGCCTCGTTGGGGCTATGACCAACGTCAGTGATAACCTTGTTGTCTGGGTATTGGATAAATTGACTTTATGATGATTGATTGTAGCCATTGATATTTGGAATGATTACAATCGAGGCGAAACTCATCGGGGAGCCAAGTGCAGCGCACTGGCTGAGATCGACAATTGTCGGGACCCGTGTACCTGAACCAGATAATGCTGGCGTAGGAATTGAGTCAGGATAATTGATAATTATGGATAATTAAGCCTCGACCTCAAACCTGTGCTGCTCAACCTTGGAGAGCGAACAGTGAAAACCACTCTAACAGCCCTAGCCATTGCTTGTGCTTCCTTCTCTGCGTTTGCCGCAGACAATACATTAACCGTTTATACCTATGACTCTTTTGCCGCTGATTGGGGACCGGCTCCTGCAGTGAAAAAAGCGTTTGAAGCGCAGTGTGATGGCTGTGAAGTTAACTTTGTTGCCCTAGATGACGGTGTTTCGATTCTGAACCGTCTGCGTTTGGAAAATGGCAAAAGCAAAGCGGATATTGTTTTAGGGTTAGATAACAACCTTATGGCTGAGGCAAAGAAAACCGGCTTTTTAGTTGAACACTCGGTCGACACTTCAAGCGTTACTATTCCTGGTGGTTGGCAAGATAAAACCTTTGTCCCTTATGACTTTAGTTATTTTGCTTTTGTCTACAACACGGAAAAGCTTGCCAATCCACCGACCAGCTTAAAAGAGCTAGTGGAGCAGCGTGATGATCTAAAAATTATCTATCAAGACCCACGAACGTCGACGCCAGGACAAGGGTTTATGTTGTGGATGAAGTCCGTATACGGTGACGATGTTGCTGCGGCTTGGCAAAAAATCGCGCAAAAAACGGTGACGGTAACCAAAGGTTGGTCTGAGGCATACTCGATGTTCCTCGAAGGTGAAGCGGATATGGTGTTGTCATACACCACGTCGCCTGCCTATCACATTATCGCAGAGCAAGATAAGCGCTTTGCTGCGGCTAACTTCTCTGAAGGTCATTACACTCAAGTGGAGGTGGCTGCAAAAGTTAAAGGTTCGCAACACCCTGAGTTAGCAGATAAATTTATGCAGTTTATCTTAAGTGAGGGCTTCCAATCGGCAATGCCAACGGGCAACTGGATGTATCCAGTGACTGATATTGCATTGCCGCAAGGGTATGAATCTTTGAGCGTGCCAATTAAGGCGCTAAGTTTTACTTCCGATGAAGTTGCAGCGCAGCGTAAAGCATGGATTCGCGAATGGCAAAGCGCATTGACTCGATAGGGTGCTTGCTTGAATTGTACGCCTAAAATCGGGCTAGTGGTCGCGATGGTTATCGCGACCTTTGTATTTTCAGCCCTAGCAGCGTTGTTCTACGCGGCACCCTCACTGAATGTTCTTGCGGTATGGCAAGACCCATACTACCGCCACGTCACGCAGTTTAGTTTCTATCAATCGTTTCTCTCGACACTCATTAGTGTCGGTTTTGCGCTGCCGGTTGCTCATGCGCTATCTAAACGTGATTTTAAAGGCAAAAATCTGCTACTCAGACTGTTTAGTTCAACCTTGGTATTGCCAGTTTTAGTCGGGGTTTTTGGTCTGTTAGCGATTTATGGTAATTCTGGCTTGTTCGCCGATCTGTTTGCTTATTTTGGTGATGAGCTGCCGTTTTCCATCTATGGGTTGAATGGGATTTTGCTGGCGCATGCCTTTTTTAATCTCCCTTATGCTGCCCGGCTTTTATTGCAGGCGCTAGAATCCATTCCACAAGAGCAACATAAGCTGTGTGCCCACCTTGGTATGAGTCAGTGGCAGAAGTTTAAGTGGGTGGAGTGGCCACGCCTGCGTCAACAGTTGCCTCATGTTTCTGGCCTCGTGTTTATGCTGTGCTTTACCAGTTTTGCTACTGTGATGGCGTTGGGCGGCGGACCAAAATCAACCACGATTGAGCTGGCAATTTATCAAGCAATTAAGTTTGATTTTGATTTACAGGCTGGCGCGTTACTGGCGATTTGGCAAATGCTACTTTGTGGCGTGTTAGCGCTAACGATTCAGCGTTTGGCGAAACCCGTTGCGGTAAGTAGTGGCTCGATGACCCATCAACGTTATTTGGTTAACGACACGCTTGGATGGCAAATTTGGGATGGCGCTTGGATCCTTATCGCGAGCTTACTAGTGGTACCGCCGCTGCTGGTGGTGATCGTCAGTGGATTGAACTCGCAGCTTGTTAGCGTGCTGAGCGATGCCCGTTTTTGGCAAGCACTACTCGCTTCCTTGCAAGTAGCTGTGGTAGCGAGTGTCATTGCCCTATCTGCGGGTCTAGCGGTGTTGACCACTAGCCGGCGATTGCGTCTGAATCACAAGGCTCGTCGTGCTGATCAGATTGAGTTACTCGGGACGATTATTCTGGTGACCCCAGGGCTGGTTATTTCAACCGGTCTATTTTTATTGCTCCGCAATATTACCGATGTGTTTAGTTTTGCCTTTTTTATCGTCGTGGCGGTGAATGCATTGATGGGCTTGCCGTATGTGGTGAAAACGCTCTCACAGCCAATGTTGCAGATTGAGCAGCAATACCAATATCTTGCCGCGAGTTTAGGACTAAAAGGCTGGCAACGTTTCAAAGTGATTGAGTGGCGCGGTTTGCAAAAGCCGATGGCGCATGCATTTTCGATCAGCTTTATGTTGGCTATTGGTGACTTAGGGGCCATTGCGCTATTTGGCGGACAAGAGTTTCGTACTCTGCCACTTTACCTTTTCCAACTATTAGGCAGCTATCAAATGGAAGCGGCTGGTGTCGTTTCCTTAACTTTGCTGCTCTTGAGCGTGGTCTGTTTTACTTTGATTGAAAAACTGTTTAAAGCCAATACAAAGGTTCAGCATGATAAATGTTAAGCAAGTTCATTATACCTATCATAATCAGCCATTTGATTTTGACTTGCAGATAGCGGCAGGCTCAATTTGCGCTTTGATGGGGCCTAGCGGGGCGGGCAAATCAACCTTGCTGGCATTAATCGCGGGATTTATTGAGCCCATTAGTGGCGATATTGTTGCGGCAAACGAATCGTTAATCGGTAAAGCTCCACATCAAAGACCATTAGCGATGCTGTTTCAAGAACATAACCTATTTGCTCATTTGAGTGTGAGAGAGAATATTGGGCTTGGTTTGCATCCGGGGTTAAAACTGACGGCAGAACAACATCAGCAAATCGAACGGGCAGCACAACAGGTTGGCGTTGAAGAGTTACTTGATCGCTTACCAGAGCAACTTTCAGGCGGGCAACGTCAGCGAGTGGCGTTGGCGCGCTGTTTTGTTCAGCCGCATCCGATTTGGCTATTGGATGAGCCATTCTCAGCACTTGATCCCCTGCTGCGTGAAGAGATGTTGAGTTTGGTTCAACGTTTAGCGAATGAGCGCAATCTAACCGTGGTCATGGTGACACATCATGTCAGTGATGCGCGCGCTATTGCGACTGATTTTGCCTTTATTAACCATGGAAAAATTGCCGTGGCAGCGAGTATCGACCAGCTCAGTGTTGCCCACCCAAACACTGAGTTAGCGGCGTTTGTGAAAGCAGGCCATTAAATCAACGCTGGTGAAAACAAAAAAGGTTGCTCAATGGGCAACCTTTTTTCTATTTTCTTCGAGTCAGTGAGCGAGAGTTAGAACTCTTCGTCATTGAGCTCTTTAAGCACTTGGAAAATTTCACGGAACGCTTTTGCTGGCTTGTTCGATGATTTTTCTTTCGCGGCTTGACGTGCAAGCTGACGCAGACGTTGACGGTCTGCAGCTGGGTAAAGCTCCATTACTTCGTCAATTGCCGTATCACCTTGTTCAACAACACGATCACGTAGTTGCTCTAACTTGTGCAGTACTGCCGTGTTTTGCGAGTGCTTGTTACGAACCTTATCCAATGCCGCTTGAATTGGCTCTGGATCTTCGTAACGCATCAGCTTACCGATTCGCTGTAGCTGACGACGACGTGCTTCGTTTTTAAAACGTTGTGCATCGTGGATTGCTTCAGCCAGATCTTCGCTCAATGGGAACTTAGCCAGAGTAGACGGTTTTAGACCGACCAGTTCTTCACCCAGCTTTTGCAACTCTTCCATATCGCGCTTCATCTCGGATTTACTTACCCAGATGATCTCTTCTTCCGGTTCCCATGGCGCTTTTTGATTTTTACGTGCCATCTGTTTTGCCTTATTTGACTATCTATTCCTCTATTTTAACAAGAATCGTGGGGAGAAAGCGAAATTCTTGTTATCCTAGAAGCAAGACTCATGATTATTTAGATGAAATATGGACGTAAAAGAGCAAGTCGCTCAGCAACGCGCTGAGCTAGAAGCTGCAGTCGCGAAAGCACTGGAGATGGCAGCAGTCAAAGCTGATGCCGCAGAAGTTGCCATTACTAAGTCGACTGGCTTAAGTGTTTCTACCCGCATGTGTGAAGTGGAAAACGTGGAATTCAATAGTGATGGGGCGCTGGGTATTACCGTTTACCGCGGTCAGCGTAAAGGCAGCGCATCCACTTCTGATCTGAGTGAAAAGGCGATTCAGCAAACCGTATTGGCTGCGCTAGATATCGCTCAATACACATCTGAAGACCCTTGTGCGGGACCTGCGCCAAAAGAATTGATGGTGCAAGAGATTCCAGATCTTGACTTGTTCCACCCAGATACGCCTGATCCTGACTATGCCGCACAAGTGGCGATTGCTGCAGAAGAACGTGCGTTGGCGTTTAGCAGCAAGATCAAACAGAGTGACGGCGCAAGCTACGATAGCCATTATGGTGTGAAAGTTTACGGTAACAGCCATGGCTTGCTCGCCAGTTACGCCAGCAGTCGTCACAGCACCAGTTGTTGTGTGATCGGTCAAGGCGCTAATGGTGAGATGGAGCGTGATTACAGTTATACCGTCGCGCGTCATAAAGACGATTTATGGGCTCCTGAGCAAGTGGGTGCCCAAGCTGCTGAAAAGACCGTTAGCCGATTAGACGCAAAACGCCTCGCCACGGGCAAGTATCCAGTCATGTTTGCCGCGGATGTTGCGACGGGTCTGTTGGGACACCTCGTTATGGCGATCAGTGGTGGTAATCTTTACCGTAAGTCATCATTTTTATTGGATCATCTTGGTCAGCAAGTTCTACCGAGCTGGTTTAATCTTTCTGAACGTCCACATGTGTTGCGCGGCTTGGCATCAAGTCCATTTGATAGCGAAGGTGTATACACTCGTGATACAGAAATCATTACAGATGGTGTACTGGCGACCTACCTACTCACTAGCTATGCTGCGCGTAAAATGAAGATGACACCAACCGGTCATGCGGGCGGCATCCACAACTGTTACGTGACGTCGACGGGCCAAAACTTTGAGCAGATGCTTAAAGAGCTTGGCACCGGTCTATTGGTCACGGAAGTGATGGGGCAAGGTGTCAATGTGGTGACGGGTGATTATTCACGCGGAGCGGCAGGTTTCTGGGTCGAAAATGGCCAGATTCAATACCCTGTGTCTGAAATTACCATTGCAGGTAATTTGAAAGAGATGTATCAGCAGATTGTCGCTGTGGGTAGCGACGTCGAGACACGCTCACAGATCCAAACAGGCTCTATCCTACTTGAAACAATGAAGGTTGCGGGCGAGTAATCGCGACCAACTCGAAACGAAAAATCCCAAGCTTTAGGCTTGGGATTTTTGTTTGCTGCGAATTTTTGCGTTGGAGTCTGTTACTCACCCCATTGGGCTTCAAACCAACTTTCCAAAATCACGACTGCTGATTGGCAATCGATGTTGCCTTTTGATAGTGCCTTATAGCCACCCATCGAAAACAGCTCTGCGCGCGCTTCAGCGGTCGACAAACGCTCGTCATGCAGTTCGACAGGCAAGCCATAACGGCCTTGTAGACGCTTAGCAAATTTCTTCGCGCGTGGCGTGATAGTTTCTAAATCTTTGCCGTGCAAATCTGTAGGTAACCCAACTACGAGTAGATTGGGTTGCCACTCTTTAATTTGCTTTTCGATGTCATCCCAATTCGGGATACCGTCGTTGGCTTTAAAAGCTTTCAGTGGTGATGCTGTTGCGGTTATCTCTTGACCAATCGCACTGCCGATACTTTTGGTGCCGAAGTCGAAAGCCATGATGGTTCTGTTAGACATAATTTGCTTCTAGTAATGGTGTTAATAAGACCAGCGAAAAGAGCGGTAGTGACCTCACTACCATTGGTTATGCGTGACCAATATCGCTTGATAGCTGTGCCACATCAATACCTAACATTTGGACTGCTTTCTGCCAACGTTCTTTGACTGGTGTTTCAAAAATCACACTTGGGTCCGCTTCAACGGTTAGCCAAGAATTTTCAGCCAACTCAACTTCCAGTTGTCCCGCTTCCCAGCCAGAATAACCTAGCGCTACCAAGTAGTGATTAGGCTCAGCTTCCGTACCAAGGACACTTAAAATGTCTTTTGAGGTGGTGACAGAAATATGGTCGGTCATTTGAATACTGGACTCATATCTGTCTTTTGGTTGATGCAGTATAAAACCACGATCTTCTGAAACCGGACCGCCATTTAATACCGGCATGGCAAGGTTTTCCGTTTTTAGCTGGGGATGAACGGGCTGAACATTGACTTGCTCAAGCATCTTACCGACAGTTATCTCAATCGGAGAGCTGATCATCAAGCCCATGGCTCCGTCCTGATTGTGCTCACAAATATAGATGACACTGCGCTGAAAGTAGGGATCTTTCATCCCTGGCATAGCAACTAAAAAGTGGTTAGTTAAGTTCATAAGTATCCAGCCTTATGTCAAACCAAAGTGGGGCACTAGGCCCCATTGGACTTTATTTTTTAATGCGACGCTCGATGGCATCCATCAACTTGCCCGTAATTGAGATATCAAAAGCCGCTTCAATCTCACGAATACAAGTCGGGCTTGTCACATTGATTTCAGTTAGCTTGTCACCAATGACGTCGAGACCGACAAAGATAAGACCTTTTTCTTTAAGTGTAGGCGCTACAGCTTCTGCGATCTGTTTATCTGTCTCACTGAGTGGACGAGCTTCGCCGCGGCCACCAGCTGCAAGGTTGCCACGAGTTTCCCCTTTGGCTGGAATACGTGCCAGGCAGTAAGGCATTGGCTCGCCATCAACCACGAGGATACGCTTGTCACCATTACTGATGTCTGGAACAAAGGTTTGCGCCATGGCGTAGTTTTGACCGTGGTTGGTCAATGTTTCGATAATCACAGAGACGTTTGGATCGTTCTCTTTAACGCGGAAAATCGATGCACCACCCATACCATCTAAAGGCTTGAGGATCACGTCACCATGCTCTTCGCGGAAGGCTTTAATTTTCTCCGCTTTACGTGTCACTATGGTCGTTGGCGTTAGCTCTGGGAACCAAGCGGTAAATAGTTTCTCATTGCAGTCGCGCAGGCTTTGCGGTTTGTTAACAATCAGTGCACCTTCATCCTCTGCGCGCTCAAGAATGTATGTCGCGTAGATATATTCGGTATCGAATGGTGGGTCTTTGCGCATCAATACTGCGTCTAAGTCTGCCAGTTTAATGGTTTGCTCAGACTTGAACTCATACCAACCGTTTGGATCTTCTTTTAGCGTCACCACTTTTGTATCTGCAATCGCAACACCTTGATCTAGGTGTAGATCATTCATTTCCATATAGTGGATTTCGTAGCCACGACGCTGTGCTTCTAGCATCATGGCAAAGCTAGAATCCTTCTTAATGTTGATGGACGAAATTGGGTCCATCACTATGCCAAGTTTAATCATGATCTTCTCCGTTTAACCAAGGTCGCCAAAGCGAACTTGTAGTGCGGTAATTGCAGTTAACGCTGCGGTTTCTGTGCGCAAAACGCGTGGGCCTAACAACGTTTCTTCAAATTGGTATTCTTGAGTCATATCGATCTCTTGGGCAGATAGGCCGCCTTCCGGACCGATTAACAAACGAACTTTTTCTACAGGGGTCGGTAGGGTATTAATAGAGTACTTTGCACGTGGATGCAGATTGAGTTTCAAACCGTCATACTCTTCAGCACACCAATCTTCGAGTTTCATGATTGGGCGAATTTCTGGCACGGTATTGCGACCACACTGCTCACAAGCGCTGATGGCGATTTTTTGCCATTGCTCTAGTTTCTTTTCGAAACGTTTTTGGTCGAGCTTTACACCGCAACGTTCAGAAATAAGCGGTGTAATGGTATTTACGCCCAGTTCAACCGACTTTTGAATGGTGAACTCCATTTTGTCACCGCGAGATACTACCTGACCTAGATGCAAGTCCAAAGGTGACTCACAACTGCGTTCAACTCGCTCCGTGATTTCGACCTCGACGTTCTTTTTCGAAACTGAGCTTATCACCGCTGGAAACTCTGCACCGCTACCATCAAATAGCAACACCTCTTGACCAGTCTGCATTCGCAGCACTCTTCCAATATGACCGGCAGCATCATCGCTTAGAGCGATAACGCCAAGTTGGTGAATAGTTTCAGGATGATAAATTCGAGGAATTCGCATGGTGTATCAGTTCCAGCTTGGTTTTAATATCTAGAGAGTAACATGGATGCGTTAAGCAGAAAAAACAAGGGATCGATTGCTTAACGCGATGGTTTCTCCCCAAGTACCTCAAGGAAACTTGGGGGAGAATAAGGGCTGCTTACCGTTTACGACAGGCGTCCATGACAAAAGGGTTGTGATTGCCTTGTACTTTGGCGATGCGTTTATCGCGCTCACATTCCCATGTTTCGGCTGGGTATGTTTTGTTCCAAGCAAGCATGAGGTTACGCTGTTGTTTCGATAGCTTGAAGCCGTATTCTTGGCTCATATAGAGGTAGGTGCGGGCAATCGATCCGCGAGCGCGATCCGGTGGCATAACCTGACGCTGTTTAAAGTTTACCTGCATTTCACAACGGCCATAGGTCACGCCGTCAACGCCATTCCACTGACTAAAGTTGTAGTTGGAACGATCGCCATTCACTTCACCAATCGCAGGAGTGAGATTGTGCAGATCCGCTTCCATCATTTTGAACTGCTTATCTCGACGAGAGCAGTTTTTGCGCCCGCCATCTTGCCAGCATTGCAGTTGGTGACCAAATTGCCATGCCGGGACGACATGTTCCCATTCGATGCGTGTTGCGCGTACTTTTTGCGTTTGTTTTCGAATCTTGTAGCCACATGCATCGAGATCTGGGATGCCTTTTTTACCTTGCCAGCGGATATCACAACCACAGTAAAAACTGGTGGCATAGTTGATATCTTTTTCGAGATCTTTGTAGATACTCACCGCTTCACGTTTCGCGGCAGAAAAGGAAGTGGGTGGGGCTGCCACCGCACTGCTTGCGGTCACGGCAAGCAATAAACCTAAGAGTGTTCGCATGAAAAAGTCTTATAAAGGAATGACTTTTTGCATAATAACACTCAAATGCGCGGTTGTTAGATGATAATTTAACAATTAAGACAACTGGCGACCGGTAAAAGTAAGCAACTGTTGGCACTTCTGGCAGCGGTAACTCGCTTGATGACGAATCACTTTATTGTGGCGACGAATCGACAGTGGATAGAGGGTACATTGGCATTGGTACTCAAACGTTTTACCCGCCACCGAGTCGGTGGAAAAACGGTGCGTGGTGCTCGCGGGGACATTAAACACCGCCTCCATGACCCCTTGCCACTCTTTACCGTGTGGGCGAACTCGGCCATAGACTTGATACGTAACTAAATGCGCGACTTCATGAGGAATAACCTCCTCAAGAAATGCCTGTTGGTTTTCCAAAAACAGTACGGAGTTAAGGCGAATTTCGTTCAATTGGAGATAAGCTTTACCGGCCGCTTTTCCACGCAAGCTATAGCGCATGATCGGCTTGGTAAAAGAGCGTTTAAACGCTTGTTCAGCTAATTGTAAGCAGTGTGCAACTTTTTGCTGCGCTCGATAGCGAAGTTCGATATCCACGACGGTTCCAGAGAGTTGTGCGAGAAAAATTCAGCCCAGCGATAAGGCTGGGCTGAGTGATAATAACTGGAAGTGACTGTGCTGTTAAGGCTGGTGCTTTTTCTTAATCACTTCATGGTAGCCATGCCAAGTGGCGTAACCAAGAATGGGCATGGTAAACAGCATACCAATCCCGTAGGTAGCGAAGCCAATTAAAACACCACCACAGATTATTGCCGCCCAAACCACCATTGCTGAAATATTCGAGCGGACGGCATTAAAGCTTGTAAAGACGGCTGTCATCATATCCACACGACGTTCCATCATTAGTGGGATCGAGAATGCAGAAATACTAAACACAACGCACGCTAGCACCAACCCGACCATCGAGCCGATAACTAAGAAAGGAAGGAAGTCAGTCAGCGGTGCCCCTTGAACCGATGGGTAGAGTGCATGCAACAGCGCTGCGATACGCATCCAGAAAATCATACATACAGCGAGCAATACGGCAAATGCCCATTGAGAACTGGAGTTCCGCCCAATGGCTTTAATAGAGTGGAATAAACTAGGGGTGTGTCCACGCTCTCGCTCCCAACTGGCATCATAAAGACCCAGCGCAAGAAAAGGACCAATCAGCATGTAAACGACTAGGCTGGGCATAATGACCAGATGTGTGCCTTGCCATTGGACCAAAAGCACAATGCCAATGGCGGCTGCCATAAAGCACAAGCCGTAAAAAGCGCTAATAATTGGCATGCGAACAAAGTCGTGTAGGCCTAATGCTAGCCAATGAAAGGGGGCACTTATACTGACCGTGTTGGCTGGGTAGGTTCGGGCGTACTCGTGGTTAGGTACCTCTTTTCGCTCCGGCTTAAGCTCTGATGGGTTATTCACTGTTCGAGGCATGACTTCCTCCTTGATTGTCTCTCACGGATGCCACTGGCGTAGCGTGGCTACGAATGATGTTGGGCTGACGTTGGGACATCTGCTACCAATCAAACAGTCAATAAATCACGCAGTGACTTGTCTTGCTTGGTATGGTCGTGAGCCACATCATAGTTTTATACGTCACAAATAATATTTAACATTAAATTAACTATTGGCAGGGATGGGCAAATTTACAAATTATTTGCGGATTTAGCTGCCTAAAAGAGAGGTGTTCGCTGGGAATAAAAAAAGCCCCCGCAAAAGCGAGGGCTTGAAAAGTTAGTGAAATTAGGTGGTTAGTTTAAACCAGCAAATTCACGTAGTAGAACGGCTTTGTCAGTTGCTTCCCATGGGAACTCTTCACGACCAAAGTGACCGTAAGCCGCAGTCTTCTTGTAGATAGGTTGAAGTAGGTTCAACATCTCTTGTAGACCGTATGGACGTAGGTCGAAGAACTGACGTACTGCTTCGATGATGATCTGGTGTGACACTTTTTCAGTACCAAACGTTTCGATCATGATAGAGGTTGGATCTGCAACACCGATTGCGTAAGAAAGCTGGATCTCACAACGCTCAGCCATACCTGCAGCGACAATGTTCTTAGCAACGTAACGTGCTGCGTAAGCTGCAGAGCGGTCTACTTTTGATGGATCTTTACCTGAGAACGCACCGCCACCGTGACGAGCTGCGCCGCCGTAAGTATCTACGATGATTTTACGACCAGTTAGACCACAGTCACCCATTGGGCCACCGATAACAAAGCGACCTGTTGGGTTAATAAAGTACTTAGTATCTTTGCTTAACCACTCAGATGGTAGAACAGGTTTGATGATCTCTTCCATTACCGCTTCGCGTAGATCTGGCGTAGAGATAGAGTCACAGTGCTGAGTTGAAAGTACCACAGCATCGATACCAACGATCTTACCTTGGTCGTATTGGAACGTTACCTGAGATTTAGCATCAGGGCGCAACCAGTCTAATGTGCCATTTTTACGCACTTCCGCTTGTTTTTCGACTAGGCGGTGTGAGTAAGTGATTGGTGCAGGCATTAGTACATCTGTTTCGTTACATGCGTAACCGAACATGATGCCTTGGTCGCCAGCGCCTTGTTCTTTAGGATCTGCTTTATCAACACCTTGGTTGATGTCTGGCGATTGCTTACCGATGGTGTTTAGAATCGCACAAGAGTTTGCATCAAAGCCCATGTCAGAGTGTACGTAACCAATTTCACGCACTGTTTCACGAGTTAGCTCTTCGATATCAACCCAAGCTGAAGTTGTGATTTCACCGCCGACCATCACCATACCGGTCTTAACGTAAGTCTCACACGCAACACGTGCTTTCGGGTCTTGTTCTAAGATCGCATCAAGAACAGCATCAGAGATTTGGTCTGCAATTTTATCTGGATGGCCTTCTGAAACCGACTCAGAAGTAAATAGGTGCTTAGCCATGTGAACTCCATTTATGTAGGAATACGGGTATCAAACCTGTATTAAAAATAGTCTTAAGCTATGTAGGTGTTTCTACATCTAGACGTCTATTCTAATTTTGCCCGCTCGAATTACAAGCTCTTTTTTACTGAAATTTGCCAGCAATCGTTTGCATCGAATGGTGACAGGGAGGAAAAGTTGACGATTTTGGCAGATAAAATCTGCAATTTTGTGGATTTTATGTCTGGAAATCGTTTGCAGTGCTCTAGGGGCTTTGAGAGAATACGCCCACAACAATTCCCCCGAATGATTAACTCGCTTACTTGCACTCAGGAGCAGACATGTCTTCTCGTAAACACCTTGCCAATGCAATCCGCGCTCTAAGCATGGATGGCGTTCAACAAGCTAACTCTGGTCACCCAGGCGCACCTATGGGTATGGCTGATATCGCTGAAGTTCTTTGGCGTTCACACCTAAACCACAACCCAGCAAACCCAGAGTGGGCAGATCGCGACCGTTTCGTTCTGTCTAACGGTCACGGTTCAATGCTGATTTACTCATTGCTGCACCTAAGTGGCTATGAGCTATCGATTGATGATCTAAAGAACTTCCGTCAACTGCACTCAAAAACACCAGGTCACCCAGAATATGGTTATGCGCCAGGTGTTGAAACGACCACGGGTCCGCTAGGCCAAGGTATCACTAATGCTGTTGGTATGGCATTGGCTGAAAAAGCACTGGCAGCGCAGTTCAATAAAGAAGGCCATGACATCGTTGACCACTTCACTTACGTGTTTATGGGCGATGGCTGTCTAATGGAAGGTATCTCGCATGAGGCATGTTCACTGGCGGGTACATTAGGTCTTGGTAAGCTAATCGCATTCTGGGATGACAACGGTATCTCTATCGATGGTCACGTGGAAGGTTGGTTCTCTGACGACACACCTAAGCGTTTTGAAGCGTACGGTTGGCATGTTATTCCAGCAGTCGACGGTCACGACTCAGAAGCTATTAATGCAGCGATTGAAGCGGCAAAAGCTGATCCTCGCCCAACTCTTATCTGTACCAAAACTATCATCGGTTTTGGTTCACCAAACAAATCAGGCTCACACGATTGTCACGGTGCGCCACTAGGTGCTGAAGAAATCAAAGCAGCGCGTGAGTTCCTTGGTTGGGAGCACCCTGCATTTGAAATCCCAGCTGACGTCTACGCACAGTGGGATGCAAAAGCGGCTGGCGCTGACAAAGAAGCGGCTTGGAACGCAAAATTTGATGCATACGCAGCGGCTTACCCAGCAGAAGCGGCAGAGCTTAAGCGTCGTATGAACGGCGAACTTCCTGCAGAGTGGGAAGAGAAAGCAAGCCAAATCATTGCTGATCTTCAAGCAAACCCTGCCAACATCGCATCACGTAAAGCTTCACAAAATGCACTAGAAGCATTCGGTGCAATGCTACCAGAATTTATGGGTGGCTCTGCTGACTTAGCGCCTTCTAACCTAACCATGTGGTCTGGTTCTAAATCGCTAGAAGCAAACGACTTCGCGGGTAACTACATTCACTACGGCGTACGTGAATTTGGTATGACCGCGATCATGAACGGTATCGCACTACACGGCGGTTTTGTTCCTTACGGCGCGACCTTCCTAATGTTTATGGAATACGCACGTAACGCAATGCGCATGGCAGCACTGATGAAAGTGCAAAACATCCAAGTGTACACGCACGACTCTATCGGTCTTGGCGAAGATGGCCCGACTCACCAACCTGTTGAGCAAATGGCATCACTGCGTCTAACACCAAACATGAGCACATGGCGTCCATGTGACCAAGTTGAATCTGCAGTGGCTTGGAAACTGGCAATCGAGCGTAAAGATGGCCCATCAGCGCTGATCTTCTCGCGTCAAAACCTTGCGCAACAACCACGTTCAGCAGAGCAAGTGGCGGACATCGCTAAAGGTGCTTACATCCTAAAAGATTGCGCTGGCAAACCTGAGCTTATCCTTATTGCAACTGGCTCTGAAGTTGAGCTAGCAGTAAAAGCAGATGAAGAACTAACAGCAGCAGGCAAAGCAGTACGCGTGGTATCAATGCCATCAACGGATGCCTTTGATAAGCAAGATGCAGCTTACCGCGAAGCCGTTCTTCCATCAGATGTGACGGCACGTATCGCGATTGAAGCGGGTATTGCAGATTTCTGGTACAAGTATGTTGGTTTCGATGGTCGTATCATCGGTATGACAACGTTTGGTGAATCTGCACCAGCGGATCAACTGTTCGAGATGTTTGGCTTCACGGTTGAAAATGTCGTGAACACAGCACAAGAATTACTTGCGTAATGACAAGTTAACAATAAAAAACCGAGCTAAACAGCTCGGTTTTTTTATGCCTACTCAAATTCACTGCCCTTGTTATCCAGCTCTTTTTGTCCGCAAACTTTACACTGAACGTATCTGTTCATGTCGTAGTAGTGACCGCCGTTGATAAAAGTATGTGCGAATAAGGTGATACGCCCTAATAGTGAAGTATCAGTATCGTAGCTACTAGGCTTACGTTCTAAAAGCTCACTATGTGGTGTATCAGACTGACATTTCTGACAAAAGTGTGTAGCGGGGTATGATTTCATAACCTTGTCCTTTGGTTGTTAAACGGTTAGAAAAATCGCCAAAGGTTGCTACAGACTGTAACTAATCATAGCAGCGGTAAGGTGTAAATTGATAGTTGCATCAAGGATTACGTAAGTGTACAGCGAGGGCTTGCGTTATATGTCACTCTTTTGCTGCTTATAGGGGGCATATCGAGTACCATCATTAACCGATTAGAACAAATATTATAAAGGCGATGGAACTATGCTGAAAGTTGCGATAAACGGCTTCGGACGAATCGGTCGAAATGTTTTGCGCGCTATTTATGAAAGCGGAAAACATCAAGATATTAAAGTGGTAGCAGTCAACGAACTTGCCCAGCCAGAGGCGATGGCGCATTTGCTTCAATACGACACAAGCCACGGTCGATTCTTTAAACGAATTAGCCATGACCAAGAACATCTCTACGTTCATCACGATAACGGCGATCATGATGCCGTGCGTATCCTACATTTAAATGAAATAAAATTACTTCCTTGGCGAGATCTGGATGTCGACATTGTGCTCGATTGTACTGGTGTGTTCGGTTGCCGTGCGGACGGTTTAGAACATATCGAAGCGGGTGCCAAGAAAGTCCTTTTCTCTCACCCAGGTGATAATGACCTTGATAACACCATTATCTATGGTGTTAACCACGAGACGTTAACTGCCAATCAGACAATTGTCTCGAATGGTTCCTGTACCACCAACTGTATTGTGCCAATTATTAAAGTACTGGATGATGCATTTGGTATCGACTCGGGGACGATTACCACCATTCACTCTTCTATGAATGATCAGCAAGTGATCGATGCTTACCACACTGACTTACGTCGAACTCGTAGTGCGAGTCAATCGATCATCCCTGTTGATACGAAGCTTCATCAAGGTATTGAAAGAATCTTCCCGAAATTTTCTAACAGATTTGAAGCAATTTCTGTAAGAGTTCCAACGGTAAACGTTACAGCAATGGATTTAAGTGTCACAATTAGTACAAATGTGAAAGTTAATGACGTAAATCAAACCATTATTAACGCATCTCAGTGTACATTACGTAATATTGTTGACTATACTGAAGCACCACTGGTTTCGGTGGACTTCAATCATGATCCACACAGCGCGATTGTTGATGGTACCCAGACTAGGGTAAGCAACGGTCAGTTAGTTAAAATGCTAGTGTGGTGTGATAATGAGTGGGGCTTTGCGAATCGCATGCTTGATACTGCTCTAGCTATGCAAGCAGCGAAATAGGTCCCCTCAATGAATATGGAGAAATAATTTATTTTTACCCTTGAAATAAATTAGACCTATCTCCATATTCATTATCAGTTTAAAGAATTCACAGGCTTGGCAGGGCTGCCGAGTTGTCAAAAACTTTATTTATTATTTGAGAGGACAAATCATGTCTGTAATCAAGATGACTGACCTGGATCTAGCAGGTAAACGTGTATTCATCCGTGCTGACCTTAACGTGCCAGTAAAAGACGGTAAAGTAACTTCAGATGCACGTATCATCGCATCACTTCCAACTATCAAACTATGCCTAGAAGCAGGCGCGAAAGTGATGGTTACTTCTCACCTAGGTCGTCCAACTGAAGGTGAATACGCAGAAGAGTTCTCTCTACAACCTGTAGTTAACTACCTAAACGACGCACTAGACTGCGAAGTGAAACTAGCGAAAGACTACCTAGACGGCCTAGAGCTAAATGCTGGTGAACTAGTTGTTCTTGAAAACGTTCGCTTTAACAAAGGCGAGAAGAAGAACGAAGAAGAGCTATCTAAGAAATACGCATCACTATGTGACGTTTTCGTAATGGATGCATTCGGTACAGCTCACCGTGCACAAGCTTCAACTCACGGCGTTGGTATGTTCGCTGAAGTTGCATGTGCTGGCCCTCTACTAGCGGCTGAACTAGAAGCACTAGGTAAAGCAATGAGCAACCCAGAGCGTCCACTAGTGGCTATCGTTGGTGGTTCAAAAGTTTCTACTAAACTGACTGTTCTTGAGTCGCTATCTAAAATCGCTGACCAACTAGTTGTTGGTGGTGGTATCGCGAACACGTTCATCGCAGCTGAAGGTCATAACGTAGGTAAGTCTCTATACGAAGCAGACCTAGTTGAAACTGCACAAAAACTAATGAAAGAGTGTGCAATTCCAGTTGCAACTGACGTTGCTTGTGCAAAAGCATTCGATGAAAACGCAGAAGCTGAAATCAAAAACGTTGCTGACGTTCAAGATGACGACATGATCTTCGACCTAGGTCCAGATTCAACTGCAGCTCTAGCTGAAATCATCGCAAACGCGAAAACGATCCTTTGGAACGGCCCTGTAGGTGTATTCGAGTTCAAGAACTTCGAAGCGGGTACTAAAGGTATCTCTGAAGCAATCGCTAAATCTGCAGCATTCTCTGTAGCAGGTGGTGGTGACACGCTAGCAGCTATCGACCAGTTTGGTATCAAAGCTGACGTTTCATACATCTCTACTGGCGGCGGCGCTTTCCTTGAATTCGTTGAAGGTAAAGTTCTTCCTGCAGTTGAAATGCTAGAAGCACGCGCAAAGTAAGAATGAAAAGAGCGGGGGAGTAATCTCCCGCTCTGTTGTTTGCTGCATGTCACAATATTCTCTGCTAGAATGGCGTCAGTTGTGAGCAAACGTTTGCAAAATTTTAAATTAGTAAGTTTTAATTTTTAAAACGACAGATAAATAGGACTACATCCCATGTCTAAGATCTTCGATTTCGTAAAACCAGGTGTAATCTCTGGTGATGACGTTCAGAAAGTTTTTGAAGTTGCTAAAGAAAACAACTTTGCACTTCCAGCTGTTAACGTAGTTAACACAGACTCAATCAACGGTGTACTTGAAGCTGCTGCTAAAGTTAAAGCACCTGTTGTTGTTCAGTTCTCTAACGGTGGTGCTGGCTTCTTCTGTGGTAAAGGTCTAAAACTTGAAGGTCAAGAAGCACAAATTCTTGGCGCTGTAGCGGGTGCTAAATATGTACACGCTGTAGCTGAATCTTACGGTGTTCCTGTAATTCTTCACACTGACCACGCTGCGAAGAAACTACTTCCTTGGATCGACGGTCTACTAGACGCGGGTGAAGAGTTCTTCGCTCAAACTGGTAAGCCACTATTCTCTTCTCACATGATCGACCTTTCTGAAGAGTCTCTAGAAGAGAACATCGAAATCTGTGCTAAGTACCTAGAGCGCATGGAAAAAATGGGTATGACTCTAGAATTCGAACTAGGTTGTACTGGTGGTGAAGAAGATGGCGTAGACAACACTGATATGGATCAGTCTGAGCTATACACTTCTCCAGAAGACGTTGCATACGCATACGAGAAACTAAGCCCAATCAGCCACCGTTTCACTATCGCAGCATCTTTCGGTAACGTACACGGTGTTTACCAAGCGGGTAACGTTGTACTGACTCCAACTATCCTACGTGATTCTCAAGCATACTGTGCAGAGAAATTTGGTATTGCACCAAACGCGCTAAACTTCGTATTCCACGGTGGTTCTGGTTCAACTGAAGCAGAAATCAAAGAGTCTATCTCTTACGGTGTTATCAAAATGAACATCGATACTGATACACAGTGGGCAACTTGGGACGGTATCCGTACTTACGAAGCTGAAAACCGTGATTACCTACAAGGTCAAATCGGTAACCCAACTGGTGAATCTGCGCCAAACAAGAAATACTACGACCCACGTGTATGGCTACGTTCAGGCCAAGCGTCAATGGTTGCTCGTCTAGAGAAAGCTTTCGCTGACCTAAACGCAATCGACGTACTATAATTCGTTAGTCGAATTCGTATTATTGAAGCCCGCTCAACGAGCGGGTTTTTTTATGCCTAAAAACTAAGATAGTCAAAATTTGTGCTAAAAAAATGTGGCGAAATGTAACTCAAATGCGTAGGCTTTAACTTGCCGATAATAAAATAGGCAAATAAGCCTTTGTTTTCGATTGTCTTTGCACAATCTTTACTTTTCTAAACAAACAATCTGGGCTATCTTGCCGGCAAACTGGCATTCGTTCAGTAAATAGATATTCAAGTCGCTGCGGCAGCTTGGGTGATATTTGTCGTTATATAAAAGCAGCGCGTGAGCTAAAGGGTTAGTCACGTATTTATTTAAGAGGAAATTGATATGGCAGGTGAGTCAACGGGGATTGAAGCTCCATTGGTAGATAGCCTTTCTCAAGCTCAAACTTGGTTAAATGATAACTCAGACCTACTAATCCAGTACGGTGTGAACATTATTTCTGCAGTACTGATTCTATTTATCGGTAACATCATCGCTAAGGCGGTTGCCAATAGCGTTGCTAAGATGCTTGATAAGAAGAAAATGGATAAAGCAGTTGTTGAGTTTCTTCATGGCATCGTACGTTACACGCTATTTGTGATCGTTCTAATTGCAGCGCTAAGCCGAATCGGCGTACAAACAGCTTCTGTGGTAGCGGTTATTGGTGCGGCAGGCTTAGCAATTGGTCTTGCTCTACAAGGGTCACTATCAAACTTTGCAGCAGGCGTGCTGATTGTTGGTTTCCGTCCATTTAAGTCAGGTGACTATGTTGAAGTGGGTGGTGTAGCAGGTAGCGTTGAAGCGATTCAAATTTTCCAAACTGTACTAAAAACACCAGATAACAAGATGGTTGTTGTGCCTAACTCAGGTGTCATTGGCTCGCCAATTACTAACTACTCGCGCCATGATACACGCCGTGTAGACCTAACGATCGGTGTTTCTTACAGCTCAGACCTAAAACTGACTAAGAAAGTAATCCAAGAAGCACTAGAGAAAGATGAGCGTATCTTGAAAGATCACGACATCACCATCGGTGTGGTAGCACTAGCAGACTCATCAGTAAACTTTGTGGTTCGCCCATGGTGTAAGACGGCTGATTACTGGGATGTATACTTTGATTCAAACCAAGCAATCAAAGAAGCGTTAGATGCCAACGGTATCGAGATCCCATTTCCGCAAATGGATGTTCACCTCAACAAGGTGGAAGCGTAGTTATTTCTCTGAAATAACGCGGAATACATAGCAAAAGCGAGGCCTAAGAGCCTCGCTTTTTTGACCGTTTAGTAGTTGGCTTACCAATATTTTTCAATTAGCCCATTGGTCAGCATTGCGGCAATCGTGAACATCATAGTCGCAACGAGAATGTCGATACCTTTTTTCACTTTAGGCTTTGAAAGCGTTGGCCCCAGTTTGGCAGCACCAATTGAGAGTACGTGAAACCAAACAAACGACGCCATCATCGTGCCAATCGCAAAGGCAATTCTATCTTGCCCCTCAAACTGACCGCCAATCGACCCTAAGATCACCACGGTATCTAAGTAGAGGTGTGGGTTAAGAATCGTCACTGCCATCGCACCAAGAATCACTGTACGACGACCACGGGCAAGCACATGCTGAGTTTGCTCAGATTTGGCTGGATCGCGAAAAGCACTTTTAAGCGCAATCAAACCATAGACAGTTAAAAACGCGATACCACCAAGTGTTACTGCATTAAGCAGAAGCTCATTTTGCGACAGTAGTGCGCCGCCACCAAACACACCAAGAGAGATAAAAATAGTGTCTAGAATGCTACATGTCATCGCTGTTGTAAGGTGATGCTGGCGTTTTATCCCTTGACTAAGTACATAAGCGTTTTGTGCGCCAATAGGAATAATCATCGTTGCGCCGAGCCCAAAGCCTTGTAGTAACACCCAAAAGTTCACTGTTTTTCTCCAAAGTGAGGTTTAATATGCAGCGAAGATAACGGCAACCATTAAATAAGTATATTTAATGATTTTAATGTAATATAAGTTTTGCTTATGTAGCATTCAGTTAGGGGAAAACGGTGCGTGGTTTAGATTACAAATGGATAGAAGCATTAGATGCTATCGTGCAATTTGGCAGTTTTGAACATGCTGCTGAACAGCTTTATATTTCTCAATCTGCGGTCTCTCAGCGAATAAAACAGTTAGAAAAATTCCTTGCTCAACCCGCGTTGATTCGTGAACAGCCACCTAAGCCGACGCCAATCGGGAAAAAATTGTTGGGTCTCTATCGCCGCGTAAGGTTGCTGGAAAGTGAGTTGGTCCCTGAACTGCGCAACGATGCCAGTTTCCAACCGTTACAACTCTCAATTGCGACCAACGCAGACAGCTTGGCAACATGGTTGCTGCCCGCACTCACGCAGTTGCTGCAACGTGAGCGAGTGGCGCTTAACTTAGTGGTGGATGATGAAGGGCGAACCCTAGAGAAGTTAAAAAGTGGTGAGGTAGCTGGGGCGATTAGCTTGGAGTCTCAATCTATTCCTGGTTGTGATGCTGACTATCTTGGGCGAGTCGATTATCTATGTGTTGCCAGTCCGCAGTTTTGCCAGCACTACTTTCCTAATGGAGTAAATAGAGAATCATTGCTCAAAGCGCCGACCTTAGCTTTTGATCACCATGATGATATGAATGACCGTTTTATCCATCAACACTTCAATCTACCCAAAGGGAGTGTCCTAAAACATACCGTTAGAAGCTCAGAAGCTTTTGTGAAACTGGCGCTTTCTGGCGTCGCCTACTGCCTGATCCCAAAACTGCAAATTGAAGATGAACTCGACAACGGTTCGCTGGTGGATATTACGCCCGGATTTTTTCTTTCCCATCGAATCTACTGGCATCACTGGCAGTTGGAAACCGGTATTTTGAAAGCGATGTCGGATGCGATTATTGCCCATTCTCGAGATATTTTGCCGAGTTGACAGAGTTAGTTTTATGTCATTTTATCTCCCTTTGGCTGGTGAAACGTCGATAATTTCTTATTATGTACTGACCAACTATACGAACAAGGTGATAGATATGAATAAGTTATCTTTGGCAGTTCTCGCGCTGTCCTCGACGTTGAGTTTTGCATCGTTAGCAAATGAACCGAGCTTTCCGCATCTATCGACATCCGGTTATGGGGAAGTGGTGGCAAAACCCGATATGGCTGAGTTCTCTGTTCAAGTGGTTGAAACCACGATGACGGCGGAGCAGGCAAAGCAAAGTGTCGATAAAGCGGTTGCGGCTTTTCTTGAGCAGTTGAAGCAAAAAGGTGTGGTGGCTGAAGATATCACTAGCACTAACTTATACCTTTCACCTCAGTATCACTACCCAAAGAAAGGGCAACCTGAACTGGTTGGCTACCGTGCGAGTCGTTCAATTACGGTGACCGTTGAGCAGCTGGAAAATCTAAATAGCTACTTAGATATTGCTTTGAGTTCTGGGATTAATCAGGTGGATAACATCACCCTGAAAGTCAGAGATGAAGCTAAGTATCAACAGCAGGCTAGAATGGCGGCGATCAATGATGCCAAAGAAAAGGCGCAATCATTAGCGAAAGGTTTTGACCAAGAGCTTGGCCATGTTTGGCAAGTGACATACAACTCACCGAGCGCAAGACCAGTACTGATGCGCGCAATGAGTATGGATATGAAGTCGGAATCGAACGGTTATCAAGACTCGACCATCGTAATTCGTGATCGAGTTGACGTGGTTTACCGACTTGAAGACTAATGCCTCAAGCCGATGAACTTGGCATTTTATGCAGCTGGGCTAACCGCTTGGTCCAGTTGCAAAACCATGTTTGAAATATAGCGTTCGTATTTGCTCACTGCACTATCCGTGTCTTTGGCTAAGACACATTTCACAATCGCTTCATACTCATCAATATCAAAACTACTAATGTTAAGTCCTTGATTAATAGCGTGGAAATTATAGCGCTGGACTTGGTTTAGCAGATCGGCAAAAAAAGATAGCATGATTTTTGATGTCGCTGCGTTGAGCAAACATTCATGGAAGTGGCGCTGTCTATCTTGCCATTCCATCCAATCATACTCCTCTTGCATCGATTTTAAGCGTGATAGCTTATGGTATGCAGTGAGTAACTCAAGTTCCCAGCTTTCATCGCCATGATTAATCGCTTGCTTGAGTAATACGGGAGTTATGACATGTAAACTTTCGTGTAGGTCAGCCAACTCTGATGCTGAAATAGGGGCGACCCAGCATCCTTTTTGCGGTTCAACCACAACAAATTTAGACCATGAAAGTTGAACTAATGCTTCGCGAATAGGTGACGCACCTACGTCATATCGCTTCTTTAGCTCGGCAACAACTAGTTTTTCACTAGGGGCAAAATTTCCCACTAAGATATCCTGTCGGATCATCTTAGCGACTTTGTCAGTTAACGTCGGGCTTGGCACTATACAATCCTCGCTATAGCAATCAGAGCTGCTTCAACCTTGAATCTGATTTAACGGTACGTAGTACTTTTGCGCGAATATACAGCGTACTGAATAACGAGGCAAGCGGGTATATAAAAAAAGAGGGCATAGCCCTCTTTTTGTTTATTCGCTGGTACGTATTTTAAAATTATAAAACGTGTACAGAAGCTGTGTTTGTTGTGCCTGAAGCGACTAGAGCACCAGAAACCATAACAACGATATCGCCTTTCTTACCGAAACCAGA
Source organism: Vibrio panuliri (assembly GCF_009938205.1). NCBI lineage: Bacteria > Pseudomonadati > Pseudomonadota > Gammaproteobacteria > Vibrionales > Vibrionaceae > Vibrio > Vibrio panuliri. The sequence goes on along the minus strand of NZ_AP019654.1, from coordinate 2,876,053 downwards.
AGTTAGTGCGTACTCTTTACCGTTTTTGTAGAAGTCATCAGTGCTGTCGATAGAGTCAACAAGAACTGGACGAACGCCTTTAGTTAGTACTAGTTGCGCTGCAGTTTTCGCGTTAGTTGTTAGAGCAACGATGCTTGCAGTTGGGAAGTACTTACGTACTGAACGAGCAGACTTACCGCCTTCAGTTGCCACGATGATAAGTGGTGCAGCTAGTTTTTCAGCAGTGTCTACAGCGCCTTTACATACTGCTTCAGTAATGCGTAGACGTGGGCTGTCTAGACGAGAACCTAGCTCAGCTTTTAGTGCAGAGTCTGTACGGTTTGCGATTTGAGCCATGATAGAAACAGCTTCAACTGGGTACTTACCTTTAGCAGTTTCACCAGAAAGCATTACTGCGTCAGTACCATCCATGATTGCGTTCGCAACGTCACCCGCTTCAGCACGAGTTGGACGTGGGTTGTTGATCATAGAATCTAGCATTTGCGTTGCAGTGATAACTACTTTGCGTGCGCGGTTACATTTTTCGATCATCATCTTCTGCGCGAAGATTACTTCTTCAGCAGGGATTTCAACACCTAGGTCACCACGAGCAACCATGATACCGTCAGAAAGTTCTAGGATCTCGTCGAAGTTATCAACACCTTCTTGGTTTTCGATCTTAGAGATGATGTGGATGTGCTCGCCACCGTTAGCCGTTAGGATTTCACGGATTTCTTTAACATCAGATGCTTTACGGATGAAAGATGCAGCAACGAAATCAACGCCTTGCTCACAACCAAACTTAAGGTCGTTCTTATCTTTTTCAGATAGAGCTGGAAGCTGAACGGAAACGCCAGGAAGGTTTACACCTTTGTTCTCACCTAGAGCACCGTTGTTAAGCACTTTACATTTAACTTCAGTTTCAGTTGTTGAGATAACTTCCATTTCAATTAGGCCGTCATCAACTAGGATAGTGTTACCAGCGGCTAGGTCTTGTGCAAAACCTGCGTAAGTTACTGCTACAGTTTCTTTGTTACCTACAACAGAAGTATCAGTTGTGAAAGTGAATTCTTGACCAGCAACTAGATCAACGTCATTGCCGCCTTCTAGTTTGATAGTGCGGATTTCTGGACCTTTAGTATCTAGAAGGATAGCAAGTTGCTTACCAGTAACTTCCATTACTTTACGGAAGTTATCGATACGAGTGCCGTGTTCTGCGTAGTCACCGTGAGAGAAGTTTAGACGCATTACGTTCATGCCTGCGTTTACAAGTTCAGTTAGCTTCTCTACTGATTCAGTTTTAGGGCCAATCGTACATACGATTTTGGTCTTTTTCATGGAAGATACTCTCCGGTAAATAAGATGATTACGATTTTTAAACTTGGTTTGTGAAAATGTTCTTTCTCTCGAACACTTTCTCTCTGAAACAAATGCTGAGAACTGCATTTTGTGCCTGCAAGTTATCAGTGTAGCTACGCCTTCTTGATTTGCTCCAGTTTTGAAAGTCTTTTGTCTAATTTAGTCATTTTATGACCATTTTGACGCTATCAAGACCGCTAATTTTGTGATTTAGACCACTTTAACTGTCTTTGATTACAAAAATAATGCTGAATTCTGTAATTTTTTTTCTTTTCCGTTGCGAATTCTACCACCGAATCAATTCAATATCACTGCTTAAGAATTGTCTTAGGACAAGGTTTTCTCTCTAAATATTAATTTTTTGCATCGAAATAAATGGACGAATAAGTTTCGAAGTGACTATAATTAGTTTTGAATCGAAACTTTGTATTTTTTAAAACATGTCAAAACGAAACACACAACTACGCAGACACGCAATTTCTTCTTTGGTGAACAGTAAAGGTGAAGTGAGTGTAGAAGAACTTTCTACTAAGTTTGAAACCTCAGAAGTCACAATTAGAAAGGATTTGGCGTCACTGGAGAAAAACGGTCAATTATTGCGCCGATACGGTGGTGCGATCGCGTTACCTTCGGAAGTGGTTAGTGAAGAGTTGGATGGAAAGGTTTCGATTCGAAAGGTTGAGTTGTCAATGGCTGCGGCGAACTTGATTCGTGATCACAACCGTATCGTGATCGACAGCGGTAGTACCACAGCGGCACTGATCCAACAATTAAATGGCAAACGTGGCTTGGTGGTAATGACAAATTCCCTACACGTTGCCAACGCTCTCAATGAGCTTGAGAGTGAACCTCACCTATTAATGACTGGCGGAACTTGGGATGCGCATTCGGAATCATTTCAAGGTCAAGTCGCTGAAACAGTCTTGCGATCTTACGACTTTGACCAGTTATTCATCGGGGCCGATGGTGTGGACCTTGATCGAGGTACCACGACCTTCAATGAACTGGTTGGCTTGAGCAAGGTTATGGCTGAAGTGTCGCGCGAAGTCATCGTAATGGTGGAGTCAGAAAAGATCGGGCGAAAAATCCCGAACTTAGAATTAAGTTGGGATGCGATTGATGTCTTGATTACCAACCAAGATTTGGCAATTGAATATCAGCAACAAATTGAATCACATGGCGTGAGAGTCATTCTTGCGTAGTTAAGAAATTTAGGGCCCTTTGCTTGCTGCCCTATGGATAGAGATTAAATTGGAGAAACTTTATGTGCGGAATCGTAGGTGCCGTAGCGCAACGTGATGTAGCAGAAATTCTAGTCGAAGGATTAAAACGTTTAGAATATCGAGGTTACGACTCAGCGGGTGTCGCTGTCGTTGATGCGGAACTAAACCTGACTCGTCTGCGCCGTTTAGGCAAAGTGAAAGAACTGGCTGACGCAGTTGAGAGTGCCGAAGTTAAAGGAGGCACCGGTATCGCACATACGCGTTGGGCAACACATGGTGAGCCTTCTGAAATCAATGCTCACCCGCATATTTCTGGTGATATTACGGTGGTTCACAACGGCATCATCGAAAACCATGAAGAGTTGCGTGCGCTGCTTCGTGAGCGTGGTTATGTATTTGAATCTCAGACAGACACTGAAGTTATTGCGCATCTAATGGAGTGGGAACTGCGTACCTCTGAATCATTGCTGGAAGCATTACAAAAAACCGTTAAGCAGCTTGATGGAGCATACGGAACAGTGGTGATGGATCGTAAAGATCCATCTCGTCTTGTGGTTGCGCGCTCTGGTAGCCCAATTGTGATCGGTTTTGGTGTCGGTGAGAACTTCTTAGCCTCTGATCAATTGGCGCTGTTGAATGTGACGCGTCGCTTTATGTACCTTGAAGAGGGAGACGTTGCCGAGATCACTCGTCGTGAAGTCAGTGTTTTTGCTGAAAATGGCGAGCCAGTTGAGCGCGAAATTAGCGAATCCAATGCGGAGCATGATGCGGGTGATAAAGGTAAGTATCGCCACTTTATGCAGAAAGAGATCTACGAACAACCTACGGCGTTAATTAACACAATGGAAGGGCGTATTACCGCCGATGCTGTGGTGACGGATGCGATTGGTGTTAAAGCTGCAGAAATCCTTAATAAAGTTGAGCACGTACAGATTGTTGCCTGTGGTACCTCATACAACGCGGGTATGGTTGCCCGTTACTGGTTTGAAGATATTGCAGGTGTAAGTTGTGATGTGGAAATTGCCTCAGAGTTTCGTTACCGCAAGTTTGTGACGCGCCCAAATAGTCTATTGATCACCTTGTCTCAATCTGGTGAGACGGCGGATACATTAGCAGCCCTGCGTTTAGCAAAAGAAAAAGGCTATATGGCAGCGATGACAATTTGTAACGTTGCTGGTTCGTCTTTAGTGCGTGAATCTGATTTTGCCTTTATGACGCGCGCAGGGGTAGAGATTGGCGTGGCATCAACCAAAGCCTTTACAACCCAGTTATCTGCCCTACTAATGCTTGTTACCGCTTTAGGTAAACAGCAAGGTCGAATCGATAAAGTTCGTGAGAAAGAGATTGTCCAAGCATTGCATGCGTTGCCAAATCAAATCAACCAAGCGCTTTCTTTTGAGAAAGAGATTGAGTTGCTCGCAGAAGACTTTGCCGACAAGCACCATACGCTTTTCTTAGGACGTGGCGAGTACTATCCAATCGCGATGGAAGCGTCTTTAAAGCTCAAAGAGATTTCCTATATTCATGCGGAAGCTTACGCAGCAGGCGAACTGAAGCATGGGCCTCTTGCGCTTATTGATGCCGATATGCCGGTGGTGGTGGTGGCCCCGAGTAACGAACTGCTTGAAAAACTGAAATCAAATATTGAAGAAGTTCGTGCTCGTGGTGGTTTACTGTATGTATTTGCTGATGCAAATGCAGGCTTTGAAGCGGACGAGACGATGAAGATCATCACCATGCCACATGTGAGTGAGATCACCGCGCCAATCTACTACACGATTCCAATGCAGTTACTCTCTTACTATGTCGCATTGATTAAAGGGACGGATGTGGATCAGCCCCGAAATCTCGCGAAAGCGGTAACGGTAGAATAATAATTTTCTAAGTTAATTTAGTTTTAGGCCTCCGAAGATGATACATCTCGGAGGCTTTTTTATTGCCGCTCAGCCTTTGATTCTTCTCTGCTCGCTTATTTTTATTGCCACCTTACACACCCGTCTAATGACTCTGTTTTAGAGGGAATGGTGTGATTTCCAATCTATATCATTGAATAGGAGTTATGCCAGTAAAGCATATGTGTAAATTATAGAAGTTAATTAATTATTAAAATTTAATTATTTTAATTTCGGAAATATTTTATTGTCTAATTTAAAAATAACTGTTTATCAAAACAACAAAAAAAGTCACTGTGTCTGGTTGAATATCGGGCTATTTATTTTTGTGATAATTATGATGTTTTTATTTTAGGGTGGAAGAGAATGATCACACTTAACTGTTAATTCTATTCGATTAATAAGTTTTTTGTTTGATTATTGAACGGTCGAATGGAAATAAATCAAGTCATGAGAAGTGATATGAAAACTGTTTTTAAAACCAAGTATAGGCGGAACTCTATATTTAGAGCCTGGTACACACTGGACTTTAAACTCTCTATCCTGCCTTCTTGCCAGCAAATCTAACTCTCTGTTCTAAGTATTCTTTTACTTAAGAAAAGTCACACTAAGCCAATTTTATTAAATATAAATTTAAACGTAAATTTTCTTTTGTGGTGGAAATTTTAGTTGGAGTTTATAAATTTCTTTCACTTACAAATGATTAATTGATTTTGTTTTGATTCGATAACTACTGCCTGTAAATATAACTCTGCCGATGGGTAGAATAAAAATAATATCCAAGTTTGGAGCGTGAAATGAAATTTAACAAAAAGAAGATTGTACTTCTGACCAGCTTAGCGCTGTCTAGCCAAGCGTTTGCTGTAACCGTATATAAAAATGATACAACCAAAGTCGATATCTCTGGTGCATTCTTAATGGACTACTGGCAACCAGTTCAGTTCTTCGACGATCATGATTTTAATACTAGCCGTAGTACACTAGGTTTTGGTGTTGAACATCAGTTCGGCAATGGTTGGTCTGGAGATGTGAAGTTAGAGTGGGATAACTTAACCAGCGCACCGACAGAAGGTGTATCTAGCTCTGGTGATCAGTTCCGTACTCGTCTAGGTTACTTCTCAGTACACCACGAAGATTTTGGTAGCTTGCGCTTTGGTAAACAGTACTCGGCTTACCATGATGTTGCTGGCTATATGGATAACCTTATTGTTTTCGATCCAGATGCAACTCCTATCTTTAGTGATACTAAAGACGGCGGTTTTATGGGCACCGCACGTGGTGATGACCTAGTGACTTACCGCAATAGCTTCGCTAACTTAAATCTTTCTGCGCAATATGGTTTTGAAGAAAACTCACCTGGTAATTTGACTTCGCCTGGTAGCTCAAACGTAGCTCGTGAGTCAAACTACGCGTTTGCTGCCAGCTATGACTTTGATTTTGGCCTAAGCATTGGTGCTACGCACTTAGTCAATAAAGTTGAAACTGTCGATGGTTCTCCTACGATGAATCTGGACCCAAGTGACGAGCAAAAGATCACCACGCTTGCGGTAAAATACTCATATGAGGCTTTCAAAGTAGCGGCTGCTTATACTGATGGTACCAAGGCGCATGAGACTGATTACCTAGCTTATGGTTTTGGTAACCCTCTAAAGAAAAATAACTATGCTGATGCTCAGGCGATGGATATCTATGCAGAGTACTACTTTAGCATTGGTCTGCGCCCATACATTTACCTATCTAATGTAGACTTTGATGGTGATACTGCGGCAACAAAAGGTGAGCGTAGTATTTACTCTATGGGTCTAAGCTACCACGCTGCACCTAACTTTATTATTTCTGGTGAAGTACGCGGAGTTGAAGAAGAAGATTTAGGAGTAACTGGCAAGCGCGATGATACCATTTCTGGTATCACAGTAATCTACGCTTTCTAAGCGAACTCAATGTTCAATGGGTCTCACTCAAGAGGCCCATTTTTTTATCTAATCAAGTCGTGAAATCACCTGCTTAAGGCAATCATAGACCTCAATCTGGTTGACTAAGTCTGCTTCAAGCGGTGCCAAATCAGGGATCATTACCGCTTGGCAACCTGCGGCCAAAGCAGCGCGAATTCCTTGGTTGGAATCTTCTAATACTAGGCTTTGATTGGGTGGAATATTGAGGCGTTGACAGGCAAGCAGGTAGCAATCAGGGTGAGGTTTGCCCCTTGGCACATCTTCTGCGGTAATAATGATGTCAAACTGCGCCAAATAAGCGGTTGAGGCAAAGTTGAACTCGACTTCTTTTCGCTGAGAGGAGGTGACAATGGCCGTCATAAGACCGCGCTGTTTAATGTGGTTGAAGAGTTCAGAAAAGCCTGTTTTTAGGGCTATCCCTTGATTTCGTTGACGATGGAAATGCTGATCGCGTTGTTGGACATAACGTGGCATATCAATATCGTCGGCAAAATATTCGAGTAACTTTCTTTCGCAATCCGCGTCTTGAACACCGATAAACTGCTGATAGAACTCATCACTAAGATGCAGGTTTTGCTGTTGTGCAGCATATTGCCAACTTTGCTTATAGACACGTTCGGTATCAAAAATTAATCCGTCCATATCAAACAGTACAGCTTTTAACATCAAATCACTCCCTAACTGAGCGCGCTAACATCGTGAGATTAGAATGGACTCTCTTTATCGAGTTCATTGCAAATGCTCACGATGGCCAATGACAGCCCTGATTTGATTACCTGTTGCTGTCGCTGAAGTTGAAGCTGATAAAACTCAAGGTCAATGTCGTCGTCGGGCTCACGAACTTCTAACTGCACCATGCTCATTTTTTTTACCAGATGGAGCTGTTTTATCGCGTCGAGTATTTTGGGCTCAGTAAACTCAAAGTCAGAGTCCTCGCTATTCAACTTGTTCTTGAGTTTGATAATACTGTCGATATCGTGGTAGACGTCGTCAGGGAGTACACCGAGTCCGTAAAGGAGCTTTAAACGTACGGAAAGATCACCGAGTGGTCCTGAGTCCTGCAATAGTGGACCCACTACCGACTGCACTGCGAAGTTATCTTTGCGGAAAATTCGTTGCACAAGTGCGTCAATTGAGTCGTTAAACACATCAACGGCGGCGACAAAGAATCCGCGAACCGACGTCGCGCTATTCAATCGTTCAATGATCTCGGTTTCGTTGATTTTATCTGCCATAAACTGATCTAAAAAAATTAATAGGGGAGCAGTGCTCCCCTGATGTTGTTAGAGTTGTAGATAAAGCGCTTCGATTTGAGTCAGCTCCGCGCTGTTTTCATTTAACCCCGTATAGTAGGCAAGGGTTTTCTTAACACCATTTTCTTGCAAAGAGGTTTGAAGTTCGATTGCTTGAGGGTCACTGTCATTGGTGTACTTCAGTGCTGCGGCAATACCTTTCAAAAGCGTTTTATTTTCAATGCCATACTCAATTGTACCTAGTAACGGCTTAATTAATCTATCATTTGCACCTAATTTACGGATAGGTTGACGACCTACGCGGTCAACTTCATCAATCAGATAAGGATTGGCGAAACGACCCAAAATTTTCTCGATGTAGGCGGCGTGCAATGCGCGATCAAACCCGTAACGACGAATGAGCACCTCACCACTCTCACACATGGCTTGTTTTACATCGGCTCGAATTTCAGCATCTTCGATGGCTTCACGAATCGTGCGATGGCCTTTTAAGTTGCCCAAGTATGCCGTAATGCAATGACCGGTATTGAGCGTAAAGAGTTTACGTTCAACAAAAGCCATTAAATTGTCGGTCTTTTCCATGCCGCTGATTTGAGGCACTTCGCCTTTAAATTGCTGCTCATCAACGATCCATTCACTAAAGCTTTCGACGGTGACTTCAAGCGGATCATCGTTTGCCGCTTCTGCTGGTGGCACAATACGGTCAACGGCAGAATCTACAAAACCAATCAGTTCATCCACTTTGGCATGAAGTTGTGGATCAAGGTACTGGTACACTTCGCCTTTAAGATGGGTAGTGCCGCGTACCATGTTCTCACATGCGATAATGTTCAGTGGTTGTTCATTACCCGCTTCGAGGCGTTTCTCAATCCCTTTAGCGATGGTTTTAGCGATAATATCCAGCACGTTCGGGCCAACAGCGGTGGTCACCAAATCGGTCTTTACAATCTGTTCGATAACATCATTGCTGGCGGAGTTTACTGCGGTGACATGGGTCACCGTATCAACGGTGCACTGTGATCCAACCACTTTAACTTTGTATTCTTGCTTGTGGCTGATTTGATCAACCAAAGGTTCGTTGACGTCTGCGAATGTCACTGCGACATCTGCATCAGCAAGTAGTTTGCCAATAAAGCCACGACCAATATTACCTGCACCAAAATGAACTGCATTTTTCATAATCTTACCTACTCATAATTTACTAACGACGGTTTTAGGTTGAGGTCAACCACATAGGGGGTGATAGTCGACCTCAAGGACGCTCAGGAGCGTGTTTATTGCTGATTAAGCGGCTTTGGTGCCGGACAGAATGTCGAGAATCTGATTGACATCTGTTGTACTGGTCAGCGTATCGATGGCATCAGGCTCATCGAGTGCGTTAGTTATTGTGGTAATGACTTGAATATGCTCGTCATTTTTAGCTGCGATACCAATCACTAGCTTCGCAACGTCTTCTTTATCATCGGTGAACTGGACACCGGATGGGTATTGGCAAATAACAATGCCGGTTTTCTTAACTTTGTCTTTTGCTTCGATAGTTCCGTGTGGCACTGCAATAGACTCACCAAGATAGGTAGGGACAAGTTTTTCACGTTCAAACATTGCCGCAACGTACTCTGGTTCTGCATAGCCCAGTTCTACGAGTTTATTTCCTGCAAATTCAATCGCTTCTTGTTTGCTTGTTGCTTGCAAACCAAGATGAATGTTTTCTGCTTGAATCTGGAATACTGAAGGTTGCTGTGGCTCAAAGCTATCGTCGTTGGCAGCCAGTACCGATACTTTAATCATTTGGTCATCGTTTGCTGCAGTTTGCTTTTGTGCGGCGAGTAGCTTAGTCACAAGTTGGTTGTACATTTCACTATCTAGGAAGTTGGTGAGTGAAATATGCGTTGAATTCGGTGCGTGCTTGCGAGCACGATCAGTTAAGTCTTTATGGGTAATCACGATATCGACACTCTCAGGCAAATTGTTAATAGCTAGGTTGGTTACATGGATGTTTAAACCAGCATCCTGAACCTTCTTACGCAGCATGCTTGCGCCCATCGCGCTAGACCCCATGCCGGCATCACAGGCCACTATGATGCTTTGGACTGTTGCCATATCGATATTATTTTTGCTTTTTGCACTGACGACATCGCCTTGCGCTTTATCGCCTGATTTCATCTCACGCATTTGGCTTGTTGCTTTGTCTAATGCGGCTTTGTCACCATCTTCTTCTGTCGTTGATTGGGTTTTCATTAGCAGTGCTGCGACAGCAAATGAGACTGCTGTTGCTGAGAAGATTGATGCCAACACGCCAACAATCGACGCTTTTTGTGTCATCAATAAAATCGCGAAGATTGAGCCCGGAGAAGCTGGAGAAACGATACCAGCATTGAACATAGTCAGCACGAACACGCCTGTCATACCGCCTGCAATCGCAGCAAGAATTAGACGAGGGTTCATCAGAATGTACGGGAAGTAGATTTCATGGATACCACCGAAGAAGTGGATGATGGATGCACCACCGGCAGTTTGGCGAGCCGTACCTTTGCCAAATACCATGTAGGCGAGCAAAATACCAAGACCAGGACCTGGGTTCGCTTCAATCAAGAAGAAGATTGATTGGCCTGTTTCTGAAGCCTGTTGGATACCTAATGGTGAGAAAATACCATGGTTGATGGCGTTGTTGAGGAACAGAATTTTCGCTGGCTCAACAAAAATAGAGGTCAAAGGAAGTAGGTGAGCAGAGACAAGGAAATTAACGCCAGCTGCAAGTGTACCAGAAAGCACTTTGACAAAAGGACCAATCAAGAAAAAGGCTAGAATGGCACACAGCATACCGATAATGCCGGCAGAGAAGTTGTTAACCAACATCTCAAAACCACTTTTAACCTTGCCATCAATATAGTTATCGAACTTCTTAATAGCCCAGCCGCCCATTGGACCGACCATCATCGCGCCCATAAACATTGGGATATCTGTGCCGACAATGACACCCATCGTCGTAATGGCACCTACTACAGCGCCGCGATCGCCACCGACTAATTTACCGCCCGTGTAACCAATTAGGAGAGGCAGTAGGTAGGTAATCATAGGGCCGACCATCGAAGCGAGTGTTTCGTTAGGTAGCCATCCGGTCGGAATAAAAAGTGCAGTAATAAAGCCCCACGCGATAAACGCGCCGATATTGGGCATAACCATATTGGATAGGAAGCGACCAAAATTTTGTATCTTGATCTTAGTGTCTGGTGATATCATAAGGATTCCCCGTTCGACGTTCTGATTAGGTTGTTGAGTAACGGCTCGGCAAAAGCCGCTGATTGCTTAGTACCCAATCAATTTACCACACGATTTAATTTTAGAACTGACAACGGGTTTTTTGTGACCACTAGCAAAGAAATTGCCCGACCAAATATTTTTTACGTGACCAGTGTCAAAACTGTGCTGTGTAATTTTCCAACAAAACCCCTCTGTATAAAAAGTCAACAACTTTAAGTTGCTTAACTTCTCATAAATAAATTTTTCACATATAAATTTAAGTCGATCTGGATCACTTATTTGCTAACATCGATCTCGAGATAATCATGAAATGTGATCTGTGTTGGGTTTACTCTTCTGGTGATGTTTGGGTGTAATGTGATTTGTGTCGAGTTTATTGTTATTTTGAAATTTAATAACATTGCTAGGGTTGCGATGATGAGGGGCGTTGTGCTAGCCCTAAAGTGGTAATTAAGGTTCGATTTAATACCGAACCTTAATGGATATTGAATTGGATTAGTTGCTATTAAGGTAAGCTTTAGTCGAGATATCTGTCCATGGACGAACTTTGCTTAGATATTGACGTTGCGAGTCGATAATTCGCTTGGCTAAAGGATCGTTGGCTGCGAACTCGTCTAATAGCTTCTCCTTTTCCTGATTAAGGCGTTGAATCACTTCTGGTGGGAAGTTCATGACTTTAATTTCGGGATAATCAGCGCTCATTGAAGCCCAGCTATTTGCGTTGGCATCAATTGCTTGGGTGTACATGTCAAACGCAGCGACACGAAAGGCCGTTTCTAAAATGGTTTGAAGATCGCTTGGTAGTTTCTCCCATACTTTCTTGTTGACTAAGAACTGGGTCTCAGAGCCAGGTTCATGCCAAGCGGTATAGTAGTACGGGGCGACTTTTTGAAAGCCCATGCGCAAGTCAAAGGCGGGGCCAACCCATTCAAGGGCGTCAATCGTTCCGCGTTCTAATGAAGTGTATAGCTCCCCAGGGGCAATGTTGGTTGGCTTCGCTCCGACGCGTGCCATTACTTCTCCGGCAAAACCAGGGATGCGAATCTTGAGACCTTTTAGATCATCGATGCTCTTGATCTCTTTTTGAAACCATCCACCCATCTGAATATCTGAGTTTCCACCGGGAAAAGAGAGTAGGTTGTGTGGTGCATACACTTCCTGCATCAGTTCCATTCCGCCCCCATGATAGAACCAAGCGTATTGCTCGGTAGACATCATGCCAAATGGCATTGCAGAGAAGTACATGGTGTTAGGTACTTTGCCCTTCCAGTAATAAGAAGCGGAGTGACCGAGATCGTATTGACCTGACTTCACCATATCGAAAACCCCTAAGGGGGCTTTGTGTTTGTTGGCAGAATCAATGCGAATTTGTAGGCGTCCATTTGACATTTCTGCGGCTAACTTCGCCATGTTTTTTGAAGCGTCACCGAGGATGGGTGTATTTGGTCCCCAAGTTTCAGCGAGCTTTAAACGGTAGATTTTTTCTTGTGCAACAGCATGGGTTGCCCCGAAGCCGAATGATACGGCTGCGAGGACTACCCATGCTTGATTGATCCATTTATTCATTATAAGAACTTCCTGTATTGACTACTTTATCGCCTGTAGGGTTAAAGTTCTTTTTTTCTCCGTCAAGTCATTATCGGGCGACTTCTTCGGTACGTTGCAGCATAAGTTGTGGTGATGAGAGTATCGTATAGCGATCTCTGTTGCTCGAAACTCAACCGCTTTGTCTTCATGACATAGAAAGTCAAATCAGTAGCTCATCATCGTATTTTTAATTCTATCGAGTGGATCACGCGAGGAGTTTTGTGGTGGGAACTAAGAGCGATGATTGGCATGTTGTGAGACAAACAAAAGAGCAACCAAGGTAACATTGGCTGCTCTTACAAATTAAGATTGAGCAATCTTAGCGTACTGACGAAGTAAATCGGTCAGAGTGGTTACCCATTCAAGGGTATGCTCAGGGCTTTGTTTTAAGATGGTTTCAACATGATTGCAGTGTACTTCCAGTGGAATGGCACGCTCTAAACGAAAAGAGATGGCGTAAAAGTGCCAAAGGAGCAAACGTTGCATTCGTAGTATGTTTTGCTTAGCGTTTTCTGACTCAGCAAACAGTGCAGGAAGTTGGCTTATTGCTATCGCATTGAGTCGTAGCATTGCATCAAGTTGCGCCTCTTGCAGTTTGTCTTCCGATTCCGTCTCATCGCCATCAAAAGTAAACAGTTCGCTCATTTCGTCGTCAGATATGAGTCGGTTGATTAAGCGTAAACTCAGTTCTTCAAGCTCTTCTCGAGGGGTAGTGGACAGGTAATCAAAGGTGTAATCTTGCTGCATGATTGCTCTCATATGTACGATTTGTCTTTATTGTAGCGTGTTTGACCGTCGCTGTATCTAATCCCCCATTTTCCTTATTAGTGATTGAATTCGATATCGAAACTTTCGCAGTTGTAAATTCAGCGGTACAAGATCCTCAATTTGCTTGACGATAACGTTTGCGGCAAAGGTTTAAATCACTTGTCATTGAGGTGAGAAAGGAGTAATTTCGTCGCCTTTAAATAGCCTGACTAATACATTAGTTCATCGCTAAAGCCGAACTTTTCGCTTTGTTAAATTTTCATCAAGACCGATTTTAACCAGTAGGGCTTTGATGCCTTTCTGGTACTGAGTCTCCAATTATAGATAGGTAAAACCATGTCAGATCAGACTCCGACATCCGCTCATAACGAGTTAGCGACCCGCAAGAGTAAGCTAGATTCGTACTTCTCCATCTCTGCTCGTGGCAGTAATGTTCGCCAGGAGGTGTTGGCGGGTCTTACGACTTTCCTCGCAATGGTCTACTCCGTAATTGTCGTTCCAAGTATGCTGGGTGCAGCTGGCTTCGATCAGGGGGCCGTATTTATCGCGACCTGTTTAGTGGCTGCTTTTGGTTCATTGCTAATGGGTTTTTGGGCTAACTTACCGATGGCCATTGGTTGTGCGATCTCATTAACCGCGTTTACCGCGTTCAGTTTAGTCTTGGGGCAAGGTGTTTCTATCCCTGTGGCCTTAGGCGCGGTATTTTTGATGGGGGTAGTGTTTACTGCGATTACCGTAACGGGTTTACGTCAGTGGATACTTACTCACCTTCCAGTCGGCATTGCTCATGGTACTGGTATCGGTATTGGTCTCTTTCTATTGCTTATCGCTGCCAATGGTGTCGGTTTAGTTGAAAAGAACCCAGCAGCAGGTCTACCGGTTAAGTTTGGTGACTTCACCTCTCTGCCTGTGCTGATGTCGGTTCTGGGACTTGCGGCTATTTTTGGTTTGGAGAAGCGCCGAGTGCCGGGCGGCATTCTGTTGGTGATTGTAGCCATCTCGGTATTTGGTTTGATTTTCGATCCTAATGTTGAGTACCAAGGCTTTTTTGCGATGCCACAGTTTGGTGGTGAGCATTCACTTTTTGGCGCGATGGATATTATGGGGGCATTTAGCCCACTGGTGTTACCAAGCGTATTAGCGTTAGTTATGACGGCGATTTTTGATGCCACAGGTACGATTCGCGCAGTGGCGGGCCAAGCCAACTTGCTGGATAAAGATGGCAATATTATTGATGGTGGTAAAGCGTTAACCTCAGACTCAGTAGCGAGTATTGCATCTGGCTTCTTTGGTGGCTCTCCTGCAGCGGTTTATATTGAATCTGCTGCTGGTACGGCTGCTGGTGGTAAAACGGGCTTGACGGCGGTTGTGGTTGGCCTGCTGTTTTTATTGGTACTGTTTATTTCTCCAATTAGCTACTTAGTACCAAGCTACGCGACAGCACCGGCATTAATGTATGTTGGTTTACTGATGCTGAGTAATGTCAGCAAACTAGACTTCAGTGATTCAATCGATGCCTTATCTGGGCTTGTGTGTGCGGTATTTATCGTCTTAACGGCCAATATTGTTACGGGCATTATGCTTGGCTTCTTGTGCCTAGTTTGCGGACGCATCGTGGCTGGTGAGTGGAAGAAGCTAAGTGTCGGTATTGTGTTACTGACTCTGCTTCTGGTTGGCTTCTACGCGGGCGGTTGGGCTATCTAAGCTAAATCGAAGACGGTCTGAATTTAGGCTGACGATATCGTCAGCCTTTTTTGTATCGGTAAAAAGTGTTGGTGATAAAAACAAAAAAAGCCTGATGAATTTCTTCATCAGGCTTTCAAAATTTGGTGGCCCCTCCCAGACTTGAACTGGGGACCAATCGATTATGAGTTAGCCACTAACGCAGGAAATCTAGGAAAACCGAGGTAAATTAAGCGTAACTAAAAATACATTAAAGTATTTACTAAACAGTAGTTTAGCGTAGTTTTGGTAAAGGTGTCAAAACTAGTGACTGTACCTCTAGTGTACCTATAGCCTACACTGTGTACCTTACGTTGATTGTGCTGGGTAAGGCTTCTACTGCTCTTCGTCTCTTAAAGATATAATCTCCATGATTATATCAATTACGTTATTAGCATTAAATTTTTCAGTCCCTAATTTTTTGTATAGCTCTTTCATTCTCAACGACAGGTCTGTTCTTTTTTGGATCTCAGAGTTTAACTCAGTCCAAAGCTCTTCAGCCATGTAACCTGTAGAGCCAACCGGAAGCAGAAGAAGTCCTTGCTTTTTTGCTATCTCATATTCTTCACGCATGCCGTTTGATAAAATAATATCGTTTCCAGCTTGTTTGTTACCGAATAAAAATAAAGCAATGCCCGCATAATTAATCATATCTTCGCGATACTTTGTCCATAGAGAGCTTAAAGGTTGTTCTCCTTCTGTGGACTGAGGAAAAGGCCGTAAGACAAGATGGTCCTCAATTTTTGCCAATTTGTTATTAAAGGTTTCCTCAAGCACGCTAGAAATTACAGTACTGCCAATTCCAACACCAAAGCCAGAAACAATTCTTAAATTATTTTTCACTAGCATTTTACTTAGATCATAGACAAACCTTAATGCTTCTTTTTTCTTCTAAATCTCCATACTCACAAGCAGCTCCAGAAATGAATATAGTTCTTGATTTGTATTTTATTTCTAGTTTTATAAGAAGATCAGTAATTTCTTCATATTCATCTACAAGAATTGTCTTTATATTGAATCTCTCTAAATCTTTGATGAAAAAAAGTTGTTTTCTTTTTCTGTATTCAAAGTCTGCTTCTTCCTCATTTTTATCTTTCTTTACGTTTCTAATGAAACAATAATGTCTTCTTTGATTGTTTTCGTAAGCAACTCTAACTCGACTAAGAATATAATCCAAGTTTGGATCGGTGAAGCTAAAACCTATGAATATAAATGTTTTAGAGATGAGGTCACTTTTAAGATTGGCCAAATATTGATCCATCTTTACATGATAGCGTTCATAGTCATCTTTTGTTAATACAGCTTGGCTTGCATGTTCTACATCACCATGCATCTTGTATACAACAGCATCACGCTTTGGCTTTGTTGTTGATAAATGATCATTAGTGTGCTTAACATCAGAAACTTTTCCTGACTTTTCAAGCGCATTTTCGATTATTTTATCGTAATTGGTTGTCCAGTAAGTCCGTATTGGTAGGCGGCATAAAATTCGGTGATTTTCTGTTTCTATAGATTTACGTGAAAACTCATCTATCAGTCTTTGATTTAATTGGCTTCGATTGTTAGCGTTATCGTTGCAATGGTATTGAGCAAGAGCAACGAGATCATTCTCTTTATCAACATCTAAACCTAGCTCTTCGGCTATAGGACGAAGAAGTTCGGCCCAATTAACAAAACCTGATCCAGCTGACATTCCAGCTCCAGCAAAAACAGCAACATTCTCTTCAGCGAGTTCTTTTTCCAAATCTCTTAGAAATGCCTTTTTCCGTAAGTCCATCATAGATATTCCATTTTTACATTAATCTTAGAATGGTTATTTATACAAAATAACAACCAAAATTTAATAAAGCTCTCCAGTACCTTGGTCCACTCTTTTATAAAAGTCAGAAAACTGACACGGGTCGGAAATAATAATGTTTTTATCACTGTGAAATTTAATATCGATTTCTTCTATTATCTTTTTAGCGGGTTTTGATTTATCTAAAGAGATTTTTTTATAGTTTCTAATTCGATTATACCCAATTGATCCTAAATCTACTTCAATTGCCTTATCACCGAAATAATAAAAGTGGTCTGAAATCAACACTTGGTTCGCTTTTTGTATCACGATATAGATTGGTCATATTAAATGAACCATCAGGATTGCTATGATGAGAGTCTTCTTGAATCCATTCACCATTTTTATCTTTATGATATATGTTATCACCTAAGACCTGAACACGACTCCCATTCCTTGCTGGTTTTTTTTATAGAAAACCTATGATCATCCCAATAATCATCAAAGCTCATTTTTTCAGTAACTTTCATTAATAGAATGCACTTCTTTTTCGCGTTCTTTAAGTTTGCTCCACCAACTCCTAGTATCCAGTCACCTACCTTAGCAGTGTTTCTAATGCCTGGTTTACATGTTGCTAAGGTACAAAAACCATGGAATGGGTTAGGGGCGAAACCAAAATCTCGCGTTATTGCATAAGCATAAAGAATAGAGCTAGGTTCAATTAGCATACGACATTACCCCCTTGTACATTATCACGCTCCGTACCATCGGGTTTTTGAAAGCTAATTTTTCCTTCTAATGCGTTTATAATAGCGTCGCTTCTCCAAGAAACGATAGATGTTGCATATTTTTCGAGGTTTTCGGGTAGTGTTACATTTCCTGTTAAACCATTCTCGTACACACCAATGATAGGTTTTCCAAGTTGATGAGCAGCTTGAATTTCCCAGTTTACCCACGGTCTAGTATGTGTTTCTTTCCCTATAACAACTATTACCTGACTTGCCCATCTCATTTTCATTCTAAGCAAGCGAGCTATAGTCCTATCACTAACCTTTTTTTCTTCAACACGTCTCTCGTTTTCAGGTTTCATTCTTACAGAACTATTTCGTAACTGGTAACCTTTTCCTGCTGCTAGACGTGATATTCCATCAACACTAGCATCATCTTTGTGATGATGGCTCACAAAAACATTTTTCTTGACTTCTTTAACCATTAGACAACCCTTATTGGTTATTTATATTCATTAAAATAATTTTAAATTATTATCTTGGTAATAATATTTTTGTTTTGGTCTCTTATTATTAAACTTAGTTCGACATCTTTTATCGATCTCACATGCACCGCTATTTTCCATGTCCATTAATGTATATGTTCTTTCTTCTTTGGGGAGAAAGTGGAATATTTCATCCATATCCCATTTTTCTTTATACTCTTCTGATATTTTATTTTGATTTAAAGTAAACCAGAAAAGACATTCTTCGCTATTCATTCCGTCTCTGTCGGAAAATATCCAATTTATTCCCCTTTCACATCCCGGACCTGATACGACAAAATTCATCTCTGTAAAAGGAAATTTATTTATATATGTTAAGTCTACGAAAATTTGGTAGGCGAGAAAATTACCAATTCCTGAAAATGACTTTAGGTGATTAAATACTTCTAGTTGGTTTGCAGAAACATTTACGCCATTTACTATTTTATCTTGGTTGTAAAAAACAAATTTTATCATCCTTAAAATCATGTTTTTCAGTTTTACCTTCTATTTCCTCTAGAAATTTACCAAAGTTAACTTTGGGTCCTCCAAGAATGTAGGCTGCACTGAAAAAAAACATAGTTTGGATTTTTTAAAGATATATTATTGAGCTGTTCTCTGATTGTTTCATTAATGTATTTGATGTTCATTTTTGAAAAAATCAAATGGTGCATTGATTTCTCTTAAAGTATCACTTTTGTTTATAACTCGAAATAAAAATGAGTTGAGTATTTTGTTATCATAGCTTACTGAATGGTTGTTGATGATATTTTTTAACAACCATTTCGTTTCTCTATCCCAAGTTCTTTTTGTATTTACAAATTTGTAATTTTTCAATATTTCATCATCTGTCCAATAAGGTGGGAGACAAAGTATTTTTTTGTAATAGATTGATGTTCTCTCCCTTTGATGATGAAACCATTCTCGAATAACACTATCATTTAAAACTGGTTTAGAGTTTTTTATCTTCCTTTCTCTTACATTACAGAAGAGCTGATCATTTTTAATATCCACTAGATAACACCTCTTCTATGAAGGTTTTAAAATTACCCATTCCATCTTCATTATTTATAAACTGATAATCCGTTTTTGATTTATTTAAATTTATATATTTGTCAATGTCATATTTTTCATAATTATTGTTACTTCTTTCTATGTAAACTACTATGAATCCATTATTCTTACACCATATAAATTCTTCGTTAGATCTTATATCAGTAATGATTATGTTTTGATTTTCTTTGTATCTCTCTTCCAAGTTAATTAATTCTTCTGATAGCATTCTGATGAATATTCTATCTTCTATTTCTCTGAGTTTATTAAGATGTAGCCAAATGTCTCTTGGGGTGTGTTTGATTGACTCACCAGTGGGCAATGTAATGTTTATTGGTAACGTTTTTTCTTCGGGAAAATAGTCCTTTTCCATCCATGGGTAAATGTGGTTGGCTAGTTTTTTCAATTGATCACTGAAAGATAATCTAATGAATTTATGTTCATCTATTAGATATCTAGCTAGAAAATCTTTACCACTTCCGGACACTCCCATGAATGCAATTTTCATATATTTTCCTTATTGGTTTTATTGAAGTGATTTGAACTTATACTGAGATTAAAGTCATCACTGAACTCATTTTTTATCACAATGGGTTGATTGAATTTTTCTTGATGTATATATGATAGAAACCGCTTCTGCGTATCCCCAAAGTAGTTTTTTTTCTTTCTCTACGCAATACTTGTCAAAAATACCTTCTAAAATCTTAACTTCTTCTGGAATTCTTTCTTTATTATGGTTTTCTGTAATGAGAGTATTAAAAAATTCAACTATATCAATGAATAATGACTTTATTTTAGGTAGTGAGTTAGGGAATTTTATTTCGTCATTGTTTAGTATATTGGTTTGTTGTTTCTCCTTGTTATTATATATATCTTTGGCTTGTTCTATTCTTTTTTTATATATGTGTAGATTTGTTACTGATTGATGTAAATATCCAACTTTAATTTCACTATCTACTTCGTTTTGTAAAACTGATACTACTATTTCTTGAAGTAGACTAAATTCAAAAATATTGATATTACTTATACCAAATATAAGATCCCCACTTCTTTGTATGATCTTTATATTTAATTTTTTGTCCGGAGTAACGAAGAAATGTATTAAGTTATTGCAAGGAATATCTACACTGTTTTGTAAGTTATATACATTCTTTAGACTTTCGTCTGTGTCTCTGTCAGGCATGTATAAACTAAGGACGGCTCGTCGTGTGAAAATGCCATCTTTTTTGAATTGATTTATGACATTCTCTAGTTGCCCATGAGCATATAGCCTTTCTCCATAGGCTGCGCGCCAAACTACTCCGTCATCTGAATATTTAGGTGCTCTTGGGAGAAAAAACTTTAGATATGGTTCAATTCGGTTATCACCAGCGAGAACCCACATAGCTTCAGCAAAAGTGGAAAAGATATTGTTTTTCCTGCCCAATAGACTTAGATGCCTTGATCTTGGATTATGTAAGATCAAACTAGCATCATAGATGGTTAAAGCATCTCCGTTCCTCGTTGATAGGCAGGTGCCTTCAGTGAGTACCTT
Organism: Vibrio panuliri; assembly: GCF_009938205.1. Taxonomy (NCBI): domain Bacteria; kingdom Pseudomonadati; phylum Pseudomonadota; class Gammaproteobacteria; order Vibrionales; family Vibrionaceae; genus Vibrio; species Vibrio panuliri. The sequence goes on along the minus strand of NZ_AP019654.1, from coordinate 2,855,441 downwards.
TTCTAGGATTTTCATTATTACATCGTTAATAGTATCTCCATAAACGATATGCATAACCGGAACCTCATGCTTTTAAGTTGGCATTTTTAGTTGATAAACTGCTTCAATAGTCTCCGTCGCATGGCTCTCTAGGTTAAAGAGGTCCCTTGTAAACCTACAAATGGCTTGTTTCTATAAAATGTAACAGCCTTTAAGGAACTCTAAGTCATACGATGTTTCCAGTTTATAATCTACTATTATCATATTGTGCGTTTTGGGGGGAGTGAAGTGATGAATTGCATATTTGTCTACTACTTATCACATTGTTCGGCCAAGGTTCGATAGGCGGCATACGGTTCATGCATGATGTGGCGCGTGGGATGAATCTTATTAATGGCAACATGGATATGCAGGTTGTCCGTGTCGTTGTGAACGGCGCTGATACGTTGATGTCCGTTAAATCCAAGGCTGTCACACACACGTTTTTCAATCTCTGAAAGCACGTTCTGAGCAAGCTGTTCACCGGCTCGGAAGCTGATGATCAGGTGATAGGTTTTATCGTTCTTTGCCCGGGTGTTCGACTGCTGAGTGGCGAGCACTTCGCTGATTGCATCCCGGACCGAATCGGCGTGGCAGTTCGTCAGCTTTACGTGTCCCAAGCGGTGCTCTTTGCTCTGAGCATCGGTGAGATAATCAATTAAGCCGGCAAAATCAGATTTGTGCGTGGAACGCATCGGAATGTGTTTAACAATCATGACTATCACCTTTGGCGCAGGACCGACTCCATGATGGTGCTCATTTGATCTTTGGTGGTATCAATCCGGTTCAGCACGGCCTTGATGGTCGGCACACCGATTTGCGCGGCTTTAACATCGTTGGTCAGCCAGAGTTTGAGTAAACCGCCAAGACGGCCAAGATCGCCGTTTACCTTAACCAGTTCCCGCACTTGCTCAGAATCGACGACGCTTTTCACTTGGCGTCCCTGACCAATTCTGCGCAGATAAGTGGATACGCTCAGCCCGGCTTGTTTGGCGTTGGCTTCAATCCGTTCACGCTCTTCCGGCAGGCAATAGACTTTGATTGGCGTCGTATTCTTTCTGGTGACTTTCTGTGAATGATTCATGTGTTGTCTCCGTCTCGAACCGTCTGTTACTGACTCGGCCCCGCAGGGCAGGATTACCGTTGAGCGCCCTGGCGCGAATAAGGGAAGTGAAGTGGTAACCGCCGACTTGTCGGGGGGACCACTTCACCTATCCTGCCCGCAATATCACCCGCAACTGTGTTTTGGATATCGCAGGTATGCTGCGCTGCTATCGCGCAATTGCGCGTTGGTAGCGCCGCGACTGCGAGCTGACAGCGCTTAAACAGCGTGGCTGCGTATTCATATCAAGTCCTGCTTATTGGGCTTGGCATCAAGCGAAAATCCACTGATTTTACGCGAAACGTTTTGCTTCTCTTTCGCTGGCTTATCGGTTGTGCTGGGCTTGGGGACTGTCGTGATGTACTGCTTTACGTAGCGCAGAAATGTTTCATAGCGGAACGAGATATATTTCTGCTCCGTCAGGTACTCCCAAACGGTTTTGAGGCTATATCCGGCCTCTATGCTTTCCTCGACGAAGGATTGAACGCCAAGGAAGGTTGCAAGGACTTCCTGCTTGGTGGGACGGCGAGTATTAGGCTGGCGCTGAATAATCCAGGCTTGCAGCTCTTTGACGTAATCCGACATATCAAGCCTCCATATTGTCCGGGGTAGCCTGGTCAATTAAGTTGGCGATATCGGAGACTTTGAAGTACACGCGTCTGCCTATTTTGAGTCGATTGGGTTTTAGCTTGTTGGCTAAATCGCAGTTCGTGCGAAGAGTAATTCTCAATCCTTCAGGGCTGCGATGCAGGATCTCTGCGACTTGAGTAAACGAAAGCAGCGGTGAATTTCCGTATTTACTGTATAACCATTCTTCAGTAGTCATGTTGATCTCCTTCCTAAAGTTCGTAACGGCTCAATAGGACACCATTTTATGTTCGCGTCTTGGGTGTGGCGTGGGGAAGTGTTTTGAGATAATCATAAATTGATAATGGCGTCAAATTGCTGGATTTTGCTTTATTTTCGCCGATTTTGGGCGAAGTTTAGCTATGCTTTTCTTTTTTTGATTTTGTTTTCACCATTTTTAAACGGTTTTTTAGCCGCTAAAATTCGTCCGAGGGATATATTGATTTCGGTATATCGAAATTAAATGATTTATTAGCAATTTTGTTTGTTTAATAAATTGTTTTTATTGGGTTGTTTTATTTTTGTGTTGATTTGTTAACGGTTTAAAAGGGAGGGGTACATAGAAGGTTTAAGGGCTAAACGGTGAATTGATAGAGATAGTGACTAGAATAAGAAAAGTTGTAGTTAAATTGCTATAGATTCTTAATCTAACCCTATTTATTCCTAAATGTTCTAGTTTTTTGTGATTTTAATCGCTATCTTTTTTCGATTCAAAGGTGTTCCTATGTCTTCAGAACTCATGGCTATGTCTCTAAAGTGTCGTTAATTGTGTTTCTGAAACGATTGATTGGTACCTAAGTTTTTATAGACGTGTTGCTGACATATGAGGGGCGTTTTTGATGGGGGGACGCTTTATGGGCTGCTCAGCTATATCATCCGACAAAGATATGATTATGGTTTTATAATGAGGCGACCTAAGAGTTCAGACGGGAAAGTGTCTTAAATCTCGTTTAACGGTTTCGCCAAGACTTTTGCCTGCGTAACAGTGTCATGAACATCTTAAAACTAATACAAAGCTTGAAAAACGTACGTCTAACAAAAATTCATATGCTTAGGTGAGTTGTGAGCTTACGAAGTTAATCGGGCGGAGATTTATTTGATTAGATGTAGTGGATTTAGGAAGAAGCCCAGAGAGCTTACACTCTCTAGGTTCAACCCTGAAGTTACACCAGTTGCGACAACACCAGAACAAACCGCGCTCACCCCATTTATTACTGCTGAAGTGAAATACTTTACGTTTTGAACAAAACTTCCCATAAAACCTCCTCGGTTATTTGTTGGATGTGGAACTAACAAATTATTGATGTAATTTAGTGTAATAATTACAAATATGAGTACGGCTATTATGTCTAGGGTGCCGAAGTGGAGAATTGAACTCCAAACTTCTGCCTAAATCTACTACCTTGAGAATTTATGAAAAAATCGTTGTATAGTCAATAGGTTGAACTGGTAAGCTAACGACAGTTAAGTCCATGGAGATACTAATGTCGCTTAATATCGATCAAATCGACGAGTATATGCAAGCGTTAGTAACCAACGCAAAAGCACTCATTCGAGAGTCTGAGTTACTTTTTAAGAAAAAAGCGTATGCCCGTTCTTTTACTTTGTCTCATATAGCGAGGGAAGAACTTGCCAAATGCCAAATTCTTTATGCAGCTGGGCGTAGAGTAATTGCTGGTATTGATGTTAATTGGAAGCAAACCATGAAACGCCTTAGAGACCATAAGTCCAAATTGAACCAAGAAACTGTAAGCAACGCAGCGTTGTGCTTTATCGGCGGAAATGAGCAAGTTTACAATGATGCAATGCGGTCATTTAAGGCTTCTTCAGATTTGCGTAATGAATACAAAAACAACTCTTTATATGTCGGTGTATCCACTGATGGAAAGATTTCATGTCCAGAACGTGTGATAGATATGGCAAGAGCCCAACGTAATTTAGAGTTAGCTCGTTTTGCTTATACAGAAGAAATCAATTTTCAAGCTAAGGTCGGAAAATTATCGAAAATGGATCCTACGCAATTACCAGACATCTCTAAAGTGGACTCAATGACGCATAGTGATCACAAAGCAATATTGCAGGCAGCCTCAGATATTCTTCAGAAGACTCCTAAAAAGTGAACTAGTGATTATTAGACATGGTATCACTATACAGTATCTTGCGCATAACGTGCCTTTCGGCGGCTGAGATATTATTTGAAGTGCTCTCTCCTAATGAGTGATGGGGCTAGATAGAACCTATAGGGAGAATAAAATGTTTAAAGGCTTCGAGCTTACTTTGAGTGAGTCGGATTTCTTGGCAAATTCCGGGCGGTATAGTGCATTGCTTAGAAAGAGGCAGGAAAAAATAGTCGACACGTTTAATGAGGTCTTGCTTAGTGATGGGAAAATTGATGCGGACAAAATCATAGAAGAATGGTTTCCATCAGGACAGTATCACGTGTTTATTTCTCATTCTCATAAAGATTTAGAGTTGGCAGAGCAATTAGCAAACTGGCTGTATGAGAAGTTTAAATTGACTTCATTTTTGGACTCTCATGTATGGGGGTACGCAAATAACTTACTGAAAGATTTGAATGAAAAATACGCTAGACATGGAGAAGAAACTTATGCATATGAGCCTGCAATTTCTAATGCAGCTCACGTTTACTTAATGCTATCAACGGCATTAGCAGAGGCAATCGACAAGTCCGAGTGTTTATTTTTTATTAATACAGAAAATGCCCTCGAAAACATGCAGATAAAAGGTAGCCAGGAAGAGTCAAGAACCGCCTCGCCATGGATTATGCATGAGTTAAAAACGTCCGCTATGATCCGTCGGCGCTATAGTTCAGATAGAGAAGAGAGTTTATTGGAAAGCGCTGGTCTCGAATCGCTGGAAAAAAGTGCTAGCTTTTCTTTTTCAGTGCCTACAGAACATCTGCTTAAATTAGATAAAAGTAACTTATCGAAGTGGGTAGAAGATTGTGGCGTGGAGTACGATACTGGCAGTTTAAGCCAATGGATTCAATGTATTCGCAACGAAAAGAAAGAGTTCGATGCGCTAGATGTTCTATATACTTTTTCTATGATTGACGAGGACAGGTAACATGATCCCTAATAGTGATTATCTCGCTTTGATACAAGGTGTGGTTAGCAGAATGGCTAATAACGCATTTCTTATCAAGGGATGGTCTATTAGCCTTACTACAGCTATGCTGGCTTTGGCTGGAGGGACTAAGAATGAAATCTTTTGTGTAATATCAATCATTCCAGTTCTACTTTTCTGGTGGCTTGATGCGTTCTTTTTCTATCAAGAAAAAAAATATCGTGACATTTACGATTATGCTAAAAGTGACAGCTTTAAAACAGAAGACCTCTTTAGTCTTGATCCCAATCTACTTGTAGACAGAAGAGTAGAAAAAAAGCAAAAGTGCTCAATACGTTGGCAAGTCATGAAGGAAAATGCAGTCTGGTCAATTTACGTTGTTCAACTGTTTGTTCTATTTATAGCTTTCCCGATAATCAGAGCATTATCGTAGAAACCAGAAACCAGAAACCAGAAACCAGAAACCAGAAACCAGAAACCAGAAACCCTGTATTGTTTACAGGTTTTTTTGAATTCAATTAGTTGCTTGTAGGCGATTTTAATTTATATCTCTAGTATAGAGACTTTACTTCGTGTCACTCCCGCCTGAGATCACTGGTCTAGTGATCCTACTCGGTTTTCAGTCCTGCTGTGGGTGCCATTTTGCTGCATTCGTTCGACTTATGTACGGTATTTATTGACGATTCTTTTGGGATCTTTCTATCACAGAGAAAAATGTCATGCTAACAGTTGCTAAAGCAAAAGAAAGAGGTGTATTTACCCAGCTAAACTCACTAATTCCAAATGTGGCAGCGACTACGACAGATAACATTAGGCCCGCTGTAATCATGAACATTGGAATGGAATGATAAGACTCAAAATAGTTAGCGAATGAAAAAAGAGCCGCATAACCGAAAATTGCTACAATCAAGGCTAGGAATAGATTTACAATAACCCCAGCTTCAGGCCATAGGCTATACAAAAGTGCAATGTCGTTTTCTTGAGCTAAGGATGCGGGGAAGTAGCTCATGTATGCTGCGGCTAATGAAGGAAATACTAAATCATTTGCAACGCTTTTGATGGCTGGTAGTTTTAATAGGTTATCCATAGTGTCTCACTAAGTTTTATTAAACAAAGATGATTCTCTTTAGGTTTAATATTAAACATGATCCAGCATTTAGTTTGAGTGTTAAATCACGTTAAGCTTTAACTGTGAAAGGGTTAGAAATGTATTGAATGTAACAATTAGAGTTCTTTCTGTATTACTGCCCCCCAAGTGTCAATAAACCAGTCCTGATCATTGCTCACAGCCAGACTACATCGGCTTAATCCTCATTTCATTGACACTTGAGGGGCAGAGTTGTCTAAGCCTTTTTCCCTTTCGCAATCGCGTCCAGCTCTTCAACCAGGTCTTCGGCTCTGAGGTGCGTGTAGCGGCGTAGCATCTGCATCGATTTGTGGCCGCTGATGGCGGCGACTTGCTGATCACTTAGCCCACCTTCAACCAAGCGGCTGACGCTCTCGTGGCGCAGGTCGTGGAATTTAAAATCCTTCAGGCCAATCTTGGCTTTAATCTTCATCCACACTTTGTTGAAGTTGTACGGGCGTCGCTTGCCGTCTTTGCCTGGTTCGCCAAAGAAAATCAGGTCGGTATCAATGGGCCGTACCGGATTATTAATCGCCTGCTTAAAGAATTCTAACACCAGGAGAGAAAGCGGAACGGTTCTCGGCATGGTGTTTTTGGTTTCGACCAGGAAAACCACACGCTTTTTCAAATCAACCTGAGAGCGGCGCAGAGAAGTGATTTCAGAAGAACGCATACCGGTTTCCAGCGCGATACGAACAATCCAGGCCAGCATCGGGTTGGTGTGCGCCTCAACGGCTTCCAGGAGCTGTAACTCTTCTTCCTCAGTTAAGCGTCGTTCCCGGCCAGAAGGCGGGGAGGGCTTACGAATATTCTGGACTGGGTTAATTGCCAGGCCGATGCCCCATTCTTTAATCGCAATGTTGTACAGGTGACTGAGCAGGGCCAGGTCAATGCGCACGGTGTTAGGTGAGCGTGGCTTAGGGGCCGAGTTACCTCTGGCGTCGCAACGGTCTAGGCCAGCTAACCGGTCGTCTCGATACTTGGCAATGATTTCGGGCGTCAGGGCGGCCAGGGAATATTTCCCCAGGGCTTTGATAATCGGTTTGGAATGTCTTGCATCACAGGCAGCGGTCGCCGGTCGTTTGGTCGGTGAGATTTCTGCCAGGTAGCGTTTTAATGCTTCTTCAATGGTGAGTCGTTCAGACGAGGAACGTTTTATATACACGCCACGCACAATTTCATCTTCAGTGCGTCTTGCCCAATCCTCGGCATCGCGTTTGAGACGAAAAGTTTTGGACGTCGTCGGCCAGCCGGTTTTTCGAATAACGGCTTTCCAAGTACCTGAAGTAGTTTTAACTAAAGTTGCCATGTGAGTACTCCCGAATGCGTACTGTACTGATTTTGTACCTCGGGACGGAATAAAAGGCAACATTCAAAAGAAGGTAAGCGGTAAGTGCTTGATTTGAATGGTGGCCCCTCCCAGACTTGAACTGGGGACCAATCGATTATGAGTCGACTGCTCTAACCACTGAGCTAAGGGGCCGAATAGGTCAACGATTATAGGGGAAGCGGCTTGGAGTGTCTAGCCACTACTAAGGGTAATTCCGCTTAGTTTTTATCCATTTAAACCAACCGTATACAAAAAAGGTGAGCCAATGCTCACCTTTTTGCTAAACAGAGTAGTTCTTACTCGTCAAGGAAGCTGCGCAGAGTTTCTGAGCGGCTTGGGTGACGTAGTTTACGCAATGCTTTCGCTTCGATCTGACGAATACGCTCACGGGTAACATCGAACTGTTTGCCCACTTCTTCTAGAGTGTGGTCAGTGTTCATGTCGATACCAAAGCGCATACGCAGTACTTTAGCTTCACGAGGTGTTAGACCTGCTAGAACATCTTTAGTCGCAGCTTTTAGGCTTGTTGCCGTTGCTGAGTCTAGTGGTAGTTCTAGAGTGGTATCCTCGATAAAGTCGCCTAGATGCGAATCTTCGTCGTCACCGATTGGTGTCTCCATTGAGATAGGCTCTTTTGCGATCTTCAGTACTTTACGGATCTTATCTTCTGGCATCTGCATACGTTCTGCCAGTTCTTCCGGTAACGGCTCACGACCCATCTCTTGTAGCATTTGACGCGAGATACGGTTTAGCTTGTTGATCGTTTCGATCATGTGTACCGGAATACGAATAGTACGAGCTTGGTCTGCGATTGAACGAGTAATCGCCTGACGAATCCACCAAGTTGCGTAAGTTGAGAACTTGTAACCACGACGGTACTCAAACTTATCAACGGCTTTCATTAGACCGATGTTACCTTCTTGGATTAGATCCAAGAACTGTAGACCACGGTTGGTGTATTTCTTCGCAATCGAGATTACTAGACGTAAGTTCGCTTCAACCATCTCTTTCTTCGCACGGCGAGCTTTTGCTTCACCGATAGACATGCGACGGCTGATGTCTTTGATGCTTTGAACAGTCAAAGACGTCTCTTCTTCAATCATGCGTAGCTTAGTGATAGAACGACGAATGTCCTCTTCACTTAGCTTGATCTTGTCTGCGTATGGTTTATCAGACGCAAGGATTTCATCTAACCATGCTTCAGTCGATTCATTACCCGTAAATAGTGTAATGAATGACTTCTTAGGCATTTTGCCGTATTCAACGGTCGCCTTCATGATTAGGCGCTCTTGAGTACGTACACGTTCCATAGAAGTGCGCAACTCTTCGACTAGGTAGTCAAATTGCTTAGGTGTTAGACGGAACTCTTTGAATACGTCTAGAACCAACTCGTGAGCGATTTGAGCTTTCGGGCTTTCTTGACCGTGCTCATTGACCGCTAATTGGTAGTTCTGGAAAGTATTACGCAGTGCAGTAAACTTCTCTAATGCAACTTCTGGGTCGATACCAGTATCTTCTTCAGAGTCATCAGAATCGTCATCATCACCATCTTCTTCTTCATCGATATCGTCATCTTCATCATCAAGATCAGACTCTTGAAGTTCAGAACCGATGTGTGTCGCCGTTGGTGCTGCCGTTTCATCAGCATCAGGATCGACAAAGCCAGTGATAAGATCTGTCAAACGAAGTTCTTCTGCTTGAATCTTATCAAACTGCTCTAAGATGTATGGGATGGTGCCTGGGTATTCCGCAACGGCGTTTTGTACTTGGTTGATACCATCTTCGATACGCTTCGCGATGTCGATTTCGCCTTCGCGAGTTAGTAGTTCAACCGTACCCATTTCACGCATGTACATGCGCACTGGGTCTGTGGTTCGACCGATTTCGCTTTCTACGCTTGAAAGCGCTGCCGCTGCAGCTTCTGCTGCATCTTCATCGGTAATGGTGTCATCATCATTTAGCGCAAGATCATCAGCGTCCGGAGCAGTTTCCACCACTCGGATACCCATGTCATTAATCATCTGAATGATGTCTTCAACCTGCTCAGAATCTACGATTTCTGCTGGCAGGTGGTCGTTAACTTCTGCGTAGGTCAGATAGCCTTGTTCCTTGCCTTTAATGACAAGTTGTTTTAGCTGTGACTGCGGATTTTGATCCATAGACGGTATCCAACTTAGTATTTGGTGAAGGAATTAGTATGCGAGATGCAAACCATATATGTTAACAAATTAATTGATTGCTGCCTATACAAACAGGGTTACGCTTTCAAATCTAGCATTAACGCTAGCAGCTCCCTTTTTTCCTCGGCTGATAAACCGACGCTTCTTTCTTTGGCTTGCAGATTTTCAATTTGTTTTTCGACGCACTGGGAGAGTATTCTGTCCAATGAGTCTAGAAATATATCTTTTTCGTTGTCGTCATCGAGGGGAATTTCCCATCCCGCGAGACGCAGCATAAGTGCCGATTGGCTACTATTTCGCCATTGCTCTAGCAATTGACCTGTAGTGATATTGGGGTGAAGTTGACAATATTCAAGCACTTCTAACAATAAACTTAGTCCCGGAACTGTTAGGTTCTTCACACTACTTAAATCCGGTACCATTTCAGCATAGCTCGGATTTTGAATTAGCAAAGCGATTACCTCACGCATTGGCGTGCGTTTTATCTCTTGATGAGGCAAAACACGAGTCTCTTTTTGCCCTTCTTTACTAATGAGCTGCTGCAGTTGGCGCTCATCCATTAAACCTAAGCGTTTGCCGAGTAAGTCTCTCAAGTATAAACGCAAAGTACCACCCGGTACTTTATCAATCAAAGGAACGGCGAGGCTGGTTAGTTTTGCCATGCCTTCGCGGTTGGAGACATCAACCTGTTGCATCAGAGAGCTAAACATAAAGTCAGACAAAGACATCGAGGCTTCAATCTGTTGCTCAAATGCCTCTTTGCCATATTGACGAATGTAAGTATCGGGATCTTCGCCATCGGGCAAAAACATGAACTTCAGTTGTCGCCCATCGGTTAAATAGGGCAGTGCATTTTCCATCGCTCGCCAAGCCGCTTCTCGTCCTGCTCGGTCACCATCGTAACAACAAACGACGGTACTGGTTTGGCGAAATAGCACATGCAGATGATCACCGGTTGTGGAAGTACCCAATGATGCCACAGAGTAATCGACGCCATATTGCGCCAAAGCCACAACATCCATATAGCCTTCTACGACTAAGATTCGAGGTGGTTCACGATATGCTTGTAATACTTCATAGAGGCCGTATAGCTCTTTGCCTTTGTGGAAGATCGGTGTTTCTGGTGAGTTTAAGTACTTGGGAGTACCTTCGCCAATCACGCGACCACCAAACCCGATCACTCGTCCACGACGATCTCGGATTGGGAACATAACACGGCCACGAAAACGGTCATAACGGTTGCCATTATCGTTTTCGATCAGCATACCACCTGAGACCAACATATCTTGAGCGACTTTGTGCTGACCAAAGTTTTTACGGACTAAGTCCCACTCATCAGCCACGTAACCAATACCAAATTTCTGCACGATCTCGCCTGAAAGCCCGCGATCTTTTAAGTATTGGATCGCGATCTTACTGCTCGATTGCTTAAGTTGATCTCGGTAGAACTGGCCGATACTGCCCATAAGATCATACAAGCTACGCTTTTGATCACTGCTCGCTTGCGGTTGATCTTTGTGAAAACTGCCCCCTTGGCGTTGTTCGCGTGGTACGTCTAAGCCAAGGAATGAAGCGAGCTCTTCGATGGCTTCGACAAACTCTAGGCGTTCGTACTCCATCAAAAAGTCGATGGCATTGCCATGCGCACCACAGCCAAAACAGTGATAGAACTGTTTCTCTTGGCTTACGCTAAATGAAGGGGTCTTTTCGTTGTGAAATGGGCAGCAAGCACCATAGTTCTTGCCTTTTTTCTTAAGTTTTACTCGCGCGTCGATAATATCGACGATATCGAGTCGAGCTAGAAGGTCATCAATAAAACTGCGTGGGATGTGTCCAGCCATAAAACCTAACAAAAAAAGAAAGTGATAAGTTGGGTAACTATATAATACAGTGAACTATCTTGGAAATTCCATCTGCCAAATACAAACAAGCCGTGCGATCCAATGGAGAGCACGGCTTGCTGCAATAGGGTTGGGTAATTAAGCCAGTTTAGCGCGAACTAAACCACTTACTTTACCCATATCTGCGCGCCCTTGAATTTGCGGTTTAAGAACACCCATTACTTTACCCATGTCTTGCATGCCCGCAGGTGCAGATTCAGTAATTGCAGCTTCAATCAGCTCAGCAATTTCTTCATCTGTAAGCGGTTGAGGCATAAAGTCCTCAAGTACAGTAATTTCAGCGCTTTCCACATCGGCTAGGTCTTGACGACCAGCTGATTCGTATTGAGCGACAGAGTCGCGACGTTGTTTAACCATTTTGGTCAGCACAGCAAGAATGTCGTCGTCGTTCAGAGTGATCTGTTCGTCAACTTCACGTTGCTTAATTGCTGACAGAGCTAAACGAATAGTACCAAGGCGCAATTTGTCCTTGGCTTTCATCGCTAATTTTTGCTCGTCTTTGAGTTTATCAATCAGAGCCATAACTATATCCTTTAGGACTTAGCTATTAGTACAGGCGAACGCGACGAGCGTTTTCGCGAGCTAGCTTCTTAGCGTGACGCTTTTGAGCAGCTGCTTTAGCGCGTTTGCGAACTGTAGTTGGTTTTTCGTAGTGCTCACGACGACGCACTTCAGAAAGGATACCTGCTTTTTCGCATGAGCGCTTGAAACGACGTAGTGCAACGTCGAACGGTTCGTTTTCACGTACTTTAACTACTGGCATATGCCTTTCACCTCAGGGGTTAATTCGTTAACGCTGGCATTGGCAGTCCGAACGGCTTTGTTCGGTCTATAACCAGCTTGATCAAAAATGGTGCGGAATTTTAATCCGATCACTATGGCTTTGTAAAGCACTTTGTCGAGTATATACCCATGTATTGCTATGGGGTAGTGGAAGTCAACAAGCTTTATTCCCCAAGGCTTAAGGCTCTCTATTGGCTTATATTTTCTAAATCAGCACTTTAGTCGGCAAATAGCATCAGCGATTTTAAGCAAATTGACTCGGTTATTGGCTAAGAGGTTTGGCTGGGTGAATGGCAAAGTTCGCTCGTCACTTTCACCGAAAAACAATTATGCCGGGGTTAAAAGTGTTCAGCCTTTTTGTACAAAATTTGTTTGCAAAGCGAAGGCGAGTTAAGATTGCCGCCAATTTGCAAATAATCAAGAAACACCCCGAGTAGATCATGCGTATTATCGGTATCGAAACTTCCTGTGATGAAACAGGCATAGCTATTTATGATGACGAGAAAGGATTGCTTTCTCACCAGCTTTACAGCCAGATCAAACTGCATGCGGATTACGGCGGTGTAGTGCCAGAGCTTGCATCGCGTGATCATGTAAAGAAAACGATCCCATTGATCAAAGCGGCAATGGCCGAGGCTAACTTAGAGCCAAAAGACATTGACGGTATTGCTTATACCGCTGGGCCAGGATTAGTTGGCGCGCTGTTAGTGGGAGCGACGATTGGTCGCAGCCTTGCTTACGCATGGGGTGTACCTGCTGTACCTGTCCACCATATGGAAGGTCACTTATTAGCGCCAATGCTTGAAGACAATCCACCGCCATTTCCATTTGTCGCGGTATTGGTTTCCGGTGGTCACTCAATGATGGTGGAAGTGAAAGGCATCGGTGAGTACAAGATCCTTGGTGAGTCTATTGATGATGCCGCAGGCGAAGCTTTTGATAAAACGGCAAAGCTGATGGGGCTAGATTACCCGGGTGGTCCATTGCTTTCTAAACTTGCAGAGAAAGGGACACCGGGGCGCTTTAAGTTTCCACGTCCAATGACCAACGTTCCTGGTTTAGACATGAGCTTCTCAGGTCTAAAGACCTTTACTGCCAATACCATCGCCGCCAATGGTGATGATGAGCAAACTCGAGCAGATATCGCTTTGGCTTTTGAAGAAGCGGTTTGTGGCACATTAGTGATCAAATGTAAGCGTGCATTGGATCAAACTGGCTTTAAACGTATTGTCATTGCTGGTGGCGTAAGTGCAAATAAGCGTCTTCGTGCTGAACTAGAGAAGTTAGCGAAGAAAATCGGTGGTGAGGTTTATTACCCGCGTACTGAGTTCTGTACCGATAACGGGGCAATGATCGCTTACGCTGGTATGCAGCGTCTAAAAAATGGTGAAGTGGCGGATCTTTCGGTTCAGGCGGTTCCTCGTTGGCCGATTGATCAATTGGATCCTATCGCGTAGAACTCGCTGTAAAGGTCGCATTGGCGACCTTTTTTATGCCCTCAACTTAAAATAATAATCAATGGATAGAAGTATGAAAAAATTTACGATTGATGGTCAGCAGATGGCTTATCTCGACGTTGGTCAAGGTCCGGCAGTACTATTTGGTCACAGTTATCTTTGGGATAGCAATATGTGGGCACCACAGGTTGAGCGATTAAGCCAACACTACCGCTGTATTGTTCCGGATCTTTGGGCACACGGTGAGTCAGATTTTGCTCCCCAGTCGACACGAACGTTGCAGGATTATGCGCAGCAAGTATTGGCATTGCTTGATCATCTGGCAATTGAAGAGTGTGTGATCGTCGGTTTATCTGTGGGTGGTATGTGGGGCGCTGAACTGGTTTCTCTTGCGCCACAGCGCATTAAAGGCCTAGTGCTTATGGATACCTTTGTCGGCTTAGAGCCAGAGGTTGCGCACAACAAGTATTTTGCAATGTTAAACACGATTGATGAACAACAGTGCGTTCCCGCGGTTATCGCTGAGGCGGTTGTACCTCTTTTCTTTGCTAATCAGGTTCGTGAGGTAAACCCGCAATTGGTGGCAAATTTTGAGCAGCATCTTTTGGCGCTCAAAGGAGAGCAAGCTTCAGAGGTGGCGAGAATCGGGCGTATGGTGTTTGGGCGTCGAGACTTAATTGAAGAAGTTGAGAAATTTGCCCTGCCAACATTAATCGCGGTTGGCCAAGAAGATAAGCCGCGTCCAGTATTAGAATCTTACTTGATGCAAGACTGCATTGATGGTGCTGAGTTAGTTCAAATTCCTCAAGCTGGGCATATTTCTAACTTAGAGCAGCCGCAATTTGTCACCGATATGCTGCACAATTTTCTTAGTCGCATTCACAGTAATTAGTACCGATTAGCCAACGATCTGACTGATGCTCATCGTGGGGCTAGCTGGTGATAACGCGGGTGTATGATTGAACGGGAGGCCTCATTCAGAGGCCTGTTTTACTTCATTCTGTTTGAGTTTCTTATCACCAATTTTCGGCTCACTCCCTTCATAGAGACGGCGAATGTTTTGGTGATGCTTAAATACAATTAGGCAGCACAACATGGCGACGGGCAGAGTATATTGTGGTTTGATCATCCAAGTGTACATGGGGGTCAACAACACAGTCACGAGTGCCGCCAGTGATGAATAGCGGAAGATCAGCGCTACAGTGAGCCAAGTAACGATCACCATGGCAGTAAGATCCAAACCGATCGGCGCGATCGCTCCAAGTGCGGTAGCAACGCCTTTTCCCCCTTTGAAGTGGAAAAACAGCGGGTACATATGCCCAAGACAGGCGGCGATAGCAACAATACCAAGCATGATAGGCTCTATATCTAAGAAGTAACCTCCCCAAACAGGAATCGTGCCCTTCAACATATCACACAATAGAACCGCTACCGCGGCTTTACGCCCGCCAATACGTAACACATTGGTCGCGCCAGGATTATTGGATCCCACTTCGCGTGGATCAGGCAGACGCAGCAGTCGACAGATCAAAACCGCACTTGAGATCGAGCCTAACAAATAGGCTGAAAAGATCATGGCAAGTGCTAATGGCGTCATAGGTGCTCAACTCGATGAAACAGATGTCTAAAGTGCAAGTAGTTGGTATCATATCGCGCTTGCTATGAGCAAACTACTCACAGCAACCATTTGATAGCAGAATAGTACGATTTTTTCTCCTCGTTGGGTATCCGACCTGTATAGGAAGCAGCAAAGCATGGACAAAGTATTTATTGAACAACTCGAAGTCATCACGACGATTGGCGTTTACGACTGGGAACAGGCGATCAAGCAGAAGTTAGTGCTTGATATCGAAATGGCTCATGACAACCGCCCGGCAGGTAAAAGCGATGACGTACAAGATGCTTTGGATTATGCGCAAGTCAGCGAAGCGGTAATCAACCACATCACCACGGGTCGTTTTCTGTTGGTTGAGCGAGTGGCAGAAGAGGTGGCAGAACTTGTCATGTCTCGCTTTAACGTACCATGGATAAAAATTCGTTTAACGAAACCTGGTGCCGTGCCACAAGCAAAAGGCGTAGGCGTGGTGATTGAAAGAGGGCAACTATGATCACCGCCTATATTGGCGTTGGTTCAAACTTGGAACGCAAGAAACATATTGAAGCGGCCATTGTTGAATTGTCTCGAATTGGAGACAAACTACGCCTTTCCACAATTTATGAGTGTGAAGCGGTTGGTTTTGATGGACTGCCTTTTTACAATCTCGTCGTAGAAATGTCGACCTCAATGTCGTTGACGGATTTTTCACATGCTTTGCGTAAAATCGAACTGAAATGGGGACGCAAAGTGAATGCGATGAAGTTCGAACCTCGCACTTTAGACTTGGATATCATTCTATTTGGTGAGCAAACCTCTCAGAAACATCCTCAAGTACCGCGTGATGACATCTACCAATATGCATTTGTTATTCAGCCACTTAATGAACTGTGCCCAAGTTTGATTGTCCCACAGGATGGTCGCACCATTGCAGAGATTTATCACCAAGCGAGTCATCGAGAGTCGCTCAAAGCAGTGGAACCATGGTTTTAGTATTTATCTATTTATGAGTCTTACATGAGTTATTTTGAAGCGTTTATATTGGCTTTGATCCAAGGATTGACCGAGTTTTTGCCAATATCCAGTTCGGCGCATTTGATTTTGCCTTCAGCTGTTTTGGGCTGGGAAGATCAAGGGTTGGCATTTGATGTTGCAGTCCATGTTGGTACGTTAGCCGCGGTCATGATCTATTTCCGCAGTGAAGTCGTTAGCTTACTGAGCGCTTTTTTTGCATCAATCTTTAAAGGTGATAGAAGCAAAGAAGCCAAATTGGCTTGGATGATCTTGCTTGCCACGATTCCAGCATGCGTATTTGGCTTGTTTATGAAAGACATTATCTCGCTCTATATGCGCAGTGCATGGATTATTGCGACGACCACGATTATTTTTGGTTTGTTGTTGTGGTACGTCGATAAGAAGTCAGCGCTGAAAGATGACGAGTTTCAAGCAACATGGCAAAAAGCGCTGTTTATTGGTGTTGCTCAAGCACTGGCTATGATTCCGGGAACTTCTCGTTCTGGGGCAACCATTACTGCTGCGTTATATTTAGGCTTTACCCGCGAAGCTGCCGCGCGTTTTTCGTTTTTAATGTCGATTCCAATCATTTTGCTTGCCGGTGGATATTTAGGGCTGCAATTAGTGACCAGTGGTGAGCCAGTGCATTTAGGTGTGTTGATGACGGGGATTATTACCTCATTTATCAGTGCCTACATCTGTATTCATTTCTTCTTAAAACTGATTTCACGTATGGGCATGACCCCATTTGTTATCTATCGTTTGATCTTAGGTTTTGGTTTATTTGCTTTCCTAGCTTTAAACTAACCGCGTTAATTTCGCTTATTCTTTGAGACCACATATTCCTAATCTCGCGCCAAACGTGACATTATGGTATATATGTGGTCTTTCTTTTTTCTTCTCTAACAAAATTTTATGCGAGTTTTTGCTCTGATCTTATTGTTACTTTTGGGCTGGCTACAGTACACCTGGTGGCTGGGTAAAAACGGAATGGCTGATTACCAAACCGTTAGCTCTGAGATCGAGGTGCAAAACCAAGTGAATGCGAATCTAACCGCGCGCAATAGTGAAATGTTCGCTGAAATTGATGATTTGCGCCAAGGGTTGGATGCAATCGAAGAACGTGCAAGGCATGAGCTTGGTATGGTGAAAGAGGGGGAAACCTTCTATCGCATGATTGGAGAGGAACATCAGTAACATGACAACAATAACTACTCAAGGCATCGTTGCGATAGTTCCCGCAGCGGGTGTTGGCAGCCGTATGAAAGCCAACATGCCGAAACAGTATCTCACCATTGGTCAGAAAACAGTTCTAGAACACACGGTTGATAAGTTGCTTGCTCATCCAGACATCCACAAAGTTGTGGTTGCGGTTACCGCTGGCGATCCTTATTTTCCAGAACTGTCCATTGCAACTCACCCTGATGTGGTGCGAGTGGATGGGGGCCAAGAGCGCGCCGATTCAGTGTTGTCCGGTTTAGAGTACGTTGCTAAGCATCAACTCAGTGACTGGGTAATGGTGCACGATGCGGCGCGACCTTGCGTGCGTGAGGCTGATATAAACACACTGATTGAAGTATCACAGGCTCATGCCGTTGGTGGCATCTTAGCAGCCCCAGTACGTGATACGATGAAGCGCGCCAACAGCCAGCAAGAGATTGCTCATACTGTTGAGCGGGAAGCATTGTGGCATGCGTTAACCCCACAAATGTTTAGAACGATTCAACTCACACGCACATTGTCTGATGCATTGGCTGCGGGTGCTATCATTACTGATGAGGCATCAGCGCTTGAATGGGCGGGGTTGCAACCTGCACTCGTCCAAGGCGCGGCGGATAATATAAAGATTACTCAACCTGAAGATCTTGCGTTAGCTGAGTTCTATCTTGAGCGAAATAAAGGATAACCCATGATGCGAATTGGTCACGGATTCGATGTACATAAATTTGGCGGCGAAGGCCCGGTTATTATTGGTGGTGTTGCCATTCCTTATGAGCAAGGTTTAATTGCTCATTCAGATGGTGATGTTGCGCTACATGCGTTAAGTGACGCACTGTTAGGTGCTATCGCGGCAGGGGACATTGGTCGTCACTTTCCGGATACGGATGATAAATGGAAAGGTGCAGATAGCCGTATGTTGCTGCGTGATGTATATCGTCGCGTCAAAGAGCAAGGCTACGTATTAGGCAATGCAGACGTGACTATTATGGCGCAAGCGCCAAAGATGGCGCCTCATATCGAGAGTATGTGTGCTGCTATTGCTCAAGATTTAGAGACTGAGATTGGCAATGTTAACGTCAAAGCGACAACAACAGAGCGTCTTGGTTTTACTGGTCGCAAAGAGGGCATCGCGTGTGAAGCGGTGGTGCTATTGATCAAACAAAATTAATTTAAGTCGCCGCTGTTGGCGATGGAATCAATCATGTCAGATATTTTATCTTCGCTCGCTTATTTAAATGGTAAGCCAACCGCTCAAGGCAAATTGAAACTCAAGCCTGAGCATTTTCAAGTGTATGAAAACCTAGGTTTTGATTTTACGGGTGAAGGCGAGCACTTGATGGTGCGCGTGCGTAAAACGGGTGAAAACACCAGCTTCGTTGCTAATGAGCTGGCGAAAGCTTGCGGTGTGAAATCGAAAGATGTGAGCTGGGCTGGTTTAAAAGACCGTCATGCCGTCACTGAACAGTGGCTGAGTGTGCATTTACCAAAAGGTGAAACGCCAGACTTTAGTGCTTTCCTTGCTCAATACCCATCGATTGAGATTGTCGCGACAGACCGCCACAACAAGAAGTTACGCCCAGGCGATTTGGTTGGTAATGAGTTTGTCGTAACACTCGCTGAAGTGACAGATGTGGCGCAAGTGATCGCTCGTCTAGAGAAGATCGCACAAACTGGTGTGCCAAACTATTTTGGTAATCAGCGTTTTGGTCACGATGGCAATAATGTGCTTGAAGCGCGCCGTTGGGGCCGTGAGAACGTACGTACTCGTAACCAGAATAAACGTAGCCTCTACTTGTCGGCAGCCCGTTCATGGATTTTTAATAACATCGTTTCTGCTCGTATCGAGCAAGGCGCTTTTACCCAGCTATTGGATGGGGATGTGCTGCAAGCGGGCCGAGAACAACAACTGGTTGAATCAAGCAATATCGTTGAATTGGGCGAGAAAGTTGCAACTGGTGAGTGTCTTATTACTGCTGCTATGGCGGGTGACAATGCGCTGCCAACTCAGGCTCAAGCACTTGAGTTGGAACAGCCTCAGTTGGACGCAGAGCCGGATCTGATGGCACTGATTCGTGGTAATCGCATGCGTCATGATCGCCGTGAGATCGCACTTAAAGCACAAAATCTTACTTGGCAAGTTGAAGGCGACAATATCACATTGCGCTTCGCCTTAGACTCCGGTTGCTTTGCTACCGCGATCGTGCGTGAACTGATTGAAGAAGTGGAAGTGGAGCGCAGCTACTCATGAGTGAGTCACGGCTAAGAATATTACTGAGTAACGATGACGGTGTGCATGCCGAGGGCATTCACACCTTAGCCAAAGCATTGCAGCCATTTGCCGATATCACGATCGTTGCTCCTGATCGCAATCGTTCTGGTGCATCTAACTCATTGACTCTCGAGCAACCGCTCCGCGTGACAATGATTGCGCCTCAAATCTACTCTGTCCAAGGGACTCCGACAGACTGTGTGCACTTTGCGCTCAACGAGCTGATGAAGGATGATTTACCTGATTTGGTGTTATCAGGCATTAATCATGGTGCCAACCTTGGTGATGATGTCCTCTATTCGGGCACCGTGGCTGCCGCGATGGAGGGGCACTTCTTAGGTGTGCAGTCGATTGCTCTATCTTTAGCTGGGAAGGTCAACTTTGCTACCGCCGCTCAAGTCGCGGTTGAGCTGGTTGAACAGCACTTAAAACAGCCAATCCCTACCAACCGATTATTGAACGTCAATATCCCGGATCGTACTTATAACGAGTTAACCGGGACAGTAGTAACACGCTTGGGTGCGCGTCATCACGCTGAAGACATGATTAAGCAGCAAGATCCTCGCGGGCATGATATTTATTGGTTAGGTCCTCCAGGTAAAGAGCAGGATGCCGGAGAAGGCACAGATTTTTATGCGATAGAACATGGATTTGTTTCCATTACGCCACTGCAAGTGGATTTGACAGCTCATGAGTCTATCGGCGCAATGTCTCATTGGTTAAAAGGTAAGTAGTAATGGCAAACCCACATGCCGACAAATTGATGCAGTTTCTTGTCGCGAGTGGCATTAAAGATCAAGCGGTACTGGAAGCAATACACGCATTGCCTCGGGAAAGTTTCGTTTCTCAAGCAATGATGCACCAAGCGTATGACAACAATGCGCTACCGATTGGTCATGGACAGACAATTTCTCAACCGTACATCGTCGCTAAAATGACGGAGATGCTGGAACTTAAACCTGAGAGTAAAGTCCTAGAGGTGGGTACAGGCTCCGGCTATCAAACGGCGGTGCTTGCCCAGTTAGTGGATCATGTTTATTCCGTCGAGCGCATCAAAGCGTTGCAATGGGAGGCAAAACGTCGTCTGAAACAGTTGGACATCTATAATATATCCACTAAACATGGCGATGGTTGGCAAGGGTGGGCAGCGAAAGCCCCTTTTGATGCCATTATTGTCACGGCAGCGGCAGAGAGCATTCCTCAACAGCTGCTTGAGCAATTAAATGATGGCGGTGTGCTTATCATTCCAGTAGGAATAGACGAGCAACAGTTGTTAAAAATCTCTCGTCAGGGAGATGGTTATTTATCTGAAGTAATAGAAATGGTGCGCTTCGTACCTTTAGTCGCGGGTGATCTTGCTTAATCATGCATATTAAGTCTCATTCATTATTGATATTTACTCTGAGTAGCATTCTAGCTGGATGTTCGGCTCATTCCCCTGCGCCTGTATCAAGTTTGAATAAAGATTATGATTCCATTCCGCGTGGCAGCTATCGAGGCAGTTACTATCAAGTAGAGAAGGGCGATACGCTCTACTTTATTGCTTACGTTACAGATAAAGATGTAAATGAGATCATCCGCTACAACCGTCTTTCAGCCCCTTACACGATTTACCCAGGACAAAAGCTAAAACTATGGCAGCCTGCCTATCGTCCACCGGCTTATGCGGGTACAGGCGCTGGTGGCTCCTCAACTAAAGCGGTAGCAACAGGTTCTGCGGTGGCTGCAGCCAAACCGACAACTTCGAGTAAAAACTCGAATCAAGGGGTTACAAAGCAAAGCACCACCAATACTAAACCAGTAGCACAAAAAACTGCGACAAAAGGGGTTGAACAATCTAAACCAAAGGAGTATGTTGGTTCTAAAGGTAAACAGAATGTTAACAATAATGTCAGTAAATCGACACATGCTAACGCTAACGTTACCAAATGGTTGTGGCCAACTAAAGGGAGAGTAATTAAAAATTTCTCGACGGGAGACCAAGGGAATAAGGGTATTGATATCGCAGGACAGCGAGGTCAATCCATCATATCCACCGCTGCCGGCACCGTCGTATATTCTGGAAACGCTTTAAGAGGTTATGGCAACCTCGTCATTATAAAACATAACGATAAATTTTTAAGCGCATATGCGCATAACGATCAGTTGCTAGTAAAAGAAGGTCAAAGTGTAAAATCAGGCCAAAAAATTGCAACTATGGGCAGTTCTGGAACCAACAGTGTTCGCTTGCACTTTGAAATTCGCTATCAAGGTAAGTCAGTGAATCCTAAACGCTACTTGCCGTAAACTTTGCTAGAAATATCCATCGAAGGACATTAGATGTATTAAATGTCTTGCTAGCTCGCCAGGGGGAGGCGCTATGAGTATCAGCAACACAGCAGCAAAAGTACAAGAGTTTGATATTGAAAACATGGAAGGTTTCGATGTCGAGACACAACTCGAACAAAAATCCACACCAGTAAATGAGACCAGCAAAGAAGAGTACGAGGTATCGAATAAGAATCTCGATGCGACTCAGCTTTATCTTGGCGAAATTGGTTTCTCTCCACTCCTCACTGCAGAAGAAGAAGTGCTATATGCACGTCGCGCTTTGCGTGGTGATGAAGCGGCGCGTAAGCGTATGATAGAGAGTAACCTGCGTTTAGTGGTTAAAATTTCTCGTCGCTACAGTAATCGAGGACTCGCTCTACTTGATTTAATTGAAGAGGGTAACCTTGGCTTGATTCGAGCGGTCGAAAAATTTGACCCCGAGAGAGGTTTCCGCTTTTCAACTTACGCCACTTGGTGGATCCGTCAAACGATTGAGCGTGCGCTAATGAACCAAACTCGCACCATTCGCTTACCGATTCACGTGGTGAAAGAGCTTAATATCTACTTGCGAACCGCGCGCGAGCTATCGCAAAAGCTTGATCATGAGCCAACCGCAGAAGAGATTGCCACACAACTCGATAAGCCAGTTGACGATGTCAGCAAAATGCTACGTCTAAATGAGCGTATCAGTTCAGTGGATACACCAATTGGTGGTGATGGTGAGAAAGCACTGTTAGATATCATTCCTGATGTGAAGCACTCAGATCCAGAAGTGTCGACGCAAGATGACGATATCAAGGATTCACTAATTAATTGGCTTGATGAGCTAAATCCAAAGCAAAAAGAAGTTTTGGCACGCCGTTTTGGTTTGCTTGGATATGAACCATCAACGCTTGAAGAAGTCGGTAGAGAAATCAACCTGACTCGTGAGCGAGTACGCCAAATTCAAGTTGAAGGGTTACGTCGCCTACGTGAAATCCTAGTTAAGCAAGGTTTGAGTATGGAAAACTTGTTTAGCGTCGAAGACGATTAATCACTGTTCTGATTAAACGCAAACGCCTTGGTTGTCCAAGGCGTTTTTGTTTTGAGTTATCGAACTTAAGCGAGTAAAGAGTCTGCTTAGCTCGCTTTCTTAATTTTAGGGAAGACCTTCACCAACTTTATGCGGTTTTCTTCCAGCTCAACGATCTCCATTGGATGACCTGAAACCTGCACACTCAAATGGCTTTCTGGAATATCTTCTAAGTGCTCAAGTATCAAACCGTTTAAAGTGCGTGGTCCGTCGGTTGGCAACTTCCATTTAAGGCCCTTGTTGATATCGCGGATGTTAGCGCTAGCTTCAATCAAGAAACTACCGTCATCTTGTGGCACGATTTCCTCGGATAAGCTCGGTGCGATTGAGGTGGTAAACTCCCCAACGATTTCTTCTAAAATATCTTCCAAGGTGATCAAACCTATAATATCGCCGTACTCATCGACAATTAAACCAATACGTTGCTTCTTACGTTGGAACTTAAGCAGTTGTACATTGAGCGGTGTACCTTCAGGGATAAAATAGACTTCATCGGCTGCTCGTAATAAGCGCTCTTTGGTGAACTCGTTTTTTTCCAACATTAGGCGATAAGCTTCACGCAGACGCAGCATTCCTACGGCTTCATCAATTTGGTCGCGATAGAGAACCACACGACCATGCGGTGAATGCGTTAACTGGCGAACAATCGACTTCCAGTCGTCATTGATATCAATACCTGTGATTTCATTACGTGGCACCATGATGTCGTTCACGGTGACATTTTCCAAATCCAAAATTGACACCAGCATATCTTGGTGGCGACGAGGGATAAGGCTTCCTGCTTCGTTAACCACAGTCCGTAGCTCTTCAGAACTGAGGTGGTCATCATCACCATGACTTACTTTGACACCAAGTAAGCGAATAAATCCGTTGGTGATAAAGTTGACTAAGATAACCAGCGGCGAGAGGACTTTCATCAGTATTGAGAGCAAGATGCTGCTCGCATAGGAGACGCGTTCTGGATAAAGTGCAGCGAGTGTTTTCGGGGTAACCTCGGCAAAGACGAGTATGACTAAGGTGAGAGCACCAGTGGCGATGGCGACGCCGATATCACCGTAGAGACGCATGCCGAGAATCGTGGCGATGGCAGAAGCGAGAATATTGACGAGGTTATTGCCAATCAGAATCAGCCCAATCAAACGATCGGGTCGGTCGAGCAACCTCTCTACGCGTTTGGCACCCTTATGACCACTGTTGGATAAGTGTTTTAATCGATAGCGGTTCAAAGCCATCATGCCCGTCTCTGAACCTGAAAAATAACCTGAAATGACAATGAGACACGCGAGTAGCGCAAATAAGATACCCGTTGATATGTCGTCCAAAACGTACCTGTTCCTTGAGATGTTTAGCTTAATTTATGACCTAACTATATCGGTAAGTCAATGATGAATAGAGAATGGTATATCCTAAAGCTCAGGAATGAAAAAAGGTGCATTTCTGCACCTTCAATTATCTGAGAATGATCTCACGCACAAAGCGGCTGCCAAAATAGGCAATGGTGAGCAAGGTTGCACCAGCAATGGCAAACCATGTTACTTTCTTACCGCGCCATCCTCTGTGGTAGTGACCCCAAATCAGTACGGAGTAAATGACCCACGCGACAAAAGAGAGAATCGCTTTATGGGCTTTACCTTGGGCGATCATATCCTGAACAAAGGTAAAGCCAGTCAGCAGTGTCGCGGTCAGAAGTAAGTTACCAATCAGGATAATCTTAAACAACTGACGTTCAATCAACATTAATGGCGGGACATTGGGGTTAATCGCCAGTGCCTTTTTCGCTTTAAGTCGGTTGTCCAACCATGCTAGTTGCAGCGCGTACAAGGCGCCAATAGTCAATGTGGAATATGAAAACAGCGCCAACGAAATATGAATGAGCAGCTTTGGGTCATTCTCAAAGTGAGTGATATAGCTACTTGGTAATAGCGTGGCAGCAAGTAGATTGAGCGCGGCAAAGCTGTACACCACGGGTAATAAAAACCAGATGCGCGTTTTTACCATCGCGACACTCATCACCAGCGAAATAATAAAGCTAATTAATGACGCGACATTGAGGATACTCAGGTTCTGACCTGAACCTGAAAGAATAAGATCGCCTAATGACCACGCGTGAAATATCAACGCAAGAACAGCACTAACCAAGACGGTTTTTGCTCTTATCCCTGTTTGATGAACCAAGCCAGGAATGATGGTGGCAATCGCCAATATATAGAGAATTGCTGCGCTGACTGCGACTAAGTTGTCCATTACTCTCGATTAAGCTGGTGGATTTTTAACAAATTATACCTTGCATCAAGCTTTTGGGCTATGGGAGATAAGGGTTGAATTGTGAGAGATGAGATATCAAATTCTAATCGACTAGTGCCAAGCGAGGGTTGGCTAAGGTATACTCATAGTAATTTATCGCCGAATTTAGCGAAGAGAACAAGATGTTTGAGAATTTAACGGATCGCCTATCCCGTACCCTGAAAAACATCAGTGGTAAAGGGCGTCTTACCGAAGACAATATAAAAGAAACGCTACGTGAAGTGCGCATGGCGCTACTTGAGGCTGACGTTGCTCTGCCTGTCGTACGTGAATTTATCAATCGTGTAAAAGAGAGTGCCGTTGGGGTTGAGGTTTCTAAATCTCTGACTCCTGGTCAAGAATTCATTAAGATCGTTCAAGCTGAGCTTGAAGCGGTGATGGGTGAGTCGAACGAGGCGTTAAACCTTGCTGCTCAACCACCGGCTGTGATTCTAATGGCAGGTTTGCAAGGTGCAGGTAAAACCACTTCGGTAGGTAAACTGTCTAAATTGCTGACTGAGCGCGACAAGAAGAAAGTCTTGGTGGTTTCTGCCGACGTTTATCGCCCTGCGGCGATTAAACAGCTAGAAACGTTAGCGGCAGATGTGGGGGTAGATTTCTTCCCATCAAGCGCAGACCAAAAGCCAATTGATATCGCTAACGCGGCTATTGACCACGCGAAGAAGAAATTCTATGACGT
The DNA here is from genome assembly GCF_009938205.1 of Vibrio panuliri. Taxonomy (NCBI): domain Bacteria; kingdom Pseudomonadati; phylum Pseudomonadota; class Gammaproteobacteria; order Vibrionales; family Vibrionaceae; genus Vibrio; species Vibrio panuliri. The sequence continues at coordinate 2,829,367 of NZ_AP019654.1, read as the reverse complement.
ATTGGTTGTCGATACTGCAGGTCGTTTAGCGGTTGATGAACAGATGATGGCAGAGATTCAAGATCTCCATTCTGCTATTAATCCAGTAGAGACGCTGTTTGTTGTTGATGCAATGACAGGTCAAGATGCTGCAAACACTGCAAAAGCGTTTGGCGATGCTCTGCCTCTAACCGGTGTCATCCTAACCAAAGTTGATGGTGATGCTCGTGGTGGTGCCGCGCTGTCTGTACGTCACATTACAGGTAAACCAATTAAGTTCTTGGGTGTGGGCGAAAAGACCGATGCTCTAGAACCGTTCCACCCTGATCGTGTTGCTTCACGTATTCTGGGTATGGGTGATGTACTGTCACTGATTGAAGATCTACAGCGCAACGTTGACCAAGAAAAAGCTGAAAAACTGGCGAAGAAGTTCAAAGAGAAGAAAGGCTTCGATTTAGAAGATTTCCGTGAGCAACTTGGTCAGATGCAGAACATGGGCGGCATGATGGGCATGCTAGACAAACTGCCAGGCATGTCTCAACTTCCTTCTGATGTAAAAGACAAAGTTGACGACAAGATGTTTAAGCAGATGGAAGCGATCATTAACTCAATGACAATGAAAGAGCGCCAACGTCCTGAAATTATTAAAGGTTCACGTAAGAAACGCATTGCTGCAGGTTCTGGTGTACAAGTTCAAGATGTAAACCGCTTGCTTAAGCAGTTCACCCAAATGCAGAAGATGATGAAGAAAATGCAAAAGGGTGGCATGAAAGGCATGATGCGCAACATGCAAGGCATGATGGGTGGCATGGGCGGTGGTGGCGGTTTTAATCCATTTGGTCGTTAATTCACCGTACCCAATCGAAGTTTCAAGGTGTTAGCTAGCTCACATACTTATTAGCCAATTTGTGGTGGCGAAAAAATAGCTAAAGACCTTGCATTGCTCCGGAATAAGAGTAAAATTCCGGAGCTTTATTTTGGCACGAGACCCCAAACTGTTTACTTATTTGAACGGTTGTTGGGGTTAATTTTATTTTTGAGAAAGCAAAGAGGACGACATGGTAACCATTCGTTTGGCACGTCACGGCGCTAAAAAGCGTCCATTTTATCAAATCGTAGTTGCGGACAGCCGTAACGCATCAACTGGCCGTTTCATCGAGAAAGTTGGTTTCTTTAACCCAACAGCTCAAGGTCAAGAAGAAGGCCTACGTCTAGATCTAGACCGCGTTAACCACTGGGTTGGTCAAGGCGCATCTCTATCTGACCGCGTAGCTAAGCTAGTTAAAGACGCTCAAAAAGCGGCTTAATTCTTACCAAGAAGTAGAAATTAGCTTATGTCGATGAAAGGTAAAGAAACAATGAGCGATGACAAGATTGTTGTAGGCAAGTTTGGTGCTACTTACGGCATTCGTGGTTGGCTTAAGGTTTTTTCCTACACAGACAATGCTGAAAACATCTTTGATTACAGCCCTTGGTTTTTAAACCAAAAAGGCGAGTGGGTTGAGTACAAAGTAGAAAGCTGGAAGCGTCATGGTCAAGGCTATGTATGTAAACTAGCAGGTCTAGATGTGCGCGAAGAAGCGCAACTTCTGACGAACTTTGAAATTGCTATCGACCCTGCAGTACTACCAGAATTGTCATCAGAAGAATTCTATTGGCGTGAATTGTTTGGTATGCAAGTAGTAACCACTAAAGGTTACGATCTAGGTGTCGTTTCTGACATTCTAGAAACTGGCTCAAACGATGTTCTCGTAGTAAAAGCAAATCTTAAAGATGCTTTCGGGCAAAAGGAACGATTAATTCCGTTCCTTACAGAGCAAGTGATCATCAAAGTTGATCGCGAAGCTCAACGGATCGAAGTTGACTGGGATCCTGGATTCTAACTCCCTGTAACGGAGCGATTGAACAATGTGGGTTGGCGTAATTAGCCTTTTTCCTGAAATGTTCCGCAGCGTTACTGATTTCGGAGTAACAGGTCAAGCGGTTAAAAAAGGTCTATTGTCGATTGAGACATGGAATCCTCGTGATTTCACTCATGACAAACATCGAACTGTCGATGACAGACCTTACGGTGGTGGTCCAGGCATGTTGATGATGGTGCAGCCTTTGCGCGATGCCATTCACACAGCCAAACAGGCTTCACCGGGAAAGACGAAAGTTATTTACCTATCACCTCAAGGTCGTAAACTCGACCAACAAGGGGTTGAAGAGCTGGCAACAAACGAGAACTTGCTTCTTATTTGTGGTCGCTACGAAGGGGTAGATGAGCGCATCATCCAATCCGAAGTTGACGAAGAATGGTCAATCGGTGATTTTGTGATGACGGGGGGAGAAATCCCGGCCATGACGTTAATTGATTCAGTCTCAAGGTTTATCCCTGGGGTACTTGGAGATTTTGCGTCGGCAGAAGAAGATTCTTTTGCTAATGGCTTGTTAGATTGCCCTCACTATACGCGCCCTGAAGTGTTGGATGGCAAAGAGGTACCAGCGGTACTGATGTCAGGCAACCATAAGGACATTCGTCGCTGGCGATTACAACAATCGCTAGGCCGTACTTGGCTAAGAAGACCAGAACTCCTGGAAAACCTAGCTCTGACTGACGAACAGGAACAATTACTGGCAGAGTTCATTAAAGAGCATCAAGCACAGTAACCTAATTTAATTAGTATCAGTTTATTCTAGGAATTTATTAAAATGAGTAACATCATCAAGGCTCTTGAAGAAGAGCAAATGAAATCAGGCCTACCTAAATTTGCACCAGGTGACACTGTTGTAGTTCAAGTTAAGGTAAAAGAAGGTGAACGTGAGCGTCTACAGGCTTTTGAAGGCGTTGTAATCGCAATCCGTAACCGTGGCCTACACTCTGCTTTCACTGTACGTAAGATCTCTAACGGTGAAGGTGTTGAGCGTACGTTCCAAACACACTCTCCTATCGTTGATAGCATTGAAGTTAAACGCCGCGGTGCAGTACGTCGTGCCAAACTGTACTACCTACGTGAGCGTTCTGGTAAGTCAGCTCGTATCAAAGAGAAACTTGCTAAGAAGTAATGCTATAACTAGCGTTCTCATATTAAGCGGAGGCCATTGGTCTCCGCTTTTTTTGTGCGCTTCGCTTAGAGAAGCGAGATTCGAGAGCGGACTTCGTCCTTCGGGACTTTAGAATGGGCTACGCCCTATGGAACGCTTCGCTTTTGGAAAGCGGGATCGGGCTCCGCCCTGCTAGAAGTGGATATGGGTTGTTGACAGAACTTATCTTTAAAAAGAGACAGTCATCTAGCTCTCACGCTCTCCAAAAGCAAAAAAGCCGATGTTATTACATCAGCTTTTTGTTCTCGAATCCCGAAGCGTAGCGCTCTCGTTTCTCGAATCTATCAATACTGATCTTCCGACCAACCATCACTGTCCGACATATCTGGCGCACCTGCAATGCTGTTTTCCTCGTCTGCCCATTCGCCAAAATCGATCATTTGGCATTTCTTGCTACAGAAAGGACGAAAAGGGCTCTCTTCACCCCAAATAACTTCCGTGCCACATTGTGGGCAGGCAACTTTAGTAATTTTGCTCATAAAAACAGTCAATAGTTGGATTGATTAAACGCAGTATAGCGGTTCGTTGTCTGCTTAGCAGCAAACAGCCAGTTTGAATTCCACATCACCGGTATAAGCTTGACCATTCTGGAACTCAATAAATTTAATGGCAAAACGGTTTTTGTGCCCTGAAATCATTGGGTACACACTGTAATGCATTGGAATATTGAGGCGTAGAATATTGGCTTCTTCGGCATCACTTTGGAAAAATGCATTGTGGGCAACACGAGTTTGAAAATGTCCAGTCTCGCGAGTGAGTCGCAGCCAGAGCTTAAGTGCGTTGGATAAAGAGCTTAGTGACTCCAACCAGTTGCGAGCATCTTGCTGTTTGTGCTCACATGGTAGGTGCAACCAGTGGTGTAGCGCTGGAAGGTCGAAACAACAGGAGCCGCCAGGCAGATTAAAGCGTTGGCGTATCGCACTTAAAAAGCGATCCTCTTTGAGGCTTTGTCCAAAGCGTTCGGCACTCATTAATTCACTATGGGCTTGATCAACTTCTTGCAAAATGCTTCTCAGCATATCCTGATCCACACCGTCAACATTGAGCCAAGTGCGATAAGTCAGGCGTTGTTTTTCGATATCTTTTGCCAACTCACTTTTTAGTTGGATTTGCTCAAAGATTTCAAGCAAGTCAAATAGACCACGGAAGAAGTTTAAATGTTGTAAATCATCACTAAATCTCGATGACACATCCAACTGATGTAGCAAAGCCTCTACACGTAGATAGATTCTGGTTTTCTCATTCAGCGGATGTTCGAAATATTGCGTGGTCATTAAGCGTCGCCCTGAAATTTTGTAGCTTTATTCTCACAGATTTGCCCTGCACATTTCTAGGTACTTTTTGTGTAATTCTGTGATTTGGGGCAAAAGTTGTTGGTTTTGTGAATGGTTTTTAATCACATCGTTAGCAATGGCAAGGCGTTGTTCACGACTGGCTTGAGATTGCAGGATTGATTCAGCTTGTTGACGTGAGACGCCATCACGGTTCATGGTACGTTGAATCTGTATTTCCTCTTCAACATCGACGACCAAAACGAGGTCTGCGAGTTGCTGAAGATCATTTTCAACCATCAAGGGTATCACAAGTAGAGCATATTCCGAGGTGACATGCTGTAATTGTTGTTGCATATTGCGACGAATCATCGGATGCAGCAGGGCATCGATCCATTGCTTTTCACTTGGATGGGCAAAAATAATGGTGCGTAGTGCTGGGCGGTTCAATGTGCCATCACTATGCAAAACTTCTTGTCCGTAACGTGCAACAATCGCTTTTAAACCATCACTACCGGGTTCAACCACCTCGCGCGCGACTACGTCGGCATCGACGATATCGATTGAAAATTGATCGCGGAAAATATTGGCGACAGTAGTTTTTCCGCTGGCAATACCACCAGTCAGTCCAACGATTAATGCCATATTACGCTCCTAGTAAAAAACGGTAGTAATGATGAAGGATCTCGCTGCCCCACATTGTGGCAACCCAACCCGCGATAGCAAGATAAGGACCAAACGGAAAAGCCATATCAATCCCTTTCTTTTGCATTCTGAGCTGAATAATGCCAAACACTAATCCAACCAGTGATGAGAGCAAAATAATCATGGGTAAATACTGCCATCCCAACCAAGCGCCAAGCGCGGCTAGTAACTTGAAGTCACCGTAACCCATGCCTTCTTTGCCGGTCAGCAATTTAAACCCCCAATAGACACTCCACAGGCAGAGATAACCCGCGATGGCACCAATTACAGAGTCTTGTAGGCTGACAGGGCTAATCCCAACGAGTGCAAGGCAGATCCCTGCCCACATTAGCGGTAGTGTCAATTGATCGGGCAGTAACATGGTATCGAGATCGATAAAGGTTGCTGCAATTAGCACAAAGGTGAAAAAAAGTAGTGCGATAGCAAAATAGCTAAAACCAAACTCTAATGCGACTAGACCACACATACCTGCAGTTAATAGCTCGATTAAAGGGTAGCGCGCACTGATTTTCGTTTTGCACTGATGACATTTTCCACCCAGCATTAACCAACTGAGCACGGGGATATTATCCAATGCACGTATTGGCGTATGACAGTTTGGGCATGCTGAGCGGGGCACACTTAGGTTAAAACGACTTTGATCGACGGTCAGGTTGGCTTCAGGAAAACTCTCGCTGCACTCTTTACGCCACTCTCGCTCCATCATAATCGGTAAACGGTAAATCACCACATTAAGAAAGCTGCCGACTAGTAAGCCGAAAACCGTTGCTAACAATGGGAACAGCCAAGGGTAGTAAGAAAATATAGCCATAGGAACTCAGTATCCGCAATAAGGGGAGGGAGATTTAAGGCGCTATCTTAGCCCATAACATTCATTAAGTTAAAGATGGGTAAGTAGATTGCTAATACTATGCTCCCTACGATAAGGCTCAACACGACAATAACCAGAGGTTCAATTAGTTGACCTAGCTGTTCGACCAGATCATCTATTTCATTTTCGTGCAAAGAGGCAATGCGATTGAGCATATCATCCAAGCATCCGGATTCCTCGCCGATCATCACCATTTGTAGCGTCATTTCGCAAAAGAGATTGCTGCGTTTCATGGCAAGGTAGAGTGGCATTCCAGACGAGGTGTTTGTGTATAGTTCAGCGAGCGCGACTTGATAGCATGGAGGATACTGATTTTGCTTAGCGGTGTTTAGGCAAGTCAGCAGTGGTAGCCCTGCCGAAACACTGGTCGCCAATGTCCGGCTAAACTGAGCGACAAAGCTCTTGCTCATAACCTGCCTACAACCGGTAAACGGCGAACAACATGGCTAATACAAAGGGCAAATTGGGGTGAGGAGGCACGCAGTACTCGAAGGACTAGGAAGATAAAGATTAGGAGAGTAAAAATCGTGACCGCGTGAGCTTGAATTGCGTTAGATATGGAGAGGACTTGCTGTGTGAACCAAGGCAGTTCCGCCCCAAAACTGGCAAACATACTTTTGAATTGTGGCACTACCATAGTGAGCATCAAATAGATCACTGAGAGGGAGACGATGACAACAAGACAGGGATAAATAGAAGCCTTGATAATTTGCTTTCTGAGTTTAAATGCTTTTTCTTGATGCTTGGCCAGTTGCTGAAATACTTCCGTCAACTTGCCTGATGTTTCACCGCAAGTGATTAGGTCGATATAGCTCGGTGGAAATATAGCATGTGTTCGAAAAGCATCAGCAATGGGGATTCCCATCTCGATATCAGCAGCAATATTGTGCAAGATGGACTTAAAACTCACGTGTCTTTGATTGTCTCGAATGAGTTTAATTGCCTGTAGTAGCGGTATATTCGCTGTTAGCATCGTCGCCAACTGGCGGGTAAATATAGGCAACTCATACGGTTTGATTCGTTGGTTATAGCGTTGTAACGGCGAAACTTTCTCAACGCGTAAATGAGTGACTCGAATATTCTGTTGTGTGAGTTTAACTCTCACATGTGATGAGGTAGCCGCGTATTCATGACCTTGGCAACGTTTGCCATTTCGACTAATGCCACGCCAACGGAAGACTTTGAGTTCGCTGCTCTGCCTTTGCGCCATACTATTCCCCAAATAGTAAAACACGCTCAAGTTCAGCCAAGCTCGTCTCGCCTTGAAGTAGCTTCTCGGTCGCACAGGATTTTATAGTTTGCATCCCCTGTGCTACTGCCTGCTGTTGCAGTTCCGAAGCATTAGATTGAGCGAGAATTTTGCGTTTGATTTCTTGATTGATTGGTAGGATTTCAAATAGACCAATTCGGCCTAAGTAGCCTTGATTACAATGTTCACAGCCTGAGTGGTTGGCACAATATACGGCTTGAGGATGCGAGACTGAGAGATAACTGGCTTGCTCTAAAGTGAGCTCGGCGTTCTGTTTGCATAACGGACACAAACGGCGAACCAAGCGTTGCGCTATCACTAAGCTCAATGAAGCCGCGAGATTGTATGGTTGAATCCCCATGTTATTCAGTCGAACTAGCGTTTCAGCCGCAGAGTTAGTGTGTAGTGTCGAAAGTACTAAGTGACCCGTTTGTGCTGCTTTGACGGCAATTTCAGCGGTTTCAAAATCACGTATTTCTCCGACCATTATCACGTCTGGGTCTTGGCGTAAAAATGTGCGTAGCGCCGTGGAGAAATCAAAGCCAATTTGGGGTTGGACTTGCACTTGGTTTATGCCAAATAGATTCATTTCGATTGGATCTTCGGCGGTCGCAATATTACGTTGAGGGGTGTTAAGTGTAGCGAGACCTGCATAAAGAGTGACTGTTTTACCACTGCCAGTCGGTCCGGTGATCATGATGAGTCCTTGCGGGCGCTTCAACGTTTGAACGTAAGTCTGTTGTTGTTCTTGAGTAAATCCAAGTTTGTCGATGTTGAGTACGCTTGGTGTATTGTTCAGTAAACGCAGCACCACCTTTTCGCCCCATAATGTTGGCAGAGTGGATATACGCATATCTGCCGACAAGGCGTCGTTGAGTTTTAGCTTGGTGCGTCCATCTTGTGGCAAGCGCCTTTCCGCGATGTTTAATTGAGCGAGGATTTTTACTCGTGTTGTTAATCTTCGCCCTAACGAAACTGGAGGGTGGTGTGCTTCAAGTAGGAGGCCATCGCAACGAAAACGAATTCGAAAATGTTCTTCGTATGGTTCGAAATGAATATCGGAAGCCCCTTTACGGATTGCATCGAGTAGGACCTGATGGATATAGCGGCTGATAGGAGCATCATCTTGGGTTAACTCGTCGAGAGAGTTTTGCTCTTGTTGAGAAAGATCGACCATTTGCTCGAGTTCAGTCGTATCAATCTCCTTATGGTATGTATTGATATGGGGATTATTGCGGCCATATAAATTATTGATTGCTTTCTTAATTGCACGAATATCCGCAATAACCAAAACAACTTGAAGGTGGGTGGCAAAGCCAAACTCTTGCTCCAAGCCGGTTTGGCTTGGGTCAAAAATGGCAAGAGTGAGCTGTTGAGTATTTCTCTTTATCGGAACAGCTTGGTAACGGGTAATCAGCTCTCTTAATCCCAAAGTGCGACATAAGGATTGATAGTCAAAGTGTTCGATCTCAACCACTTCAAGGTTAAAGAGTTGAGCCATGGCGATACTAAGTTGCTGATGGCTTAATGTGCCAGAGTTTACCAATGTCTCGCACAGAGATGTGTGTTGTTCAATCGGCAAGGATGCAAGTTGGGTTGAGGTAAGGTAGCGCTCTCTCAGTAGCATCTCAAGCAAGGGCATTATTGATATTGACCGCAGTTACTTTGGTCGTCAGCAATGTTCCAAGTCATGATCCCACCGGTGTCGACATCGGGGCTATAGGCAAAAGTATTGTCGGTTGATGAGTCATTATCGCAGTCGACTTGTGGATTAAGGGTAATCTTTCCATCGGTGATACCGGTAATTTTGGAAGCCGCACTCGGTACACCGTCATTCCCTGCGTCACAAGATGACAAGGCGCCATTTTCTTGGTAGCAAAGGGCGACAGCGGTCTTATACGAACTCGCTTCGGCGATTGCTGCAACGACATTAGATCTAATTGTGTAGTTGTTGTACATCGGCATGCCAATAGTGGCGAGCACGGCGATGATTGCCACAACGATCATCAACTCAATCAGAGTAAAGCCTTGCATTTGCTTTATAGAGTGGGTGCGCATAACAATTTCCATTGGTTGGTCTGTGAGGAAATTTCAGCATAGGCGTCCTATCGCTTGGGATGTATCAGTCACCAACGGAGTTCCGAGCAGTAAGGCATGATTGGCAACTTCTGTTGCAGATTAAATAGCTAGAAGGTTTGATTTTGCTCGTCAAATGTCACTCATTGTTAAACCAAGCAAAGAAAAAGCCGCGCAATAGGCGCGGCTTATATTCGTATGCTGACGAAAGGTTAAAGCAGCTTTTTCAAACGGTACAACTCTTCCAGTGCTTGGCGAGGAGTTAAGTCGTCTGGGTTGATGTTTGCTAGCGCCTCTTCCACTTCACTTGGTTCAGGAATTAAACTGAGTTGGTTGGCAATATCGACAGCGCTGCTGCGCGGTGCATTGGCTTCAGTTACGTGGCTTAACTGCTCTAACTGAGTCAGCTTCGCACGGGCTTGTTTAATCACGGTTTTCGGCACACCAGCAAGTCCTGCAACGGCAAGACCATAGGATTTGCTGGCAGCACCTTCTTGCACCGCATGCATAAAGGCAATGCTTTCACCATGTTCAACAGCATCTAAATGTACGTTGGCCAAGTGGGCAATTTGGTTTGGTAGCTCGGTGAGTTCAAAGTAGTGGGTGGCAAAAAGGGTGAGTGCCCCAATTTGCTTTGCCAGCCATTCGGCGCTTGCCCATGCGAGTGACAGACCGTCGTATGTACTGGTTCCTCGACCAATTTCGTCCATCAATACCAAGCTGCGTTCAGTGGCGTTGTGCAGAATATTGGCTGTTTCTGTCATTTCGACCATAAAGGTTGAACGACCAGAAGCTAAGTCATCTGATGCACCAATACGAGTAAAAATGCGATCGATTGAGCCTATGTGTGCTGATTCTGCGGGCACGTAAGAGCCGATATGCGCTAACAGTGCGATCAAGGCAGTCTGGCGCATGTAGGTTGATTTACCCCCCATGTTTGGACCTGTGATGATCAGCATTTTGCGTTGAGTGTTAAGTTCTATTGGGTTGGCAATAAAGGGCTCATCCATGACTTGCTCAACGACAGGGTGGCGACCCGCTTGAATCGAAATCCCCGGCTCTTGACTCAAGGTTGGACGACAGTAGTCTAGGCTATCAGCGCGTTCGGCTAGGTTTTGCAGTACGTCTAATTGTGAAACTGCAGAGGCTAAGTTCTGCATTTGCTCTAGATGTGGAAGGAGAAGATCAAATAGCTCTTCCCACAGTTTTTTCTCCACAGAAAGGGCTTTTGATTTTGAGTTGAGAACTTTATCTTCGTGCTCTTTCAGCTCAGGAATAATGTAGCGTTCGGCATTTTTTAGTGTTTGACGGCGCACATAGTGAGCGGGTACTAGATGGCTCTGCCCACGGCTGACTTGAATAAAGAAGCCATGGACTGCGTTATAGCCCACTTTAAGCGTGTCAATATCATGGCGCTCGCGTTCTTCTCGCTCCAGTTGCTCTAAGTACTCAGTGGCACCATCGGCAAGATTACGCCACTCATCTAACTCAGCGTTATAGCCCTCTGCGATCACACCACCATCACGGATAACTACAGGTGGATTCTCTTTAATGGCGCGTTCAAGCAGATCGCAAACAGAATCCATCGGGGCGGCAAATTGCGCTAACTTAGCAAGATACGGGTGATTAAGATCAGCCAGTACCGCAGCCAAGTCCGGCAACTGTTGCATCGCATGTCGCAAACGTGCCAAATCACGAGGACGAGCTGAGCGCAGTGCTAAACGAGCCAGAATACGCTCGATATCACCAATTTGCTTCAATACGGGTTGCAAGTCGCAGAAAACGCTTTGCTCTTTAATATCGGTAATCGCATCTAGGCGTTGGTTTAGGGTGTCGATACAGCGCATTGGTTGATGCAACCAACGTTTGAGCATTCGGCTACCCATAGGCGTCGCCGTTTTATCTAAGACGTCCGCTAGGGTGTTATCTAAGCCGCCAGCAAGGTTTTGGGTGATTTCTAAATTGCGGCGCGTTGCGGCATCCAAAATCACCGAGTGATCTTGGCGATCAAACGTCAATGAGCGAATATGCGGCAGTGCTGTGCGTTGAGTATCTTTTACGTATTGAATTAAGCAACCCGCAGCGCAAAGCCCTAACTTGGCATGCTCTACACCAAAACCGATTAGATCACGGGTGCCAAATTGCTGATTAAGTTGCTGCTTGGCGGTGTCGATTTCAAACTCCCATACTGGGCGACGACGATTGCCACTGCGCGAGGACATCAATTGCACAGGTTCAAAATCTTCAGGGAACAGTAACTCACGTGGTGAGGTGCGTTGTAGTTCGGCTGCCATTGCTTCTTCGCTCTCAGGCTCGGTGAGCTGGAAACGACCAGAGGTAATATCTAATGTGGCATAGCCAAATTTACCATTATGGTGATAGATAGCCGCAATCAGGTTGTCAACGCGCTCAGACAGCAGCGCTTCATCGGTCACAGTTCCCGGAGTTACAATACGCACTACTTTGCGTTCAACGGGGCCTTTGCTGGTGGCTGGATCACCAATTTGCTCACAGATCGCGACGGATTCACCGAGTTGAACCAGTTTCGCTAAGTAGCCCTCTACGGCGTGGTAAGGTACGCCTGCCATTGGGATCGGCTCGCCGGCTGATGAGCCACGCTTGGTTAATGAGATATCGAGCAGTTGTGAAGCGCGTTTTGCGTCGTCATAAAAAAGCTCGTAGAAGTCGCCCATACGATAAAACAGCAGAATGTCAGGATTCTCAGCTTTTAACTTAAGATATTGCTGCATCATAGGTGTATGTGTATTGGTTTTATTTTTTGTCGTCATGGTTTTCTTACCTATGAATAGTAAATTTCATATGTTTAAACGGATGTAACGGCATCTTGACCTGGTTTTATCGAAGTGACGTCATGGCTCTGTTTCGCGAGAGCATAAAAATGTGACAGCGAAGGATATCAAATCCCCCCGATTTAGAGAAATGGGAAAGGGCGCATATTCAGTGATAAATCAGATAGGAATCGAAAATTGATGTCGATTCTGTCTCACCAAATCAAACTCATGCAGAGCATTGAACTTATATGGAACCGCTGTATATAGTAGAGCGATATCGAGCTAAGCTAAGGGGAAGACATGACCACACATATCACAAGTAGCACGCGCCTTGGTAAATTATTGTTAGCGCATCAACACGTTTTGACGACCGCTGAATCCTGCACTGGCGGAGGTGTCGCGACTGCGGTAACGGATATTGCAGGTAGTTCAGCTTGGTTCGACCGTGCTTTTGTTACCTATAGTAATGAAGCGAAAATAGAGATGCTCGGGGTTAAGGAAAGCACTTTGGATACATGGGGAGCGGTGAGTGAACCCATCGTTGAAGAAATGGTGCTGGGGGCATTACAACATTCAAACGCGACAATGGCGGTGTCGATCAGCGGTATCGCTGGCCCTGCGGGTGGGAGTGTTGAGAAGCCCGTTGGAACAGTTTGTTTTGGTTTTGCAGACAGTGCTGGCTGGTTAATGGTTTCAACCCAACATTTTTCCGGCGACCGAAGCGAAGTACGTACACAAGCCGTAGAGTATGCACTGACAATACTGTGTGACTATTTGGGTGAGAGATCATAGTTTTGTTGCTTTGGGTTTAAAATGCGCGTGAGATCAGTACTCTAGCCCGTCGAACGAAAAAAAATCCATACAGCTATGGACACTGTATGAATCAACAGTATAATGACACTCATAAATTGTTCGGCAGATGCTGAACGACACCAATCAGATTTTATATTCATCAGCGATGATGGGTAGTTTGGAGAAAGTGATGGACGAGAATAAACAGAAAGCCCTCGCCGCTGCGCTAGGTCAAATTGAAAAGCAATTCGGTAAAGGCTCTATTATGCGCCTTGGTGATAACCGTACAATGGATGTAGAAACCATTTCGACGGGATCACTTTCTCTAGATATCGCACTAGGTGCTGGTGGTTTACCTATGGGTCGTATCGTAGAAATTTACGGTCCAGAATCTTCGGGTAAAACAACGTTGACTCTTGAGTTGATTGCCGCAGCTCAACGTGAAGGTAAAACTTGTGCTTTTATTGATGCTGAGCACGCACTTGATCCTATTTACGCTAAGAAGCTAGGTGTTGATATTGACGCACTATTGGTTTCTCAACCAGATACTGGTGAGCAGGCACTAGAAATTTGTGATGCCCTTGCTCGCTCAGGCGCAATTGATGTTCTCGTGGTTGACTCGGTAGCGGCACTAACACCAAAAGCTGAAATTGAAGGTGAGATGGGCGATAGCCACATGGGCTTACAAGCGCGTATGCTATCTCAAGCAATGCGTAAGCTAACTGGTAACCTTAAACAGTCTAACTGTATGTGTATCTTCATCAACCAAATCCGTATGAAGATTGGTGTGATGTTTGGTAACCCAGAGACGACAACTGGCGGTAATGCTCTGAAATTTTACGCATCTGTTCGTCTTGATATTCGCCGCACAGGTTCTATCAAAGAAGGCGATGAAGTTGTAGGTAACGAAACTCGTATTAAAGTGGTGAAGAACAAGATTGCTGCACCATTTAAGCAAGCTGAAACTCAAATTCTTTATGGCCAAGGCTTTAACCGTGAGGGCGAACTGATCGACCTAGGTGTGAAGCACAAGCTAGTAGAAAAAGCAGGTGCTTGGTACAGCTACAATGGCGATAAGATTGGCCAAGGTAAAGCGAACGCGTGTAAGTACCTAAAAGAGAACCCAGAAGCGGCGCATACTATCGATAGCAAACTGCGTGAGATGCTATTGACTCCAGCTCAGCCTGAAGAGCCTGAAATCGGCGAGATGCCGCAAGAAGAAGAGTTCTAATCTTACTTCCCTCTATATATAGACAATAAAGCCTCGTGAATGCGGGGCTTTGTTTTATCTGCCATGCTGAAACTAAGTCGCTTGCTCGCGAAGGCTAGTTCGTTTGCTCCGTATACGTCGTTAACGCTTTTTGCTTAAGCGTGACTAAATCTGCGGTTAGCTGCCATATCTACCACAAAGTCATTTACCCCGAACCCCACACCTTGAGGTGACCTGAGTAAAATAGTGCCCCTCATTCACTCCTATGACTTTCCTGCAGGTGAGTACGGTGTGACTGACTACGACAAAGCCGCCTTTTCACAATCAAAAAAGCGTTAAGTTCCTCGCCTGTAGAGTGGCAATGGCAGTAACGTGCTGTGAAGACAGAAAGTTAATCTGTTTAAGGGAGCTGCCAAACCCATTCCATAGTGTTCTCATGCTGCCCGGTTAGTTTGATTGGCTTTAAACGACAGCGCCTCTCTGGAGTTTAGCGTTCACAAGCTAGCTGATTACTGCGCGATATGCGCTTTTGGGGCTTGGTGATGGGAAATGAACAGAAATTTTCGCGGCTTCTTGGCGGATATCGGGACTGATAACTTGATATTTGCCTTACGAAGCAGGTTCATGGGCTTTGCAAAATAATCAAATAGAAGTAAAACCAAATAAAATGTGATCTTGAGCACTTAATGTCGCCTCAGGAAAATAAAATATCTGTGTATTTGTCTCTATATTTTCGCTTGTCTAATAATTAAGGCGATATATTTTAATTAAATTAAGCCTTGCTTAAATATTGATCGAGATAAATTAACGGTTGCTAATATTAACTGTGGTAATTCGGTGGTTTTTTTTAATTATTTTTGTTTGGATAATAAATAAAAAGATCATTATTTTTAACATAAGGCGAGCTTGTTTTTCATGTAAAATTCGTCGTAATTTATAAATGAGATCGAGGTCAACCTAAAGGTAGGGGTGTTTTGATCTGCCAGATGAAAAACAAGAGATATTTTTGGCTTTTTTCACTCATTTTTGCGGCACGAAAGATTAAATTCACTCGGTCTTATTGTTAGAAATGTGTAAAAAGAGACGCTATTTGACGCAATTTGCCAGTAGATAGTAGGGGTGTAAAAAAAACAGTACATTAAAATGTACGCATTAAAGTGTTAACTGACTCTCATTATGGTGACTGTCTAACAAATTGAAAGGGGTTGTACAATACCGATCAATCAAACAAATGGAAAAAACAACGTCTGTAATATCTTATTTTCGCAATAAAGTTGGCGTTTATTTTTCTATACGAAACTTCGAAATTATACCGCTGGGTGAGCTATTCCCTTAATCCGAAAAAAATACTTTAATGGCTTCGAAGTTTGGGGGACACACCCAATAAATAAAGAATATGACCATTAAATAAATTGGAGTAAGAAAATGGATAAACGTTATCCTGCTGAACCGTTTCGTATTAAAACTATCGAAAACGTATCAATGATTGGTCGCGAAGAGCGTGCTGAAAAAATGAAAGAAGCTGGTTACAACACGTTTCTTCTAAACAGTGCTGATGTTTACATCGACCTACTAACTGACTCAGGCACATCTGCAATGTCTGACAAGCAGTGGGCTGCTCTAATGACTGGTGACGAAGCATACGCTGGTTCTAAAGATTTCTACAAACTAGAAGAAGCTGTTCAACGTCTATACGGTTTCCCATACCTAATTCCTACTCACCAAGGTCGCGGTGCAGAGAACATCCTTTCTCAAATCGCAATTCCTAAAGACAAAGGTCAACAATGGGTTCTTGGTAACATGTACTTCACAACTACACGTTTCCACCAAGAGCACAACGGTGCTAAATTCATCGACATCATCCGTGATGAAGCACACGATGCAGCACTAGATGTACCATTTAAAGGCAACATCGACCTAGACAAACTACAATCTGCTATCGCTGAGAAAGGCGCAGAAAACATTGCTTACGTATGTCTAGCAATCACTGTAAACCTAGCAGGTGGTCAGCCAGTATCTATGGCTAACATGCGTGCAGTAAGCGAAATCTGTAAAGCTAACGGCATCAAAGTATTCTACGATGCAACTCGTTGTGCAGAAAACGCATACTACATCAAAGAGCAAGAAGAAGGTTACGCAGACAAGTCTATCAAAGAGATCGTTCTTGAGCAGTTCTCTTACGCAGACGGCGCAACAATGTCTTCTAAGAAAGACGGTCTTGCAAACATCGGTGGTTTCCTAGCGCTACGCGACGAGCACCTATTCGAAGAATCTAAAGAACTAGTAGTAGTATACGAAGGTATGCCTTCATACGGCGGTCTAGCTGGTCGTGACATGGCAGCTCTAGCTGTTGGTCTAGAAGAAGCTCTAGAGTTCCCTTACCTTGACCACCGTATCAAGCAAATCCGTTACCTAGGTGACAAGCTAC
This sequence comes from Vibrio panuliri, assembly GCF_009938205.1. Classification (NCBI taxonomy): domain Bacteria; kingdom Pseudomonadati; phylum Pseudomonadota; class Gammaproteobacteria; order Vibrionales; family Vibrionaceae; genus Vibrio; species Vibrio panuliri. Next base: position 2,812,907 of record NZ_AP019654.1, on the reverse strand, counting down.
GTGAAGCTGGCGTTCCAATGATTGAACCTGTTGGTGGCCACGCAGTATTCGTTGACGCACGTCGCTTCCTACCACACCTAACTCAAGATCAGTGTCCAGCGCAAACTCTAGCTGCGTCTGTATACATCGAGACAGGTGTACGTACAATGGAACGTGGTATCGTATCTGCAGGACGTAACCGTGAGACTGGTGATCACCACCGTCCAGCTCTAGAAACTATCCGTCTAACTATTCCACGTCGTGTTTACACTTACGCACACATGGATGCAGTAGCTGAAGGTATCATCGAGCTATACAAAAAACGTGACACTATCAAAGGTCTAAACTTTGTATACGAGCCTAAGCAACTACGTTTCTTCACTTCTCGTTTCGAGTACATTGAAGGTTAATAGTTAGCTATTCGCTGAGTTACTAAGCCCCCTCTTGTAGGGGGCTTTCTTCGTTTCAGCTATGAGCAAATTAACCACGCGCGCAATGACAAATCATGATTAAAAGTCATTCAAAGCAAGACTAATCGGTTGTTTTGACTGGTATACATGTGCTTTTGCAGCTTTGGGGAGGGAAAAGCGGCTAAAGTGGATTTAATAGAGATCTCGCCCCCCTTATCAAAACCGCCATTCAGACGTGCGAAACCATGCATCTTGAGGTGACTTGGGTATAGCATCTAGTACTCGCTTATGTGTACAATACAGCAAAATTCTATCTCGACTATTTTCAGGAAGAGCTGCATGTACATGAGCACAGATGAGGTTCGCAACGCGTTCCTCAAGTTCTTTGAAAGCAAAGGACACCAAATCGTAGAAAGTTCATCGTTAGTACCGCATAACGACCCAACCCTGCTTTTCACTAACGCAGGTATGAACCAATTTAAAGATTGTTTCTTAGGTTTAGAAAAACGCGCCTACACTCGAGCGACTACGGCCCAACGCTGTGTACGTGCAGGTGGTAAACACAACGATTTAGAAAACGTTGGCTTTACTGCTCGCCACCACACATTCTTTGAAATGCTAGGCAACTTTAGCTTTGGCGATTACTTCAAAGAAGACGCGATTGCGTACGCGTGGGAATTCCTTACAGACACACTAAAACTGCCGAAAGATCGTCTTCTTGTGACCGTTTACGAGACTGATGATGAAGCATTCGATATCTGGAATAAAAAGATTGGTATTCCAGCGGATCGCATCGTACGTATCGGTGACAAAGAAGGTGGTAAAGCATACGAGTCAGATAACTTCTGGCAAATGGGTGATACAGGTCCTTGTGGTCCATGTACTGAAATCTTCTACGATCACGGTGAACATATTTGGGGCGGTCGTCCAGGCTCTCCTGAAGAAGACGGTGACCGTTTTATCGAGATTTGGAACAACGTATTTATGCAGTTCAACCGTCACGCAGACGGCACCATGGAACCTCTTCCAAAGCCATCTGTTGATACGGGCATGGGTATTGAGCGTATTTCTGCAATCATGCAAGGCGTTCACTCAAACTACGAGATTGATGTATTCCAAACGCTGATTAAAGCAGCGGCTGAAGTAACAGGTTGTGAAGACCTATCAAACCAGTCTCTACGTGTAATTGCTGACCACATTCGTTCATGTTCATTCCTCATCGTTGATGGTGTTATGCCTTCAAACGAAGGGCGTGGTTACGTTCTACGTCGTATCATCCGTCGTGCAGTTCGTCACGGTAACAAAGTGGGGGCTCAAGGCGCATTCTTCCACAAGTTGGTTGGCGTATTGGCAGAGATCATGGGTACAGCTGGCGAAGAACTAAAACGTCAACAAGCGGTTGTTGAAAAAGTTCTACGTATCGAAGAGGAGAACTTCGGACGTACTCTTGAACGTGGCATGACAATTCTAAACGAAGCTTTAGATAACCTAGACGGCAAAGTGCTAGACGGCGAAACCGTATTTAAACTTTACGACACTTACGGCTTCCCAGCTGACTTAACTAACGACGTAGCTCGTGAGCGTGACTTCGCGATCGACGAAGAAGGTTTTGAGAAAGCAATGGAAGAGCAACGTCAACGTGCTCGCGAAGCCGGTCAATTCGGTACGGACTACAACGCAGCAATCAAAACTGACGCACAAACTGAGTTCTGCGGCTACTCAGCGACAGAAGGTTCAAGTGCAGTCGCAGCAATGTTTGTTGAAGGTAACGAAGTTGAGTCACTATCTGCTGGTGATAAGGCGATACTTATCCTTGAAGAAACCCCATTCTACGCAGAATCAGGCGGTCAATGTGGTGACGCTGGCGTGATCAAAACTGAATCAGGCCTATTTAAAGTAGAAGATACACAGAAACTAGGTAATGCAATTGCACACCACGGTGAGTTAACTGAAGGTGTAATTGCGAAAGGCGACAAAGCACAAGCTCTAGTGGATGCAGTACGCCGCGCAGCAATCACATTGAACCACTCTGCAACGCACTTGCTACACGCAGCACTACGTAAAGTATTGGGTGAGCACGTAACGCAGAAAGGCTCTCTAGTGAAAGCTGAAAACCTACGTTTTGACTTCTCTCACCTAGAAGGTGTGACAGCGGCTGAGCTGAAAGAAGTTGAGCGTCTAGTCAACGCGCAAATTCGTCGTAACCACAACATCGAAACCAATATCATGGATATTGAGTCTGCGAAGCAGAAAGGTGCGATGGCGCTATTTGGTGAGAAGTACGATGATGAAGTTCGCGTACTATCTATGGGTGATTTCTCAACTGAGCTATGTGGTGGTATCCACGCGTCTAACACGGGTGACATTGGTCTATTCAAGATCACGTCAGAAGGTGGTATCGCAGCAGGCATCCGTCGTATTGAAGCGGTAACGGGTGAAGCAGCGCTAGACGCAATTGAAGCACAGCAAGATAAGTACGAAGCGAAGCTTTCTGAAGCAGCAAGCAAAGCGAAGGCACTGGAAAAAGAAATCCAACAACTTAAAGATAAGCTAGCGTCTCAAGCGGGTGCGAGCCTAACTAACCAAGTGAAAGAGATTGCTGGTGTTAAAGTACTTGTTGCACAACTTGATGGTGCAGAGAACAAAGCACTGCGTGGTATGGTCGATGAACTGAAGAACCAACTAGGCAGCGGCATCATCATGCTAGGTAATGTTGCAGACGGTAAAGTAGGTCTAATCGCGGGTGTAACTAAAGATCTTACTGGCAAAGTGAAAGCGGGCGAACTTGTTAACATGGTTGCTCAGCAAGTTGGCGGTAAAGGTGGCGGTCGCCCAGACATGGCGCAAGCAGGTGGTACTGATGCTTCAGCACTGCCGGGTGCACTAGAGTCAGTTGAAGCTTGGGTTTCTGAGCGTCTATAAGACTGAAATAAACTGAATCACGCTCAATCATTTATGGTTGAGCGTTCTTTTTTATAAAAATCCGACAATATGTCGGATTTGATTTCTAAAACGACCACTCACTGACTCAGCTGAGTGGCGCAATGAGACTTTGGTCATGGGAAGGTGAAGACTGGTGAAAAAGCCTCTTATCGTGCAAAAATTTGGCGGTACTTCGGTAGGTTCGATTGAACGAATTCATCAAGTTGCACAGCACATCATTCAAGCTAAAAACTCGGGCAATCAAGTCGTTGTCGTTGTCTCTGCAATGTCAGGAGAAACCAATCGATTGCTTGACCTGGCAAAGCAAGTCGATAGCGTACCGGATGCTCGCGAACTTGATGTATTACTTGCTGCTGGTGAACAGGTTTCGATGGCACTACTCGCGATGACGCTCAATAAAATGGGGTATAAGTCGCGCTCATTAACCGGAGCTCAGGCAAATATTGTTACCGACAATCAGCACAACGATGCGACGATAAAGCATATTGATATTTCGCCAATCACAGAATTACTGGAACAAGACCAAATTGTCATTGTCGCTGGATTTCAAGGGATAACAGAGCGCGGAGATATTACCACGTTAGGCCGTGGTGGCTCAGACACTTCTGCAGTCACGCTTGCAGGTGCACTATGTGCCGATGAGTGTCAGATCTTCACCGATGTTGATGGTATCTATACCTGTGATCCACGCGTTGTTCAAGATGCCCAAAAGCTTGATATAATTGATTTTCCCTCGATGGAAGCAATGGCAAAAAATGGTGCCAAAGTACTTCATCTTCCTTCTGTGCAATATGCGTGGAAAAATCGGGTGCCTTTACGAGTATTGTCGACCTTTGACGTCAATCAAGGCAGTCTGGTGAAAGGAGATGAATGCGTTTATCCAGTTAGTGGTTTAGCGATTCAACGCGATATGTATTTGATTAAGGTAGCGAAAAGTTCGCTAGAATTAATCGAAAAACAGTGCCGCCTTATCGGTATTGCAATTTGGGATGTGATTGAGCACCCAGATTGGCTCGCTATTGTTGTCAAGCAAGATGCTTACTCTAAACTAGAGTTGGTTTTACAGGGAAAAGTCGCTGATCATCACTCTATCAGTTTACTGACCGCAGTGGGGGCAAATACTTACGAGTTATTGCATTCCTCATCGCAACTGCTGGCCAGTAATGAAATAGTAACGATTCATCAAAAAGTGGATGAATGGTCATTAACTATTGCATTGTTACCAGAGAGTGTAGATTATGCGGCGAATTTATTGCATCAAGCTTATATCAAGCCGAGCAAAGCACTCGTTTGCCTACAAAAACATGCCTTTCTAAACTAGATTCTCCGCAGAATAGAGTTTACGAAAATATAACTTTTGTTGGATAATAGCTTAGTAGCAAGAAATTTTAAGAGATTACTCAAGGAGCACAGAATGCTAATTTTAACTCGCCGTGTTGGTGAAACTCTAATGATTGGTGATGAAGTCACTGTAACTGTACTAGGCGTAAAAGGTAACCAAGTACGTATCGGCGTTAATGCTCCGAAAGAAGTGTCTGTTCACCGCGAAGAAATCTACATGCGCATTCAGGCAGAAAAAGGTAATGGTAACGTTGCATCTGGCAACTACTAATTGCTTTAAAAAAGCTGGCACAATGTCAGCTTTTTTTGTGGGTACATAGTGGAAATTCTCTCGAAAAAGCATGAATAAACACCGATTTGGTTAATTTGCCAACGGTTGGAGAGGTTTCTGTCAAATTTGCCAAGAAAGTAATTGACATATTTTCGGTAAATCGTAATATGTGCCTCCGCAAGACGGTGAGGTGGCCGAGAGGCTGAAGGCGCTCCCCTGCTAAGGGAGTATACGGCTTGATACCGTATCGAGGGTTCGAATCCCTCCTTCACCGCCATTCTTGCTTCTTCTTTTTTAGAAGAATTGCTCTTCGGAGCATAGCTTTGAAACAAAGCAAATGCGCGCTCGTAGCTCAGCTGGATAGAGTACCTGGCTACGAACCAGGCGGTCAGAGGTTCGAATCCTCTCGAGCGCGCCATTCTCTCTTGGAGAGAATAATAAAAAACGGTGAGGTGGCCGAGAGGCTGAAGGCGCTCCCCTGCTAAGGGAGTATACGGCTTGATACCGTATCGAGGGTTCGAATCCCTCCTTCACCGCCATTTTATTGACCGGCAGGTCAATTTTTTTGTTTCAAAACTAAAAATTTGTGATAAGCTTCACATCCCGTGCGTCCTTAGCTCAGCTGGATAGAGTACCTGGCTACGAACCAGGCGGTCGGAGGTTCGAATCCTCCAGGACGCGCCACTTTTCTTTTGAAAAGAATAGGGGTCACAGACCTGATATTGGTTAGTGTTAATTGATATCGAAAATTGCGCGCTCGTAGCTCAGCTGGATAGAGTACCTGGCTACGAACCAGGCGGTCAGAGGTTCGAATCCTCTCGAGCGCGCCATTATTTAGGGCTATCTAGTCCTGATAGTGATAATGTCATTATCAAAACCCGTGCGTCCTTAGCTCAGCTGGATAGAGTACCTGGCTACGAACCAGGCGGTCGGAGGTTCGAATCCTCCAGGACGCGCCACTTTTTAGGTTATAGACCTGATATTGGTTAGTGTTAATTAATATCGAAAACTGCGCGCTCGTAGCTCAGCTGGATAGAGTACCTGGCTACGAACCAGGCGGTCAGAGGTTCGAATCCTCTCGAGCGCGCCATTATTTAGGGCTATCTAGTCCTGATAGTGATAACGTCATTATCAAAACCCGTGCGTCCTTAGCTCAGCTGGATAGAGTACCTGGCTACGAACCAGGCGGTCGGAGGTTCGAATCCTCCAGGACGCGCCACTTTTTAGGTTACAGACCTGATATTGGTTAGTATTAATTAATATCGAAAACTGCGCGCTCGTAGCTCAGCTGGATAGAGTACCTGGCTACGAACCAGGCGGTCAGAGGTTCGAATCCTCTCGAGCGCGCCATTATACTAAAGCCTCGCATTCGTGCGGGGCTTTTTTATTAACAAAATCTTATCAACATTCCTACTTTTCATATACAACTATCTGTTTTTGAAACATAAATATCAGATTTTTTAAGCCAATCGCAGTAATCTCTTTTTACTTGGAATAACGTGGTAAAAACACTAGTTAATTGTTCTTTTTAACACCGAATAATCCAGCTTTATGTGATTTGTGTGACGAATGTTTCGCCAGAAATGTGGAATATCATAAAGTGTGCCTTAAACAAAATTGACAAAGTTTAACCAATCGAGATAATCCTAGTCCTCTTGTCGGGATAATAGGATGCATCCAGCGGCAATGTAGAGCACCTTATGGTGCCGCCTCGGTTAAGTGATAGGTTGTATAGCGTAATAGCTTGACCAAATAGGCAGTTGTCAGGATGACAAAGAAAGGACGCAAAATGGACAATATTGGAAGCCAACTATTTGATGCTGCCACCCTGATGCTTACAGGGATGTCGGTGGTATTTATTTTCCTCACAATTCTTGTATACCTCGTTAGGTTGATGTCTCGGTTAGTGCCAGAGGAAGTGCCAGAGCCGATCTCTACCCCATTTCAGAGTAAACCAGTTCAATCATCTGCTGCTGTAAGCCCAAAGGTCGTAGCGGCCATTTCCGCAGCGGTGCACCAATACCGTACTTCTGCTGCGAAATAGCATTAAAGGATTAAAAGGAGTTAATGAGCATGTCTAAACCACTAGCTATCACTGATGTGGTACTTCGCGATGCACATCAATCGTTGTTTGCAACACGTATGCGTATCGAAGATATGTTACCGATCGCCGCTGAACTAGATAAAGTCGGCTACTGGTCTTTAGAAACTTGGGGTGGCGCGACGTTTGATTCGTGCATCCGTTTCTTGGGTGAAGATCCTTGGGAACGCCTACGTGAACTTAAAAAGGCGATGCCTAATACCCCGATGCAGATGCTACTGCGTGGTCAAAACCTTTTAGGATACCGCCACTATGCCGACGACGTAGTAGAAAAGTTTGTTGAGCGTGCTCACGCGAATGGTATGGATGTGTTCCGTATCTTTGACGCGATGAACGATGTGCGCAATTTCCAGAAAGCAGTGAAAGCGGCGGTGGATGTAGGTGCTCATGCACAAGGTACGCTCTCTTACACAACCAGTCCGGTGCACAACGCCGACACTTGGGTGGATCTTGCTAAGCGCCTTGAGGACCTAGGTTGTCACTCTCTGTGTATTAAAGACATGTCTGGTTTGCTTAAGCCATATGAAGCTGAAGAGTTGATCACTCGGATTAAGGCTTCTTGTGAAATCCCATTAGCACTTCATTGCCATGCGACAACAGGGCTATCAACGGCGACGGCAGTGAAGGCTGTTGAGGCGGGGATCGATATTCTGGACACCTCAATTTCTTCTATGAGTTGTACTTATGGTCATACGCCGACTGAAACCGTTGTTGCAATGCTGCAAGGCACCGAGCGTGACACTAACCTCAACCTTGAGCAACTGGAGCCCATTGCGGCTTATTTCCGCGAAGTACGCAAGAAGTATGCGAAATGGGAAGGCTCACTCAAAGGGGTTGATTCACGCATTCTAATTGCACAAGTCCCGGGCGGTATGTTGACCAATATGGAAGGGCAACTTAAAGAGCAAGGTGCAGCGGATCGTATCGATGAGGTTTTAGAAGAGATCCCACGTGTTCGCCAAGATCTTGGCTATATCCCTCTTGTAACACCAACATCTCAGATCGTCGGTACGCAAGCGGTGATCAATGTACTGACCGGCGAACGTTATAAGAGCATCACCAAAGAAACCGCGGGGGTCCTCAAAGGTGAGTATGGTGCCGCACCTGCGGAAGTGAATGCGGAACTGCAAGCTAAAGTACTCGATGGTGCAGAACCAATCACCTGTCGCCCTGCCGATCTACTTGAAGCGGAACTGGATAAGTTGACCGATGACTTGCTAGCAAAAGCTAAGCAGGAAGGCATCTCGCTTGCGCAAGATACAGTGGATGATGTACTGACCTATGCGTTATTTCCACAAGTTGGTCTTAAGTTCCTTAAAAATCGCCATAATCCTGATGCATTTGAACCTGCGCCGGGTAAAGAGCAACCTGCACCTGCTGCGCCAGTAGCAGCACCAGTACAAGGTGGTATTGAAACTTACAGCGTGAAAGTCGATGGGCAAGTTTATGATGTTGAAGTAGGGCCTCAAGGGCAACTAACGTCAGTCACTCCAAGCACTTCGACACAAGCTGCTGCGCCTGCCGCTGCACCGAGTGCCAGCGCAGAGGCTGTTCCAGCCCCACTGGCTGGTAATATTTTTAAAGTTAATGTGCAAAGTGGTTCTGAAGTGGCTGAAGGCGATGTACTACTCATCCTTGAAGCAATGAAGATGGAAACAGAAGTGCGTGCTGCTCGTGGTGGTGTCGTTCAGGATCTCCATGTGAAAGAGGGTGACTCGGTTGTCGTGGGTGCCCCGCTACTGAGCTTAGCGTAAGGGAGTACCATGGACGGATTACTAACACTTTGGTCTGAAACTGGCATTGCTAACTTTGAATTTGGTCAGCTATGCATGATTGCTGTCGGCTGTGTTCTACTGTTCTTAGCGATTCGAAAAGGTTTTGAACCGTTACTGCTGTTGCCAATTGGCTTTGGCGCCATTTTGGCTAATATCCCCAATGCGGGCTTTACCGAGCCTGGCGGTATGCTTTACTACGTTTACTATATTGGTATCGATTCGGGCGTTTTCCCGCTACTGATCTTTATGGGTGTAGGGGCAATGACAGACTTCGGCGCCTTGATTGCTAACCCGAAAACGCTTTGGCTTGGGGCGGCGGCACAGTTTGGTATTTTTGCTACTTTGTTTGGTGCGATCTTACTTAACTATGTTCCTGGTATGGAGTTCTCCATGGCGGATGCGGCATCCATTGCGATTATAGGTGGTGCCGATGGTCCAACAGCGATTTTCCTTGCCAGCCAATTGTCGCCAGATCTTCTTGGCGCAATCGCGGTGGCGGCATACAGCTATATGGCTCTGGTACCGATTATTCAACCACCAATTATGAAAGCGCTCACGACACCAGAAGAGCGCAAGATCAAAATGGCTCAGCTACGCCATGTGGGAAAAACAGAGAAAATTCTTTTTCCACTTGCGGTGTTGATGATGACCATCTTGTTCTTGCCGTCGGCGACGCCACTGGTTGGGATGTTCTGTCTCGGCAACTTGATGCGTGAAGCGGGTGTGGTGGAGCGTTTGTCGAAAACCGCGCAGAATGAGTTGATCAACATTGTGACGATTTTCTTAGGACTTGGCGTAGGCTCCAAGCTGCAAGCAGAAGAGTTTTTGAACCTCGAAACCTTGGGTATTCTAGGGCTCGGTGCTGTGGCTTTCAGTATTGGTACTGGTGGTGGTGTGTTGATGGCGAAGCTGTTGAACAAGCTGTCTAAAGAAGACATTAACCCACTGATTGGTGCAGCTGGGGTATCGGCTGTACCAATGGCTGCTCGTGTGGTGAACAAAGTAGGTCTAGAGGCGAACCCGCAAAACTTCCTGCTAATGCACGCGATGGGACCCAATGTCGCGGGCGTTCTGGGTTCGGCCGTGGCTGCGGGTATTTTGCTGGCTCTAGTTGGCTAGAACACAGCGACGCTCGTGAGCGGAGTTGCCGAGGTAATAACTTGGTTAAATTGCGATCAAGTGGTTAACCAAGGCAAACAAAATGTTATATATTCAAAGGGATGCTTCGGCATCCCTTTTTTATATCGATAAGGATTCGTTGCTATGGAAAACAAACAAGTTGTCATCCCAAGTTTTGGAGAGCCTGAAGTACTCACAATCCAGAGTTCACCAATGCCCGAAGCAAAGCCTGGTGAAGTGGTGGTGAGAGTCGCTTTTGCGGGTGTGAATCCGATTGATGTAAAGACGCGAGCCGGGCTTGGCTGGGCGGCGGCACAGAATAAAGATAACCTGCCTTGGGCCTTAGGTTATGACATCGCTGGTTCGGTTTATCAGTGTGGTGAAGGGACGCAGAAATTTGATGTTGGCGACAAGGTTGCGGGCTTTATCGGTTTTCCTTTGCAAGGTGGTGGCTATAGTCAATATATATCCGTACCAGAAGCCGTATTAAGTCGTGTGCCTGAAGCGGTGACCCTTGAAGCAGCTGCGGCTTTGCCTCTTGCAGGTCAAACGGCGATTCAAGCTCTTGATAAGGTCTCGGTTCAAGAAGGGCAACGAGTCTTGATTCTTGCAGGCGCTGGTGGCGTCGGTCATATTGCCGTGCAACTGGCTGTTGCGGCAAAAGCGGAAGTTTTTACCACATGCAGCGAGCGTAATCTTGATTACCTTGCTACCCTTGGTGCTCATGCTATTAATTACGAATTCGCCCCTGTGTCAGAACGCGTTGAAGAGGCCGATGCTTTGGTTGACTTAGTCGGTGGTGACGCTGCGCTGGATGCCCTGAAATGTTTAAAAGATGGCGCTAAGGTCGTGACGGTTCCAACTTTAAGTGCTGAACTGATCTGTGAAAAAGCGAAGTTACTCGGCTTTGAAGCAACGGGCATGTTAGTGGATCCGAATCCAGAACAGCTTGATGCGATGTTGTATTTAGTCAGCATCGGTTTGCTTAAAACTGAAATTTACCAAGTCTACCCAATGGAACAGGTAGTTGATGCTCATAAACAGATGGAAACAGGGCGTACAAGAGGAAAGATTTTGTTGGATATGCAATGCTAGAAACGTTTAATACCGCGTTTCAATCTATCGCATTATGGTTTTCTGATTCCGCGCTCTGGGTACTATTTTTTAGTGGTCTACTTAGCGCAACCTTATTACCCGGAGGCTCAGAGGCTGGTTTAATTGCTACTTTGAGCCTAAATCAATACTCTCCTGCATGGGTTATTTGCGTCGCCACGCTGGGCAATACGCTAGGTGGTTTGACGAACTATTGGTTAGGACTGTGGCTACCTAATCGAACTCAAAACGAAAAACATGGTCATAAAGCCATCCAGTGGTTACAAAAATATGGTTACTGGTGTCTGTTTTTTAGTTGGTTGCCTGTGATTGGTGACCCTTTATGTCTTGCAGCAGGTTGGCTTCGAATGAGGTTTTGGCCAAGCTTTTGGTTGATCCTTATTGGAAAAGCGTGCCGTTACGCTTTACTTGCTGCTTTGTTCTACGGTTTTTTCTAAGGAAATACGATGAGAAAGTTTCTACTTGGTGCCGTTTCTCTTACCGCATTGTTTGGTTGCACCTCGAATCTCGATTATTCCGCCCCGTTTTTCTCCTCTCTTCCTCATGGTGTCAAACTGGTTGAAGAGGTGGACTCTGTCGCTGGCAAAGCGACCATCCCCTACAGTAAATACACACTTGATAATGGGTTGACGGTTATTCTTTCCCCGGATCATTCAGATCCGCTTGTTCATGTTGACGTTACCTATCATGTCGGTTCTGCCCGTGAAGACATTGGTAAGTCGGGCTTTGCGCACTTTTTTGAGCACATGATGTTTCAAGGTAGTGAACATGTTGGTGACCAAGAACATTTTCGTTTAATCACTGAGGCTGGTGGTTCTTTAAATGGGACCACTAACCGCGACCGTACCAACTATTTTGAGACGGTTCCTGCTAACCAGTTAGAGAAAATGCTGTGGCTGGAATCTGATCGTATGGGCTTTTTGCTTGATGCAGTTTCTCAACGTAAGTTTGAAATTCAGCGCGATACGGTGAAAAACGAGCGGGCGCAAAACTACGACAATCGCCCTTATGGTTTGATGTGGGAGCGGATGGGTGAAGCAATGTACCCAGAAGGTCACCCATATTCATGGCAAACCATTGGCTATATCGAAGATCTCAATCGTGTGGACGTTAATGATCTCAAAGCATTTTTCTTACGTTGGTATGGTCCAAACAATGCAGTACTGACTATCGGCGGGGACATCGACGTCGATCAAACTCTTGAATGGGTAAGCAAATATTTTGGTTCGATTCCTCGTGGTCCAGAAGTAGAGCAAGCACCTAAGCAGCCAGCAATACTCAACGAAGATAAGTACATCACTTTACAAGATCGTATTCAGCAACCTATGGTGCTGATTGGCTGGCCAACGCAGTACAGCGGTCACCAAGATGAAATGGCGTTAAATGCATTAGCGTCATCATTGGGTAGCGGTGCGAACTCATTGCTGTATCAAAAATTGGTCAAAACACAAAAAGCGGTCGATGCGGGTGCTTTCCAAGATTGTTCTGAGTTGGCGTGTAATTTTTACATCTACGCCATGGCTCCATCGGGCGAGAAAGGGCAGTTAAAACCTTTGTATCAAGAGATGATGCAGATTTTGAATGGCTTTGAACAGCAAGGTATTAGCCAACAGCGTCTTGACCAAATTACGGGTATGTCTGAGTCATCGGCAGTGTTCGCGCTACAAAGTGTCAAAGGCAAAGTTTCCCAGCTCGCTGCCAATCAAACGTTTTTTGGTCAGCCTGACCGATTGCAGAGTCAGCTAGAACGTATTCGTGCGGTAACGCCAGAATCAGTAATGGCAGCCTATAAGAAGTACATTAATGGTCACCACAAAGTGACGTTAAGTGTGGTTCCGCGTGGCAAATTAGAGATGGCTGTGCAGCCGAGCAATTTCACGACCCCAAAGCGCACCTTACCAGAGTACCAGAAGGTGAAAGACAGTGATCTTGTCTACCGCCGCCCGGTGGATAGCTTCGATCGTTCAATCATGCCGCAAGTGGCCGAGGCCGTACAGGCGGAGATGCCACAACTCTACCGAGTCTACTTTGATAATGGTGCAGAGTTGTTAGGCACCGTTAGCGATGAAACGCCAACAGTGCAATTGGATATTCGTTTGCCAGCCGGAGAGCGTTATGCGCCTTCAGGCAAAGAGGGAATTGCTAACCTTACGGCTGCGATGATGCAAGAAGGGACGCAACAGTCGACGCTTGAAGAGCTTCAGGCTCGTCTGGATAAATTGGGTAGCAGTGTGTCGATAAATGCTGGCAATTACACCACGACGATTTCGTTGGCGAGCTTAGAAAAGAACTTGCCACAAACTCTGGCTATCGTGAATGAAGTGCTATTTGAGCCTGCGTTCAAAGAAGCAGATTTCGCACGCGTGAAAAAACAGATGCTAGAGGGAATGGTGTATCAACATCAACAACCGAGTTGGTTGGCATCGCAAGCGACGAGACAAGTGTTGTTTGCCGGTTCGATTTATCAGCGCCCGAGCGATGGTAGTGTGGAGTCTATCAGCAACTTAACTTTGCAAGATGTCAAAGATTTCTACCACAAGCAGTACACCCCGCAAGGTGCACAAATTGTGGTGGTTGGCGATCTTTCCAAAAATGATATTGTTGCGCAGTTAGCCTCCATCGAAGCATGGCAAGGTGATGTACCCCCGTTATTAAGCCCGCAATTAGTGAGACCAGTTTCGGGTCAGGCTATCTACTTAGTCGACAAGCCTGGAGCGCCTCAAAGCGTTGTGCGTATGGTGCGCCAAGGGCTACCATTTGACGCAACCGGTGAAGTGTACCTAACGCAACTCGCCAACTTTAACTTAGCAGGGAACTTTAATAGCCGCCTGAATCAGAATTTGCGTGAAGAGAAAGGCTACACTTATGGGGCAAGTGGCTACCTTGCGTCTAACCGCGAAGTTGGCGCGGTGATCTTTTCTGCTCAGGTTCGTGCCGATGCAACCGTTCCATCGATTATTGAGATGCAAAAAGAGCTGCAACAGTATAGTGAACAAGGCATGACTGACCAAGAGTTGAGCTTTATGCGTTTGGCGGTCGGTCAACAAGATGCGCTCAAGTATGAAACGCCATCACAGAAGACCCAGCTACTGGGAAGTATTTTGACCTTCAGTTTAGATGAGGATTATCTACAACAAAGGAACAAAATTGTCGAAACGGTCAACAAGGATGTACTAGATGCGTTGGCGAAGAAGTGGTTTAATCCAGAAGATTACCAAATAGTTGTTGTTGGTGATGCTAAAAAGTTAAAACCACAGCTGGAATCGTTACAGATTCCTATCAAACAGCTTGAAATTGTCCAGTAAAGGACACATAAAGAGAGCATGTTAGTAGGGCGGTATATATCGCCCTACAGTATGTATTAAGCCAGTTCGCACCGCATAGATTTGACTATGCAGTGATGAACCACAGATTAAGGCGACTCCGTTTTGACAGATTTTGCTGCGCGTTTAGAGAAAGTTGCCCGTGATCCTAAAGTATTTAAGAACTTTGGGCGCGGCGTAGAACGAGAAACCCTTCGCTACAAACAAGGTGGGAATCTGGCGACCACCCCACATCCTGCAGGTTTAGGTTCCGCATATTCCAATAACTGGATTACCACAGACTTTGCCGAGTCGTTATTGGAATTTATTACTCCTGTATCACAAGATATCGATACTCTACTGGCACAGCTAGAAGATATTCACCACTTCACACAAACTCAGTTAGACGGTGAGAAAATGTGGCCGTTGTCGATGCCATGCTACGTTTCAGATGAGGACATTATCAACCTAGCTCAATACGGCACATCGAACTCAGGCAAAATGAAAACCCTCTACCGAGAAGGTTTGAAACGCCGCTATGGTAGTTTGATGCAGATAATCTCTGGAGTGCACTTTAACTTCTCATTCCCTGATGCATTTTGGGATGCTTTGCATGGTGAGCAAGATGAAGAAGAACGCCAAGCGACGAAGTCAGCGGGCTACTTTGCTTTGATTCGCAACTATTACCGCTTTGGCTGGTTGATCCCATTCTTCTTTGGCGCATCACCGGCTTTGTGCTCCTCCTTTATCCAAGGAAGAGAAACTAAGTTGCCGTTTGAAAACATTGGTAAGACGCTTTTCTTGCCACAAGCGACCTCGTTACGATTAAGCGACCTCGGTTACACCAGTAGTGAACAAAGTGTACTTAAAATTGGTTTCAACAGCATTGAAGAGTATCTAGAGGGCTTAAACGGTGCGATCCGTTTGCCATCAGAAGAGTTTGCCAAAATCGGTGTCAAAGTTGATGGAGAATATCGCCAACTGAACAGCAATGTGCTGCAAATCGAAAACGAGTTGTATGCCCCTATTCGCCCTAAGCGTGTAACGCAAAAAGGTGAAAAGCCGTCAGAAGCCTTAACTCGTGGCGGGGTAGAGTATATTGAAGTTCGTTCGCTTGATGTGAACCCATATAGTGCGATTGGCATTAATGAAGACCAAGTTCGCTTCCTTGACTTGTTTTTGACTTGGGCAGCGTTGAGTGACTCTGAGCCGATGGATTTCTGCGAGCAAGCTTGCTGGCGTGAAAACTGGAATAAGGTGGTACTTGAAGGTCGTAAAGTGGGTCTTGAACTGCAGATTGGTTGTAAAGGCGAAGTTCTGACTCTGCAAGAGTGGGCAAAACGCGTGTTTGTTGAGCTGACTCTAGTGGCAGAGAAGATGGACCAAGTGCTGGGTGGTAATGAATATCAAGCAGTTTGTGACAAGCTGAAGGGATGGATAGACAACCCAGAGCTGACTTTATCTGGTCAAGTATTGGCTGACACCAAAGCACATGAAGGGCTAGGGAATCTTGGTCGTTCTCTCGGGCGCAAATATATCAAGCAGCATCTAGCACATCATTACCGTGAGTACTCTCAAGAGAAGATGGAAGCCGAGGTTGCGCGTTCTAGAGCCGATCAGCGAGCACAAGAAGAAGCGGATACACTCAGTTTTGATGACTTTCTTACTGACTATTTCTCCTATTTAAAAGCGTAATTATGACCAAAGAAAGGATTCTAAAACTCGCTTTACTCATTAGTGCAGCCAGTATAGGTGGCTGCGCTACGTCTCCTCCTTCAGATCAAAGTAATCTTTGTTCCATATTTCGTCAAAACCCTGATTGGTACAGTGATGCAGTGGATATGCAAGAAGAGTGGGGCACGCCAATAAATGTGGCAATGGCGTTTGTAAAACAAGAAAGTAGTTTTCGACACGACGCTAGACCGCCAAAAGATTACCTGTTAGGTTTTATTCCTTGGGGACGCGTCAGTAGCGCATATGGTTATGCGCAAGCACAAGATCCGGCATGGGAAGACTTTCAAAGAGCGACCGATCATGGCGGCTCTCGCACCAGTTTTGATGATTCGTTAATGTTTATTGGTTGGTATACCTCCGAGACACAAAAACAATTAGGTATCTCAAAGTGGGATCCATACAACCAATACTTGGCGTATCACGAAGGCCGAGGTGGTTATAAACGTAAAACCTATCAAGGCAAGCCTTCACTGATTCGTGTGGCACGAAAAGTGGAGCAACAAGCAAAGGATTATGGTTGGCAGCTTAAACAGTGCCGACAAGAGTTGGAAAATAATAGAAGCTGGTTTTTCTAGCCAGAAAGAGAGGGATGATGCCATTACTAGATAGCTTTACTGTTGATCACACACGTATGAATGCACCAGCGGTTCGAGTCGCCAAAACCATGACGACGCCAAAAGGTGATACCATCACGGTCTTTGACTTACGCTTTACCGCACCAAACAAAGATATCTTGTCTGAGAGAGGGATTCATACGCTAGAGCACCTATATGCTGGGTTTATGCGTAATCATTTGAATGGTGATAGTGTAGAAATTATCGACATCTCACCAATGGGGTGCCGTACCGGCTTTTATATGAGTTTGATTGGTACACCTGACGAACAGCAAGTTGCAGCAGCTTGGCTTGCGGCAATGCAAGATGTACTCAAGGTCGAAGATCAAAACAAGATTCCTGAACTTAACGAGTATCAATGTGGTACAGCAGCGATGCACTCATTAGATGAAGCTAAGCAAATCGCACAGGCAATTATTGCTGCGGGTATCTCGGTTAACAAAAATGATGAGCTCGCTTTGCCAGAAGCGATGTTGAAAGAACTGCGTGTTGATCAGTACAAGTAAGTGTTGAACAAATAAAAGGAAGGCAGATGCCTTCCTTTTTTGTCACTGTGATTACTGGTTTATTGCACTTTGGGTAATACCACGACTTGGGTTTTTGCCCAAATATCGTGAAAACCACGTTTTTGTGGGTCAAGTGGCACGGTAAAGTTTGCCAGACCAAAACCAGACGTTGCGAGTCGAATTAGTGCTTGAGTCACTGTAATTCGACCACCCTGTAAATTGCGTACTTGGATTTTCCATGCTCGCATTCCTAGCGTTTGGCCTGCTCTTGTCCAAAAGTAAACAAAGAAATAAATCCATACAGCAGCAAGATAGAAAGTATAGATCGGACTCCATATTGGATGCTTGGTAAGAAGATCACTCACATCAACATAGGGTGCAACGTCAAATAGATTCATGGCGATAAGCGCGTGCAATACTGCAATAACGACGCCCGCTGCCATCATTTCAATTGCAAGAATAATCAGGCTGTCATAAAACAAAGCCCCAAGGCGGCGCATTAGACCCGCTGGTGGAAGTGGCTGTTGGTTGCTCATACTCGTCACTCAAGATGGAAAATAGGCGTCAGGATAATAGTTCACTCCCGTTGTGAAAAGAGAGCTTGCGCACAGCTTAATGCTTTGTGGCGAAATTATCAGCAAACGATAATAGTTTCAGTCTTTTGCACTTGCACGTTACGCATTGTTACGTATAATGCCAAACATCAAGAGGCAACAGCCTTAAGATGCCGGTGTGGTGAAATTGGTATACACGACGGATTCAAAATCCGTTGCCTTCGGGCGTGGCGGTTCAAGTCCGCCCACCGGTACCATATTTATACGATAAAGCCTCGACGAAAGTCGGGGCTTTGTTGTATCTGGGGTTTGTGAATTCCAACCCAGCGTGGCGTCAGGAGTGCCTGCCCAGTCAAGTCGCCCACCGGTACCCTATTTATACGATAAAGCCTCGATGAAAGTCGGGGCTTTGTTGTATCTGAGGTTTGTGAATTCCAACCCGGAGTGGCGTCAGGAGTGCCTGTGTTATTAGTTCTCACTGACTTTCAGGTTGAAAGGAATGTAAAAAAGCCCAGAACGAAGTCTGGGCATTTAGTCTAGAGAGTGTTGCGATTATTTGTAAATGCGATCAAAGCCAGCCGCGAGATCTTCAATAAGATCACCAACGTTTTCTAAACCAACATGGATACGAATCAAGGTTCCTTCGAAATCAACAGGGTTTGCTGGGCGAATTGCATTAAGCTCTTCAGGTTGGTTGGCTAGAATCAATGACTCGAAACCACCCCAAGAATAGGCCATAGAGAAATGCTCGAAGTTGTCTAAGTACAACGCTAACTCTTCTGAAGATAGCTTCTTGTTTAGTACAAAACTAAATAGACCATTACAACCTTTGAAGTCGCGAACATAAAATTCATGCCCTTTGCAGCTCGGTAGTGCTGGGTGATTGACCACTGCCACTTCTGGACGTTCTGCTAGCCATTTCGCTACTTCAATACTGGCCTTCTCATGTTGAGCTAGGCGAATTCCCATTGTACGTAAACCACGAGATGCGACATAGGCAGTATCGGCATCAACCATTTGTCCCATAAGGTAAGAGCGTTCTCTTAGACGATCCCAACAACGTTGGTTACTTACCGCCGTACCAAGCATTGCATCCGAGTGCCCTACGATATATTTGGTGCCCGCTTGGATCGAAATATCGATGCCATGTTCTAGTGCAGGGAATAAGATACCAGCAGCCCAAGTATTATCGATCATGATAATGATCTCTTCATTGATTGCTCTTACCGCTTTAACGATCGCTGGAATATCTTGTACTTCCATCGTGACCGAGCTTGGTGACTCGAGAAATACTACTTTGGTGTTTGGTTGAACAAGTTCTGCGATCTTTTCACCAATAGTCGGGTCATAGTAGGTCGTTTCAACACCGAGATCTTTTAAGACAACATTACAAAAGTCTTGTGTTGGTTCATAGGCTGCGCCGGTCATTACAACGTGGTCGCCGGACTCTACAAACGCTAAGATAGCGTTAGAGATAGCCGCAGCACCACATGGATATAGATAGCAGCCCGCGCCGCCCTCTAATTCACACATTGCATCTTGGAATGCAAAGTGGGTTAGGGTGCCGCGGCGACCATAAAACAGTTCACCTTTGGCGCGATTGGCAGTTGCATGCTTTTTCTGTTGAACGCTTTCAAATACCAGAGACGATGCACGTTGAATAACAGGGTTTACAGAACCTTGCAGAAAACGAGGTTTACGGCCTGCTGTTACTAATTTGGTTTCCATATTTTTACTAGTCATAGGATTTGTCTCTTAATATTGATTATGCTAATTGCTTTTGAGGATTTTCTTGGGTTTGCGAGTCTTTTTTACCCATGAAACGTTCGACAATTTGCGTCGCGTTTAGGTCGTGAATCACATTGAGTAGGGTTGCTGGGGCATCGGTGATGGTGCCGATCACCACTAGCATAGGAATCACTTCTAACGGTAAACCGAGCGTAGTGACGATAAAGATTTCGCCGAGGAAAGCGCCACCAGGTACACCGCCGACGATGATTGCCGAAAGGATGGCAATAATCATTGTGGTGATGAACACATCAAAGGTGAATGGCATGCCTAGTACGGCATAAATGAATACGATCTTCAGTGCTGCAATCATCGCTACGCCACCTTTGTTTAGGTTGACCAACAATGGTAGACAGATATCGGCGATCTCTTCTTTGATACCCATGTTCTTTGCTGCACGAATAGTGACAGGCAGAGTTCCCAGAGAAGAGCAGGTTCCGAGAGCTGTGATTGAAGGCTCAGCTGCATTTTTCCAGAAAGCTTTAACGCCTTTCACGCCTCCGCCAATGTACGAGTACACAATTGAACCAATCACAAAGTAAATTGCAGCAGTAACGAAGAACAAAATAGATGCGCTAGCAAAAGTGCTCAATAGCTCAGTATCTTGCTCTGCCATAGTTGCCGCGAAGAATGCACCAAGACCTAATGGTGCCCCTTTCATGATGAGGCCCACAATGTTCATTACAACTTCGTTGGCACTCTTAAGTAGCTCAGCGATTACCTTACCGCGTTCACCTGCTTGGCCAATCGCGATACCGCCAAGTACCGACATAATGATCAAAGCTAAGATATTTGATTTAGATAGCAGACCGACAAAGTCGTTAGTGGTGAACATGCTGACGAAGTCCATGCCACCTTGACCACCAGTGAATTTCTCATTTAGGTCGATGACAACGCCTTGCGCTGGATCGAAAATAGAAGCGACACCAATGATGCCAAGGGCAGGAATTGCCGCCATCGTGATAGAGACGATCAGTACCAAACCTAGTAGCTTGCCTAGCTTTTTAAGGTCAGTCATCTCAGCAATTGATGACATTACGCTAATACCGACTAGAGGCACGATGATCATAAATAAAAGGTTTAAGAAAATTTGGCCGATAGGCTTAACTTTTAGCGCAAGTTCAGGAGAAACGATGCCAAGTGTTGCCCCCGCAACAAGCGCAAGTAGCAGTACTATTGATGAACGGTAGGGTTCTAGTTTTTTCCACATAATTTTTTACTCATTTTGTTATAAGACTAAAATGGTTTAGTGACTACACTAAAATGGTACAGTCGCTAAACTAATTCAGCAAAGCATGAATAAGCAATTAGTGATAGAAATCTAAATAAACCCGCAAAGCGTGATCGGGGTAACATGTGGCTGGTTACAGTACTGATGATTAATATTAACACTGGTTAATTGTTGAGCGACTGTTGTTAACATTAAATGAGCTTTCGCAATGGGAGCAAAGGAACGTGCAAAAGTGATTTTCGCAGAGTGCTATGAGGAAAGATTGCCGCTGGTGGAGAAAAGCTTTACATTGCCAGCGAAAACATTCGGTATAGGTGATATTTATCGATAATGTAAGTAACGACAGGGCTTACGAGATAAAGGATTTATACTTGTAGTCGACCCAATTAGTTGTCTTGAAGTCGCGTGGATAACGACTTATATTACTGAAAATTAATAAAAAGTGAGCTTCGATGAAGGACCTAACAGAAATTAGCCAATTAATGGATACGCTTAATATTGTGGCAGATAAAATCTCAGCGTATGGCAAGGTCAGTCGACCGTATGGAACGGAAGATAATTTGCTGGTTCATGAAGTGCATATCATTGATTATATCGGTAGACATGACATCGTTACTGCATCAGATATCGTAGCTGTTACCTACAAAACCAAAGGGGCAATTTCCCAGACTCTAAATAAGCTTGCTGAGCTAGGGCTGATTGATAGAACGGAGCACCCAGCAGATAAACGTAAGCAAAGACTCATATTAACGGAAAAAGGAATGGTGGTTTACGAGCACCATAGAGAAAAAGACCTTGTGGCTTATTCTCGTTATCAAGACCGATTGAGTAATGTCACTGATGAAGATCTGCATAAGGCAAACGAAATTCTCAAGACTATCTTTAAGCTATAATTTTTCTAAGGCTTATCAGGATGGTAATATTTTCTCGATAACTCAATTAATGAAGAGGTCGTTTTGAATGCGACCTCTTGGTTTTTAAGCGATCTCTTTTCGTATTTTCTGATACAACAACTCAGCTAAGTGATGACTTGCGAGGTTACGCTGAACAACTTGGTTATCGAGTTTGTTATTGCGTACGACACTAAACCAATCATCCATCATGCTATGAAAACCTTTCCCCTTTAGCATTGGCGTCCAATCTTTCTCCGCTATCTTTTCTTGCTTACTTTCGCTTAATTTCACGCCCGATGTGAAAGAGTCAAACTCATAAACTTGGTTTTCTAAACACACTTGTACCCGTTCGGTGGTGATCCCAAATTGCCGATTCATTGAGGCATGGAGTAGGGTTTGTCCTTGTTGCCACTGCACATCAAGGCGAGCTAATTGATTGCCTTGGCGCTGTGTGGTGACATACACATCATCTAGGGTTGATTTTGCTGTTACGTTGACGCTATCTAATGGATGAATAAAGTCATCAAAGATAAAAGTATTCAGTTCACCCGGTAATTGAAAGCGGTTTTTCTCCCACCTAAAGCTCAAAATATCTGCAATATTTCCTTGCTGCAGGGTCGGTAGGTGATGATTGTAAAGTGGGATATGGCGTCGATTAAAGCCGACATACAACGGAACCTGATGCCGTTCTGCCAGTTCATATAACATTTCTACATGCTGATATCGATCCGCTAGAGGTTTATCGACAAAGGTCGCGATGCCATGACTTAAGAAAAATGACGCGATTTCACTGTGTGTTGAGGTGGCAGAATGAACCATCACCGCATCGATATTAAGAGCGATAAGCTTCTTGTAATCGCTGACGAACGTCTTTATCCGGTATTGATGAGCAAGTGCTGTTAGTACTTGCTCATTGCGAGTACATAGGATCAGTTCAATATCTTGTATTTG
The DNA here is from genome assembly GCF_009938205.1 of Vibrio panuliri. Taxonomy (NCBI): domain Bacteria; kingdom Pseudomonadati; phylum Pseudomonadota; class Gammaproteobacteria; order Vibrionales; family Vibrionaceae; genus Vibrio; species Vibrio panuliri. The sequence goes on along the minus strand of NZ_AP019654.1, from coordinate 2,790,282 downwards.
GCTAAGAACGGGCAGATACGCTTTGGTTGCAATATCTCCTAGACCAATCAGTGCTACTTTCATTTTTACTGCCTCAATCTTGTTCTTACAGGAGAGTAAATCATGCATATTCCCGTCACTGAGAAACCTCGAATTAGTCACAAATAAGTAATCAATTACTCATTAGTTAGTTGCAATCGTTGAATCGATGTATCCGCTAATTGATTTACCTCACATTAGTTAATGGGATAAAAATTGGTTTTCACCTTGTTGATTAATCGGTCATTAACTAGGGTTTTAAGATGTATTGTGATCTAGATCTCTATATTGATGAATGTTCTTCACCTTACGAGTTTGGTTATCTTGTTAGTTCTACAGGGTTGCGTGAGTTCAAATGGAAAGCTCGCGCAAGCAGGTAGTGATGCTCCCTTTGTCCACTATTTGCCAATCGGCATCCCTTATGTATTTGGTGGTCATGGTACTAGCGTACCACTAACGTCCGAAGTTAGCCTGACGGCCAAGCATGTCGCAGAGCTCGATTACAGTCGGGTTATTGCTTATCACCCTCACTGTGATTTGGCGCTAATTGAGCAAGACAATCGCACTAAACCTCTGCCAACCCTTGGCATTATTTATTCATACCAAAGCGTGATGACCGTAGGCAAAGATATGTTTGGCAATACATTGATAGGAGAAGGGCAATATTACCGTGATATCTATTTACCCGGCCATGAGCTGTTTGAACAGTGCCCTGCGAGTATTGCTGATGCACCAGTTCAATCAGGAATGAGCGGCGGTGGCGTTTATAATTCGAATTCAGAGTTGGTTGGGATTATTTCGGCAAAAGTGTATGAAGTACGCCTGCAAGATGGAACCAAGATAGAAACAGAACGCATATCATTGTTTGTGCCGCTGTTATTCGTTCGAGGGTGGCTGATAGATGAACTGGCTGAGTTTTATGCGTCTACCCAACAATCGAGTGGGCAAAGCCAAGCCCTGCTCTCAACTGATTTCTTGCTCGACACTGAAGCTATGAAGCGCAATATTCAAAATAGGAATAGATGACAATATAACCCTTTCTAAAATAATGACTCTGCTTATTATTGATGAAGTTGTAATTTAATAAACTGCGGCAAATTAATACTCATTAGTAAATGAGTTTTCTTTATATTTCACCGAATTTCCGATCTCCTTTATAGCGATGAAAAACACTTAAATGTCAAAAAATGGGATTGTGTTCACGCTTGATGCAACCGGTTGCGCTTTTTTGTTCTGCACATTTTTGCTACAGTTCTGTCAGGTTGATAAATAACCAATAACGGAGCTGGGTGATGAAAAAGATTTTACTTTGTTGTAGCGCTGGTATGTCTACGAGCATGCTAGTTAGAAAGATGGAACAAGCAGCAGAAAGCCGTGGCTTAGAGTGCCATATAGAGGCTCTCGCTGTGAATGCTTTCAATGATGCTATCAAAGAATACGACGTGTGTTTGCTTGGACCTCAAGTACGTTTTCAACTTGAAGAACTGAAGAAGGTTGCGGATGAGCACGGTAAGAATGTTGCGGCTATCTCGCCACAAGATTATGGAATGATGAAAGGTGATGCGGTGCTTGATCAAGCGTTATCGCTCATTAATTAAATTATTCCAAAAAACTAAAAATTAAATATTAAGCACAAAGCAATCTCACCATAATTTTCACTCTTATGGTGCAGGCTTTTTCGTGCCAAAAATAAGGATGGACACTATGAAGCTTTATGATTCGATATTAGGATTTGTCGAAAAACATATAGCACCCTTGGCAATAAAAGTGGGTAACCAACCCCATGTAAGAGCAATGCGTGATGGTTTTATCGTCGCAATGCCTTTTATTATCGTCGGTAGTTTTATATTGATTTTCGCCTTCCCACCATTTGACCCAGATACGCAGAATGCATTTGGACGCGCGTGGTTAGATTTTGCCTCTACTCATTTTGATACCATTATGATGCCGTTCAATATGACGATGGGCATTATGACGATTTTCATCTCCTTGGGCGTGGCCTACAGCTTAGCTAAAGCCTACAAGATGGATGGTATTACAAGTGCTGCGCTTTCACTGATGTGCTACTTACTCGTGGCATCACCACTTAAAGATGGTGGACTGCCAACCCAACATATGGGTGGTACAGGTGTGTTTACTGGCGTGCTGTGTGGTTTCTTTGCGGTTGAACTATACCGATTTATGAAAAAGAACAATATTACCATTCGTATGCCTGAGCAGGTTCCACCGGCTATTGCGCGCTCATTCGAAGTACTGTTGCCAGTTCTCGCTGTGTTTGTCACGCTCTATCCTCTGAGTATTTTTGTGCAAGCGCAATTTGGCATGTTGATCCCTGACTTGATTCTGGAAGCGTTTAAGCCTTTGGTCAGTGCATCAAATTCTCTACCAGCGATTCTTGGCGCTCTTCTCTTGTGTCAACTACTTTGGTTTGCGGGTATTCATGGTGCGGCAATTGTGGTTGGTTTGCTATCGCCAATCTTCCTTACCAACATTGGTGCGAACACCGCAGCCTTTATTGCGGGTGAACCTATTCCAAACGTGTTCACTCAACCTTTCTGGGACTTCTACATTTTCATCGGTGGTTCGGGTGCAACTTTGGCCTTAGTACTGTTGATGGCATTTAGTCGCTCAGCTCACTTGAAGAGTATTGGTCGAATGAGTGTGGTGCCTGGTTTCTTCCAGATCAACGAACCGGTTATTTTTGGTACACCTTTAGTTTTAAACCCAACATTGTTCCTGCCATTTGTTTTGGTACCGATGCTTAATGCAACCATCGCTTACTTTGCTGTGCACATGGGATTTGTAGGGATGGGGGTTGCAACCACACCATGGACAACACCTGCCATTATTGGTGCATCGTGGGGTAGCGGTTGGACATTCGCACCGGTATTACTGGTTATTGCATTGATTATTTTAGATATCTTCTTGTACCTACCATTCTTCAAGATGTTTGAGAAACAGATTCTTGAGGAAGAAGAAGGTGCAACAAAAGACAAGCCAGCAGAGCAAGAAGTGTCAGGTCAAGGCGTAACAGCATAATTAAAATTTTAGTTTTATTTTTCGGGAGGAAACATGGACCAAGAAATGGTTGTGATGGAAATTATCTGTAATGCAGGTGAAGCACGAAGCCTATGTTATGAAGCGCTGAAGTTAGCTCGACAAGATGATTTCGACCAAGCACAAGAAAAACTAGCACTTGGAAAAGAGTGTTTAAATAAAGCGCACTTGATGCAGACTCAGCTAATTGAAGCAGACGAAGGTCAAGGTAAAGTGCCAATGACTTTGGTTATGGTGCATGCGCAAGATCACCTCATGACAACCATTCTTGCCCACGAACTGGCGACGGAAATCGTCGCCTTACATCAAAAGTCTGTTGGATAGTGGAGTGGTAATATGGCAAGAGGTGCACTAAAGCTCGCCATCATAGGCGGTGGTAGTAGTTACACACCTGAGCTTATTGAAGGTGTCATTAAGCGTCGCGAGTTTTTGCCTGTACGAGAAATTCACTTAGTGGATATTGACGCAGGTAAAGAAAAACTCGAGATAATTCACGCGTTGGCGACGCGTATGGTTAACAAAGTTGGCGCGGATATTATTGTCAAAGCCAGTACAGATCGCCGTGAGGCTATCAAAGGGGCTGACTTTGTAATGACGCAGTTTCGTGTCGGAGGTTTAAAAGCTCGCGCCAGTGACGAGCGTATTCCGCTTAAGTACGATGTTATTGGTCAAGAGACAACCGGGCCAGGAGGTTTCGCCAAAGCGTTAAGAACCATTCCTGTTATTCTTGATATCTGTCGAGATATTGAGGAACTGGCGCCAAATGCTTGGATGTTAAACTTTACTAATCCGGCAGGTTTGGTTTCCGAGGCAGTCAACAAGCATACCAAAGTAAAGAGCATTGGTTTATGTAACGTTCCTGTATCAATGCGTATGATGGTTGCTGAAATGATGGCGTGTGAACCGCAAGAACTTCAGCTAGAGTTTGCCGGGCTAAACCATTTAGTGTGGGTACATAAAGCGTGGTTAAATGGTGAGGACATTACCGAAACTGTCATCGAAAAAGTGGGTGATGGTGCCAACTTCAGTATGAAGAATATTTTTGAAGAGCCGTGGGATCCGGACTTCCTAAAAGCCTTGGGTGCCATTCCATGTCCGTACCATCGTTACTTCTATCAAACAGATGCGATGCTAGCGGAAGAAAAGGAGAGTGCGACAGAAAAAGGTACGCGTGCTGAACAGGTTATGGTGACGGAGGAAGCGCTGTTTGAGCTCTATCGAGATGTGAATCTTGATGTTAAGCCAAAAGAGCTTGAGGAGCGAGGTGGTGCTTATTATTCAGATGCATCACTTAACTTAGTCGATGCCATCTATAACAACCGCAACGGAATCCATGTCGTTAATGTTCCAAATAACGGCGCGATTAACACACTTCCCGATGATGCAGTCATTGAGTGTAGTGCTGTTGTGGGCAACTGGGGGGCGAAGCCTGTATCAGTTGGTCAACTTTCAGCAAACGTACTGGGCTTGCTTCATCAAGTTAAAGCTTATGAGCAGTTAACTATTGATGCTGCTGTGTTTGGTGATTACGACAAAGCTTTGATGGCATTGGCGAATAATCCATTGGTTCCGGATATAAAACGTGCCAAGGCGATCCTGAACGATATTTTACGTGAAAACGCAGAGTATCTACCTCAGTTTAGGCTTACTACGCTGTAGCGTAATAATTAGGAAACGTAGTTGGGGAAAAGATGAAAGTTATTTTTAATGCTGACGACTTTGGTTTAACGGAAGGGGTGAACAATGGAGTGGCTGCCGCTTTCCGTCATGGCGTTGTTCGTTCTACAACCTTTATGGTTGATATGCCAGGAGAAAAGCATGCGGTAAAGTTGGCTGCTAGTATGCCTGACCTGAAAATCGGACTGCATCTGCGATTTACCGCAGGTAAGCCGCTAACAAATGGTCGTACAATCGTTGATGAGCATGGTCTTTTCCCCGCGATTCCTAAATTTTGGCAAAAGCGCGATTTTGACCCAGACGAAATCCACGCTGAAGTTGTCGCTCAAGTTGAGCACTACTTAGCGCTTGGATTGACCTTGAGTCATATTGATGGTCATCATCATGCCCACACGCATCCACAAATTGCTCCAGTCGTGATGCGTGTTGCAAAGCATTATGGTGTGCCATTGCGTGGTATTGGTTTGGTTAACGACCAAGAAAGCACGGTGCGCTATCAATTCACCGAAAAATTTTATGATGATAAAACCACAGTGAAAGATGCTGTCGCGTTAATGTTAGAGTATCAAAAGGAATGTGATGTCTTGGAGGTGATGTGCCATCCAGCTCAGGTCGATGCCCAACTAAGAGCAATGAGTAGTTATCTTGCTCCGAGGGAGCAAGAACTGCAAACCTTAACCTCAGAAGAGTTCATCTCATTCTTAGTCGAGCGTGATATCCAAGTCACGGATTACTCTGCTCTTACTTATTCGTAGCACTATCTCTGTGTATCATAACTGCTGTCAGTTTCATTTCCCCCTAACGTTTAGTTACTGGCAGCTTTTTTTCTCTTTCACTCATTTTTCATGAAGGTTATATGGCTAGAATCAAAGATGTTGCGGCGCTTGCGGGCGTAAACCGTTCAACAGTTTCAAGAATCATTAATGGTGAGGGGAAATTTAAAGAGGAAACGCGTAAGAAAGTTGAACAGGCAATGGCCGAGTTAAACTACCGTCCTAGCGCGATAGCTCGCTCTTTAGCGACATCTTCAAGCAATATGATGGGGTTACTGGTTACCTACTACACGGGTGGCTTTTTTGGCGCAATGATGGAGCAGGTTCAAAGTGAACTTGATCTACACGCTAAATTCTTAATTACAGCTCAGGGGCATCACTCTAAACAGGGGGAGCGAGATGCGATAGAGCGTTTTCATGATTTACGTTGTGATGGCTATATTCTTCATAGCCGCCATTTAAGTGATGACGATTTAGTTGAACTTGCCAAGCAACACCCTCCATTCGTATTGTTAGACCGAGTCGTTCCAAGCCTTGAGGAGCGCTGCATTGGTTTTAACCACCATACTGCAAGTTCAATGGCAGTTACTCATTTATTGCAGCAGAATCATCGATTAATTGGTTGTATTACCGGGCCGACATGTCGTGAGAATAGTTTGCAGCGTAAGCAAGGTTATCTCGATACAATGTCTCAAGCAGGTATTGTCGTCAACGAGTCATGGTGTGAAGAGGGAAACTATGGGGCTCGAAGTGGCTATGAGGCGACTGAGAAGTTGCTTGAACGACACCCCGAACTGACCGCCATTTTTTCTTGTAGCGAAGAAATGACGGTGGGGGCCATGCAGTATTTGCATGAGCAAGGTCTTAAGGTGCCAGAAGATATTTCTATTGTCAGTTTTGATAGTGTCGAGCGGTGCAAGGAGCTATACCCAGCCGTGACATCCGTTTGTTTCCCAATTAACGATATGGCTCAGTCTGCGGTACAGGTTTTGATGGATTTACTCGCGGGTAATGGCAAAAAGCACACACATGAGTTTACCCCGCAACTAGTCGTGGGTAAGGCTGATCGCTATTTGAGTTAGGACTAAAGTCCTAATTACTTCTACTGAGAGTTAGCTATCCTTATTTAAAACAACGAGTTTGAGGGAAGCTATGTATCAGTTAACACCATATCTTTTTTTTGCAGGGCGCTGCGAAGAAGCGTTAGAGTTCTATACCCGTTGTTTTGAAGGCGTGGTTTTAACCAAGCAGTACTTTCGCGATGCGCCCCAACCCATCGAGGGGGCAAACCCCAATTGGATCATGCACTCTGAGATTGAAGCTTTTGGTCTTAAGTTGATGTTGTCAGACGGTATGGTCGTTAATGAGGTCGCGGGTAATAATGTCGCACTGTCCATAGTGATGGATAATCTCGACGAACAAGCGCGCTTGTTTGATAAGCTTTCCCATGGTGGACACATCATGATGCCACTTGCTGATACTTTTTGGGGGGCAAGATTTGGGAAAGTAGAGGATCAGTTTGGTGTGCGTTGGATGCTCCATTGTGACCACTAATTTATGGAATAAACCGACTTTTCGTCTCACTTATAAGATATAGAGATGAATTTAGTCAGTCGATAACCTAGAATGTGCCACGTTTTGGTTGATGGATAGTTTTACAAGCGTGGCAAGTATCAAGATCACGGTCGATCGTATTCAACCTGGCTTGCATGTCAGATTGCCAGTCAAATGGAACGATCACCCTTTCCTTTTTAATAGCTTCAAAATCAAAAGTCATGAACAAGTGCGAATCATTCGTCACTTGGGAATTAAGTACGTCTACGTAAACATGCAGCAAAGCGATACGGATCCTCTTCCTGTCCAAGAGGTCGTAGAGGCTATTGAAGCAGAAACCAATGAAGCAATGGATAAGCGTGCCAATCAATTGTGGGAAGAGAAACTTCAGCGCATTGAGACAATGAGTGCTTATCGTAGACGCGTAGTTGACTGTGAGAAAGAGTTTGAGCGCTCCCTTGCCCGAATGCGAGCAGTGATGACCAAGATTCGTAATCGACCTGAACAGGCGGTTAATGAAGCGACACTGCTAGTTGAAGACATTGTTGACAGACTGCTATCCGACGAAGATGTCACGTTACATATGATGAACGGCAAAAGTGAGTTTGAAGATATTTATTTTCATTCGCTTAACGTAGCGGTTTTATCCATGTTGATTGGTAAAGCCAAGAAGATGAATGCCGAAGCGATTAAGCAGTTGGCATTTGCGGCTCTATTTCATGATATGGGTAAAGTCAAAATACCCACAGCTATCTTACGCAAGACCACTCCTCTTACAGAACCAGAAAGCAATTATCTGAAATTGCATACCAAGTATGGCCTGGAGTTGGCTCAACATATTGAGAGTTTTCCAGAAAGCGCATTAACTGTCATCGCGAACCATCACGAGTTAATTGATGGCTCAGGGTATCCGGCGGGTTTGAAAGGGGATCAGATAGACTGTTTTACACAGATTGTTGCAGTAGCAAATGCTTACGACACGCTTTGCCATAACCAAGTTGTCGCAAAGCAAAAAATCCCGTACATCGCATTGTCTCATTTATATAAGAACTGCAAGCATCTCTATAACAGTGAGAATCTGAGCATATTAATTAAGTTTATGGGGGTCTATCCACCGGGTACGGTTGTTCAACTGTCGAATAATATGGTGGGTATGGTGATTTCGGTTAACTCAGCGAATCTACTTTACCCTAATGTACTGGTTTACGATCCATCTGTGCCAAGAGCACAGGCACCAATTATCGACCTCGCGCAAAAAGAGATAAAGATAGTTAACGCAGTTTTACCCAATAAACTGCCTGATAAAGTAAAAGAGTACCTAAATCCTCGAGCGAGAATTTCATATTTCTTTGATAGCGAAGATTAGTTATACACAGGATTTTGTGCATAAGCACTGAGTAACCTGAGGTTAATGTGGGTGTAAACTAGTTGCTGTTTAACTATTGCTCAGTTAAGCATTTTTTGTGGAAAAAAATGCAAATAGGGCTTGCCAATAAATTTAAGCTCCCTATAATGCGCTTCCACTGACAGGGCAGACGCCACAAGGCTTCAGCGATAGTCAGGGAAGTGAAAGCTTCTGAGAAAATAAATTGAAAAAAGTATTTGACTCTTTCAATTATCTCGTTAGAATTCACCTCCGCTTTGAGAGAAACTTTCAAAGCAAGCTCTTTAAAAATTCAAACCTATCAATCTGTGTGGGCACTCGTTGATGATAATCCAAATTAGAAGCTTAGGCTTCAAATTAGATTTCAATGAAACGAAGTGACCATTGCTAGAAATAGCAGCACAGTCAATTCAAACATTACTATGTAATGTTCAGTATTCATTGAGTCGAACAAAATCTTAAATTGAAGAGTTTGATCATGGCTCAGATTGAACGCTGGCGGCAGGCCTAACACATGCAAGTCGAGCGGCAGCGACATAAACAATCCTTCGGGTGCGTCTATGGGCGGCGAGCGGCGGACGGGTGAGTAATGCCTAGGAAATTGCCCTGATGTGGGGGATAACCATTGGAAACGATGGCTAATACCGCATAATGCCTACGGGCCAAAGAGGGGGACCTTCGGGCCTCTCGCGTCAGGATATGCCTAGGTGGGATTAGCTAGTTGGTGAGGTAAGGGCTCACCAAGGCGACGATCCCTAGCTGGTCTGAGAGGATGATCAGCCACACTGGAACTGAGACACGGTCCAGACTCCTACGGGAGGCAGCAGTGGGGAATATTGCACAATGGGCGCAAGCCTGATGCAGCCATGCCGCGTGTATGAAGAAGGCCTTCGGGTTGTAAAGTACTTTCAGTCGTGAGGAAGGTTCATGCGTTAATAGCGTATGGATTTGACGTTAGCGACAGAAGAAGCACCGGCTAACTCCGTGCCAGCAGCCGCGGTAATACGGAGGGTGCGAGCGTTAATCGGAATTACTGGGCGTAAAGCGCATGCAGGTGGTTAGTTAAGTCAGATGTGAAAGCCCGGGGCTCAACCTCGGAATTGCATTTGAAACTGGCTGACTAGAGTACTGTAGAGGGGGTAGAATTTCAGGTGTAGCGGTGAAATGCGTAGAGATCTGAAGGAATACCGGTGGCGAAGGCGGCCCCCCGGACAGATACTGACACTCAGATGCGAAAGCGTGGGGAGCAAACAGGATTAGATACCCTGGTAGTCCACGCCGTAAACGATGTCTACTTGGAGGTTGTGGCCTTGAGCCGTGGCTTTCGGAGCTAACGCGTTAAGTAGACCGCCGGGAGTACGGTCGCAAGATTAAAACTCAAATGAATTGACGGGGGCCCGCACAAGCGGTGGAGCATGTGGTTTAATTCGATGCAACGCGAAGAACCTTACCTACTCTTGACATCCATAGAACTTAGCAGAGATGCTTTGGTGCCTTCGGGAACTATGAGACAGGTGCTGCATGGCTGTCGTCAGCTCGTGTTGTGAAATGTTGGGTTAAGTCCCGCAACGAGCGCAACCCTTATCCTTGTTTGCCAGCGAGTAATGTCGGGAACTCCAGGGAGACTGCCGGTGATAAACCGGAGGAAGGTGGGGACGACGTCAAGTCATCATGGCCCTTACGAGTAGGGCTACACACGTGCTACAATGGCGTATACAGAGGGCTGCCAACTTGCGAAAGTGAGCGAATCCCAAAAAGTGCGTCGTAGTCCGGATTGGAGTCTGCAACTCGACTCCATGAAGTCGGAATCGCTAGTAATCGTGGATCAGAATGCCACGGTGAATACGTTCCCGGGCCTTGTACACACCGCCCGTCACACCATGGGAGTGGGCTGCAAAAGAAGTGGGTAGTTTAACCTTCGGGAGGACGCTCACCACTTTGTGGTTCATGACTGGGGTGAAGTCGTAACAAGGTAGCGCTAGGGGAACCTGGCGCTGGATCACCTCCTTATACGATGATTATTGCGATGAGTGTTCACACAGATTGATACGGTTTGTAATTAAGAGACGATACTGGGTCTGTAGCTCAGGTGGTTAGAGCGTTCGCCTGATAAGCGAGAGGTCGGTGGTTCGAGTCCACTCAGACCCACCAATTCCCATCCCAAGGAATTGGCACACAGTATCAACACCTGATGGGGCTATAGCTCAGCTGGGAGAGCGCCTGCCTTGCACGCAGGAGGTCTGCGGTTCGATCCCGCATAGCTCCACCATCTCTAAGCACATTTGATTAAGTGTTCTTAAAAATGGTTTCTTTCTTTAAGTAGAAAGTAAAATCTAGCTCTTTAACAATTTGGGAAAGCTGACAAAACAACAATTTATTGTTGTTTGTAAAGTTCTCAAAGTATTCATTTATTGAATACACAAAAACACATTCAAGTGTTCTTGGCTTTTGTTTTCGCTTTTAGAAAGCAAAAGAAATATTTGAGTCCGGCAAAATCGAGTCTGCATCATGTATAAAAATTGCAGACAACTTTGGTGATTTGAACATCAACTCGAAACTCCTTCGGGTTGTATGGTTAAGTGACTAAGCGTACACGGTGGATGCCTTGGCAGTCAGAGGCGATGAAGGACGTATTAACTTGCGATAAGCCCAGATTAGGCAGTAAAAGCCACTTGAGTCTGGGATTTCCGAATGGGGAAACCCACTTACATAAGTAAGTATCGTTATGTGAATACATAGCATAACGAGGCGAAACCGGGGGAACTGAAACATCTAAGTACCCCGAGGAAAAGAAATCAACCGAGATTCCGAAAGTAGCGGCGAGCGAAATTGGACTAGCCCTTAAGCTTTATACACGTTAGACGAACGGTCTGGAAAGTCCGACGATACAGGGTGATAGTCCCGTAGTTGACGATGTGTGTTCAGTGAAATCGAGTAGGGCGGGACACGTGTTATCCTGTCTGAATATGGGGGACCATCCTCCAAGGCTAAATACTACTGACTGACCGATAGTGAACCAGTACCGTGAGGGAAAGGCGAAAAAGAACCCCTGTGAGGGGAGTGAAATAGAACCTGAAACCGTGTACGTACAAGCAGTAGGAGCAGGCTTGTCCTGTGACTGCGTACCTTTTGTATAATGGGTCAGCGACTTATATTCAGTGGCAAGGTTAACCATCTAGGGGAGCCGTAGGGAAACCGAGTCTTAACTGGGCGTTCAGTCTCTGGATATAGACCCGAAACCAGGTGATCTAGCCATGGGCAGGTTGAAGGTTGAGTAACATCAACTGGAGGACCGAACCGACTAATGTTGAAAAATTAGCGGATGACTTGTGGCTAGGGGTGAAAGGCCAATCAAACCCCGGAGATAGCTGGTTCTCCCCGAAAGCTATTTAGGTAGCGCCTCGGACGAATACTACTGGGGGTAGAGCACTGTTAAGGCTAGGGGGTCATCCCGACTTACCAACCCTTTGCAAACTCCGAATACCAGTAAGTACTATCCGGGAGACACACGGCGGGTGCTAACGTCCGTCGTGGAGAGGGAAACAACCCAGACCGCCAGCTAAGGTCCCAAATTATAGCTAAGTGGGAAACGATGTGGGAAGGCTTAGACAGCTAGGATGTTGGCTTAGAAGCAGCCATCATTTAAAGAAAGCGTAATAGCTCACTAGTCGAGTCGGCCTGCGCGGAAGATGTAACGGGGCTAAGCTATAAACCGAAGCTGCGGCAATAACTTTTAGTTATTGGGTAGGGGAGCGTTCTGTAAGCCGTTGAAGGTGTGTTGTAAAGCATGCTGGAGGTATCAGAAGTGCGAATGCTGACATGAGTAACGATAAAGGGGTGAAAAACCTCCTCGCCGGAAGACCAAGGGTTCCTGTCCAACGTTAATCGGGGCAGGGTAAGTCGACCCCTAAGGCGAGGCCGAAAGGCGTAGTCGATGGGAAACGGGTTAATATTCCCGTACTTCTTACAATTGCGATGGGGGGACGGAGAAGGCTAGGTGGGCCCTGGCGACGGTTGTCCGGTTCAAGTGCGTAGGCTTAAGAGTTAGGTAAATCCGGCTCTTTTTTAAGGCTGAGACACGACGTCGAGCTACTACGGTAGTGAAGTCATTGATGCCATGCTTCCGGGAAAAGCCTCTAAGCTTCAGATTGTAAGGAATCGTACCCCAAACCGACACAGGTGGTCGGGTAGAGAATACCAAGGCGCTTGAGAGAACTCGGGTGAAGGAACTAGGCAAAATGGTACCGTAACTTCGGGAGAAGGTACGCTCTTGACGGTGAAGTCCCTTGCGGATGGAGCTATTGAGAGTCGCAGATACCAGGTGGCTGCAACTGTTTATTAAAAACACAGCACTGTGCAAAATCGTAAGATGACGTATACGGTGTGACGCCTGCCCGGTGCCGGAAGGTTAATTGATGGGGTTAGACTTAGGTCGAAGCTCTTGATCGAAGCCCCGGTAAACGGCGGCCGTAACTATAACGGTCCTAAGGTAGCGAAATTCCTTGTCGGGTAAGTTCCGACCTGCACGAATGGCGTAATGATGGCCACGCTGTCTCCACCCGAGACTCAGTGAAATTGAAATCGCTGTGAAGATGCAGTGTACCCGCGGCTAGACGGAAAGACCCCGTGAACCTTTACTACAGCTTGGCACTGAACATTGACCCTACATGTGTAGGATAGGTGGGAGGCTTTGAAGCACGTACGCCAGTATGTGTGGAGCCGTCCTTGAAATACCACCCTTGTAGTGTTGATGTTCTAACGTCGACCCCTAATCGGGGTTACGGACAGTGCCCGGTGGGTAGTTTGACTGGGGCGGTCTCCTCCCAAAGAGTAACGGAGGAGCACGAAGGTGGGCTAAACACGGTTGGACATCGTGTGGTTAGTGCAATGGCATAAGCCCGCTTAACTGCGAGAATGACAATTCGAGCAGGTACGAAAGTAGGTCATAGTGATCCGGTGGTTCTGTATGGAAGGGCCATCGCTCAACGGATAAAAAGGTACTCCGGGGATAACAGGCTGATACCGCCCAAGAGTTCATATCGACGGCGGTGTTTGGCACCTCGATGTCGGCTCATCACATCCCGGGGCTGAAGTCGGTCCCAAGGGTATGGCTGTTCGCCATTTAAAGTGGTACGCGAGCTGGGTTTAGAACGTCGTGAGACAGTTCGGTCCCTATCTGCCGTGGGCGTTGGAGAATTGAAAGGGGCTGCTCCTAGTACGAGAGGACCGGAGTGGACGAACCTCTGGTGTTCGGGTTGTGTCGCCAGACGCATTGCCCGGTAGCTAAGTTCGGAATCGATAACCGCTGAAAGCATCTAAGCGGGAAGCGAGCCTTGAGATGAGTTCTCCCTGATACTTTAAGTATCCTAAAGGGTTGTCGGAGACTACGACGTTGATAGGTCAGGTGTGTAAGTGCTGTGAGGCATTGAGCTAACTGATACTAATTGCCCGTGAGGCTTAACCATACAACACCCAAGGGGTTTTGATGGACTCAAAGAAAGAACAAAACTTGATTGTGTAGAGAACACAAAAACAGCTTTCCGAATTAAAGAATTTTGCTTGGCGACCATAGCGATTTGGACCCACCTGATTTCCATGCCGAACTCAGAAGTGAAACGAATTAGCGCCGATGGTAGTGTGGGGCTTCCCCATGTGAGAGTAGGACATCGCCAGGCTTTAATTTTGGTTTTTGCCTTTTTAAAGGTGAAGACAACAGTTAAAAAAGCCCGTTTGCAAGAACGGGCTTTTTTAGTCCCCTAGGACACAGATTTTGTGTGCTGATATAGCTCAGTCGGTAGAGCGCATCCTTGGTAAGGATGAGGTCCCCAGTTCGATTCTGGGTATCAGCACCAGTTACAAAAAAGAATTTTCTTGGCGACCATAGCGCTTTGGACCCACCTGATTCCATGCCGAACTCAGAAGTGAAACGAAGTAGCGCCGATGGTAGTGTGGGGCTTCCCCATGTGAGAGTAGGACATCGCCAGGTAATATTTTAGAGCCCCGACCTTTTGGTCGGGGCTTTCTCGTTTTAGCGAGTTAAAATTTGGAAAGGTAGAGTGTGTTTGCGAAACGTCGCACCGCCCATGTGAGAGTAGGACATCGCCAGGTAATATTTTAGAGCCCTGACCTTTTGGTCGGGGCTTTCTCGTTTTAGTGAGTTAGAACTTGGAAAGGTAGAGTGTGTTTGCGAAACGTCGAAGTGTCGAACCATCGCACCGCCCATGTGAGAGTAGGACATCGCCAGGTAATATTTTAGAGCCCTGGACTAGGCGTCCCCACCATTAGGTCGGGGCTTTTTCGTTTTAGTCGTTAACGTTTTTCGTTCAGCGACCAGTTGTATTCATAATCAATGCTGTCAGGTGCGTTTGTTAGACTTGGTCGATACTTTTCTATATGCGCCCTTACTCCACCATCAATTGCGAAGTCCTTACCAAACCAATCATAAATTGAAGAGATGACTAACTTGTTGCCTTCAACCTGAGCGCCTTTATTACTGTTGATAAAGCTTATTGCGGCACTCTCAAGTAATTGCTCAGTGTTATCGGCGCTAAACGCTTGTTGTTGTAGGTTAGGGCAACCTAAACTGGCACAGTTAACCGCGTAATGAGTGCGGGGCTCTTGCCAGATAGGGCGCAAAATTCGATGCTCAATATCATTAAGGGTGATCGTTTTACCGTTGATGGTAATCACATCTTCGTCCCAAGGTCCGAAGCTAAATAGACCACCCAACTTGGTGATAGAACTCACTGGGTATGCTTCTAAGATAAGATCAACGGTAATCGCATTATAGAGATTAACCCAATAGGCATACTGTTCATCTTTCGAGTATTGCAGTGGGTTTACTTGGGCCATTTGGTTTAAGTAGTTGTCGAGCTTTGCATTATCTTCTTGCGTAACTGCTTTGTACGCAAAAAGGTTGTGTTCACCTTGTTCAGAGATATAGCGATTGAGGAGCTCTTGCCAAGCTTGATGGGAGATCTCGGTAGAATTGCTTTCATTACTTTGTTGCCAATAACTCCAAAGTTTCGCCTCTGGTGCGGCGTACAGTGGTAGTGAAAATAGCGCAAGGGTGACAATAGCGAATCTAGGCATCGATATTACTCTATGTTTTGAACACGTTATCTATTAGACCTATACCAAGAAACAAATATTTCAAATGAGATAAAAAAGGTTGGCGATTGCCAACCTTTAGAGGTATTTTTTAAGCTAAAAAGCTCGGGATTTTACTCTCATACTCAGCGATCTTCTCTTCATGCTGCAGGGTTAGTCCAATATTGTCTAAACCATTGAGCAAGCAGTGACGACGAAAGCTATCGATTTCAAAACCGTACTCTTTGCCATTTGCTCTAACCACGTTGGCTTCCAGATCCACTTCTACTTGCGCACCCTCGGTGGCGTCAACAAATTGGAAAATCTCATCGACCTCTTGCTCGGTTAGGCGCACCGGTACCATTTGGTTGTTGATTGAGTTACCGTAGAAGATATCGGCAAAGCTTGGGGCGATCATCGCCTTAATACCGTAGTCAGCGAGCGCCCAAGGGGCGTGTTCACGAGAAGAACCACAGCCGAAGTTTTCACGGGCAAGTAAAATTGAAGCGCCTTGATAGCGTGGTGCATTCATTACAAATTCAGGGTTTGGCTGTTCACCCGCGTCATCAAGAAAACGCCAGTCATGAAATAGGTGTTTACCAAAACCTAAGCGCGATACTTTCTGTAGAAATTGCTTTGGGATGATGGCATCGGTATCGACGTTGGCTGCATCCAATGGGACAACCAAACCAGTATGTTGTTTAAAACCTGACATGTTTGATTCTCCTTAGTCCAATTCACGAATATCAACAAAGTGACCCGCAATCGCAGCGGCAGCGGCCATCGCAGGGCTCACTAGATGGGTACGACCATCACGCCCTTGTCGACCTTCAAAGTTGCGGTTTGAGGTGGAAGCACAGCGCTCATGAGGCCCCAAGCGGTCGTTATTCATTGCCAAACACATTGAGCATCCTGGTAAGCGCCATTCAAAACCAGCGTCTTTAAAGATGGTATCTAGACCTTCCGCTTCCGCTTGCGCTTTAACTTGTTCTGAACCTGGCACGATCAGCGCTTGAACATGAGAGGCGACTTTACGCCCTTTTGCTACCGCGGCGGCGGCACGCATATCTTCAATGCGTGAATTGGTGCAAGAGCCAACAAACACTTTATCGACAGAGTAGTCAGACAGGGATTTACCCGCTTCCAAACCCATGTAAGCCAGTGCTTTTTCAGCTGAAGCTTTTTCAACTGGATCAGTAAAACTTGTTGGCGCGGGAATCGGTGCATCTACTGCGATAACTTGACCCGGGTTGGTTCCCCAAGTGACTTGAGGTTTGATATCGGCAGCTTGCAAAGTGACGACCGCATCATATTCAGCATCTTCATCAGTGCGTAGGGTTTGCCAGTACTCAACCGCAGCATCCCAATCTGCTCCAGTTGGTGCAAATTTACGCCCTTTAACGTAGTCAAAGGTGGTTTCATCCGGTGCAATCAGGCCCGCTTTTGCGCCCAGTTCGATCGCCATATTACATACAGTCATACGGCCTTCCATGGTTAAGTCACGAATTGCTTCACCACAGAACTCAACCACATAGCCTGTACCGCCAGCGGCTGTTGTTTCACCGATAATCGCCAACACGATATCTTTCGCCGTAATACCCGGAGCAACTTTGCCTTGTACCTCGATTTTCATGGTTTTGGCACGAGCTTGTTTTAGCGTCTGTGTTGCTAGTACATGCTCAACTTCTGATGTACCGATACCAAATGCCAGTGAACCAAAAGCTCCGTGTGTGGCGGTGTGTGAGTCACCGCAGACGATAGTCATACCTGGCAGAGTAATGCCTAGCTCTGGTCCCATGACATGCACAATGCCTTGGTATTTATGATTGATATCGTAAAGGGTAACGCCAAACTCTTCGCAGTTTTTAGACAGCGTTTCCATCTGGATACGCGCCATTTCACCGGAAGCATTAATATCTTTGGTTGTGGTTGATACGTTGTGGTCCATAGTGGCAAAGGTCTTGCTCACTTGACGTACTTTACGTCCTTTCTCGCGTAGCCCATCAAATGCTTGTGGTGAGGTCACCTCATGCACTAAATGTCGGTCGATATACAAAATCGGGTTTTCACCCTCCGCTGCGACAGCAACGTGTGCGTCGTAGACTTTTTGATATAATGTTTTGCCCATTTATTTTTCCCCGTCGTCCTTGTCACTGCAACCGCGTTAGCTCTTTTAATCCTTCCGGTCATTGAGTGTGCTCAGCTCCCGGGTTTGATTGATATCGCTGCCTTGTTGCAGCACCAATGACTTAGAGGAAATGTCTAAGGCATTGGCTTCAGTGTATTGTCTAACGACTTTAATTATTCTGTTGTGTTTGATTATGAATTTAGAATGTAGCTTGCGATCTTATCGCCCATCTCAGAGGTCGACAGCGCCGGTTTATTGCCAGCGAGATCTGCGGTGAGTTCACCTGCTGCTAGGGCTTTGCTTACCGCTGCTTCAATATCTTGAGCTGCGGCTTCTTCACCTAAGCTGTAACGTAGCATCAGTGCTGCAGATAGGATTTGCGCGACTGGGTTAGCGATATTTTTGCCTGCGATATCAGGTGCGCTGCCGCCAGCAGGCTCGTACAAACCGAACTTACTTTCGTTTAGAGAGGCCGAGGGAAGCATACCCATTGAGCCAGTGATCATTGCACACTCATCGGAAATGATGTCACCAAAGATGTTGGAACATAGCATCACATCGAATTGCGCAGGATCTTTGATAAGCTGCATCGTCGCGTTGTCGATGTACATATGTGAAAGCTCGATATCCGGGTAATCTTTGGCGATTTCTTCAACCACTTCACGCCATAGAATAGAGCTTTGTAGTACGTTAGCTTTATCGATTGAGCAGACTTTTTTACGACGTAGGCGAGCAGATTCGAAAGCAATCTTTGCGATGCGCTCAATTTCAAAACGATGATAAACCTCGGTATCAAAGGCTTTTTCATTTGCCCCTTCGCCTTCACGCCCTTTAGGTTGGCCGAAATAAATACCACCGGTTAGCTCACGTACCACGACAATATCAAAACCACGTTCAGATATGTCAGCGCGTAAAGGTGAGAAGGCTTCTAGGCCCGAATGGATTTGTGCCGGGCGCAGATTACAAAATAGCTGGAAGTGTTTACGCAGAGGTAGCAGGGCGCCACGCTCAGGTTGATCATTGGGTGGCAGATGCTCCCATTTCGGCCCACCGACAGAACCAAATAGGACTGCGTCGGCTGCTTCACTGGCTTTGACCGTACTGTCAGGTAGAGGTGTGCCATGGTTATCAATTGCTATCCCGCCCACATCGTGCGCTTCGCGTTCGAAATGAATGGCATGTTTCTTTTCGATGGCATCAAGCACTTTATTAGCTTGTACCATTACTTCTGGGCCAATCCCATCGCCAGCTAGTACTGCGATCTTGTATCTCTTGTCTGTCATGGTCGTCCTTTAACTTTTTTGCGTTGTGCTGCTTTTTTAATTTATTCAAACACCGCTATAGGCAGTGTTTGTTTGTCACCCTATACAGTGGCAATCTTCTTTTGCTTCATTTGTTCAATTTCATCTGCACGATGGATACTGTTGATTACGTGCAGCAATGCTTGTCCTGAAGCTTCGACGATGTCGGTCGAGACACCAGTACCATGGTACTTACGCCCTTTATAGTTAGCGATGATGTCGGCTTGACCCAAACCATCTTCACCTTCGCCTTTGGCGGTTAGATCGAACTTATCCAAAACAATGTCGTAACCCGTCACGCGGTAAATGCATTGGTAAAGGGCATCGACGGGGCCATTGCCTACCGCGGCTTCGCTCTTCTCGGTATCACCACATTGAATTTTGATACTGGTTGTCGCCATCACGCTACCTGACTGAACGCTTAGATAGTTCAATTTATAGAAGTCATCTTCTTCACGCAGGTTAGAGAAGTGCATTAGCGCTTCTAGGTCGTAATCAAAGACTTGTCCTTTACGGTCTGCTAGTTTCAAGAAGTCTGCATACAGGGCATCTAAATTGTACTCATCTTCCTTATAGCCCATGCCATCCATATGGCTTTTAACAGCAGCGCGACCACTGCGAGAGGTTAGATTAAGGGCTTGGTTTTTAAGACCAATTGACTCTGGCGTCATGATCTCATAGGTATTTTTGTTTTTAAGCATGCCATCTTGGTGAATTCCAGATGAGTGACTAAAAGCGTTGGCACCCACAATGGCTTTGTTGCTTTGAATAGGCATGTTACATAGCTGGCTGACGAGCTTGCTGGTGCGATGAATTTCATCATGTTTTAGACCGGTATGAACCCCTAGCAACTCTTGGCGAGTTTTGATGATCATCGCAATCTCTTCCAACGAGCAGTTACCCGCACGCTCACCAATACCATTGATGGTTCCCTCTACCTGACGAGCCCCCGCTTGAACTGCAGCGATAGAGTTTGCAACCGACATCCCTAAGTCATCATGGCAATGCACGGAAATGATTGCTTTGTCGATGTTCGGAACACGATTAAATAGAGTCGCGATGATGCCGCCAAACTCATTTGGAACAGTGTAACCGACGGTATCAGGGATGTTCACAGTAGTTGCGCCTGCGTTGATCGCCGCTTCGACCATGCGACAAAGATTATCGATTGGTGTTCGACCAGCATCTTCACACGAAAACTCAACGTCATCCGTATATTGGCGAGCGTGTTTGACGGCTTTGACGCCCATCTCAACGACGTCATCGTAACTGCGTCTTAGCTTGTCTTGTACATGTACAGTAGAGGTAGAAATAAAGGTATGTATGCGAAAAGCATCGGCGACTTTTAATGCTTCTGCCGCGGCATCGATGTCTTTAGGCACTGCACGAGATAATGCACAAACTCGGCTATTTTTGATATTACGTGCGATAGTTTGCACGGACTCGAAATCACCCGGTGAGGAGACAGGAAAACCGGCTTCAATCACATCAACACCAAGACGCTCTAAGGCATAGGCGATTTGCAGTTTCTCTTTTACCGTCAAACTGGCTGACAATGCCTGTTCGCCATCACGTAAAGTGGTATCGAAGACGATGACTTGATCGTTCATAATTGCTTCCTTATCCGTCGTTTATCCGCTTGCTACGGGGATTTAAACGTTTACTTCCTGTATTTGAACATAAAAAAACCCGCAATCTGTTGCGGGTTTTTTGTAATTCCGTGTGGTTATTTCTCTTCCACAGCCTACCCGCGCGATGTGTTCACGATCAGGAGGAGGCTCAGCAGAATAGAGAAATGCATTGTCATTGTTAACTACTTCCTATGAGAGTTAATGAATCCACATATTTAAGTTAATAGAATTAGTACCGTACTCAGCATGATGAGTCAACCGTAAATGACAAAATTGGTTATTTTTTTTCCACTCATCAGTGCAGTGCGACATTTATCGCTAGCTTATTATCAATTGCTCAGTGGGTACGTATTAGCGATATCTATCACTAAGCCCTAAGCGGATGCTTGAGTAAAATGTCATCAGAATCACGCGAAAGCGTCACCGCGCTGTCATTGTTCTCTTCTAACTTTATCGCTAGTGCAATAAAAGCGGAGATAGTGCATGCGCTCAATGGAATCGATTGCCAAGCTTGATTTGGCCTTTTCACTTTTT
Source organism: Vibrio panuliri (assembly GCF_009938205.1). Classification (NCBI taxonomy): domain Bacteria; kingdom Pseudomonadati; phylum Pseudomonadota; class Gammaproteobacteria; order Vibrionales; family Vibrionaceae; genus Vibrio; species Vibrio panuliri. The sequence continues at coordinate 2,769,136 of NZ_AP019654.1, read as the reverse complement.
TGTCTGCAAAACCGTTTCAGTCAGCCCATTTCTCGCGTTAGCCGAGCGATATCCCATACAGGAGATGGACACTTGTATTTGGTAATAGGGACATTGGCATGGTGGTTAGATGGTGAGGTTGGTCAGCGGTTTTTACTTGCTGGAGTGCTGGCTTTTATGCTTGAGCTACCGATCTACTGGTTGAGTAAAAATCTATTTAAGCGTCGGCGCCCAACTGAGCTTAGTCCATTGATTCCCTCATTTATCACGCCTTCCGATCGTTACAGCCTGCCTTCTGGGCATACTGCGGCTGCGTTCCTCATCGCGACGTTACTCAGTCAATTTTACCCTAGCGTGACAGAATTCGCCTTTATGTGGGCAGGGCTAATTGCTCTGTCGCGCATTTTATTAGGTGTACATTTTCTTACGGATATTGTTTTTGGTGCGTTGCTTGGTTTGAGTTGTGCGAGTGCATCATTGCATTGGTTAGGAGTGCAATAGATGAAGATTCTTTATGGTGTTCAAGGCACTGGCAATGGGCATATCGCGCGAGCGCGAGCGATGTGTTCCGCATTCAAACAACGCGGGATAGCGATTGATTTTCTTTTTTCTGGGCGCGAGGCCAACAAATATTTTGCCATGGATCCTTTTGGTGATTACCAGCTCTGTCGTGGGCTAACGTTTACTGCTGACAAGGGAAAGGTGAGCTATTTTAAAACGGTAATGAGTAACAACCTAAGTTGTTTTTGGCGAGAGGTGACGCAGTTAGATTTGTCTGAGTACGATCTTATCCTCAATGATTTTGAGCCGGTTTCCGCGTGGGCCGCCAAGCGGCAGGGCAAAACGGTGATTAGCATTAGTCATCAAAACGCCTTTCGTTACTCTGTTCCATTGCGTGGGGCGAGTTGGATTGATAAGTGCGTAATTCGTTATTTTGCACCCAGTCGCCGAAACATAGGCTTGCATTGGCACCACTTTGATCAGCCGATTTTACCGCCGATCGTACACACTCAGCCTGAAGAGGTTGAGTCGGATACATCAGTATTGGTCTATCTGCCTTTCGAGAATATTGATGACATTAGTGACTTGTTGTTGCGTTTTTCAAACCAAGCATTTATCTGTTTTCACCCACATATAATTGAGCCGACGCAGATTGAGAATATTCACTTTAATCCACTGAGCTTTGACAAGTTCCACCATTATCTCAATCGTTGCTCCGGCATTATCGCCAATGGTGGCTTTGAATTGCCATCAGAGGCGCTGACACTGGGAAAAAAACTACTCTTAAAGCCGCTTGGTGGTCAGTTCGAGCAACTATCAAATGTAGCAACATTAGAGCAACTCGGCTTGGCGAGCAGTATGGAGCATCTTGATGCTAGTGTGGTACGCCGTTGGCTGGATGAAACTCCGGGTGAGCGTGTGGTTTATCCTGATGTAGCAGGCGCAATTACTGACTGGATACTCAATAAAGAATGGGATAACACGGAGCAGTTGAGGCAGCAATTATGGGGGAAGGTTGATTTTCCGAGTTACGTTATCAATGTTTAGTGGTTTACCTTGTAATGCCTTGAAATAGTTTTTGTTTCATTTATTACCAAGTGTTAATGAGAGGTTTTTAGCTGGTATAAACATCAATTTAGTCTTTTTTATATATATAATTAAAACTTTGATTTAAAAGAAATTCCATTGATTCATACTAAAAATTTATGATCTGTTCTCAATTGATTTGCCAAGCTATATTCAATTAGTCAATAGTCCCAATTAATAAGTAATTATCTGAAAAATGAATAATTCACCTGTTCAATTTGGCTAAGAGTGCGGTTGTTTTCTTAGCTGTTTTTCTTATTAGACTCTTGGGACTCGATCGATGACTGATATCAAAGCCACTGTAACTTCTCCTATTAATAATCGTATGGAGTCTGTGCTGCGTAGCGTAGACCTAAACTTGCTGACTGTGTTTGATGCTGTGATGCAGGAACAGAACATTACTCGTGCAGCACACAATCTAGGCATGTCTCAGCCTGCCGTAAGTAATGCGGTTGCGCGCCTAAAAGTGATGTTCAGTGATGAGTTGTTTATTCGTCAAGGTCGCGGCATCCAGCCAACACAACGAGCAAGACAGCTGTTTGTGCCTATTCGCCAAGCTTTACAGCTGATTCGCAGTCAATTGCCAACCGCGGACTTTGCTCCAGAAACATCTGCACGCCAATTTAACCTCTCATTATGTAGCCCATGTGATATGCGATTTGCTCCGCGCATCTTGTCTTATATCCAAGAGCATGCTCCTCAAGTGAAGTTGCATGTTGATGCTGAATATGATGAGAACATTACGGAACGGATGCGTAACCAAGCACTGGACTTGGTGATTGATTACCGTTGCTTTACAGAGCAAGGCGTACACAATGTTGAGTTATTCAAAGATGAGTTGGTTGTTGTTGCAAGTCAATCACACCCTCGCTTACAGCACGTTATTTCAAGCGACGCACTACTAAACGAGCGACACGCAAAGCTATCTAAAGTCGATGGTCAACAAGGGATCTCTGAGCAAGCATATCAAGGTGTTGATGTCAGCGCTTCTTATGAAGGAGCAAGTTTAAGTAACCTTCTTTACGTGGTGGGGCAATCAGAGTTAATCGCGATCGCACCGCGTTGGATGGTTGAAAATGCAGCCAATAAAGATCAACTGCAGATCATGCCTACACCACTGAGCAATAAGACCATCAGTGGTTACTTGAGCTGGCACGAGTCTAATGAAAAAGACCAAGGACATATTTGGTTACGAGATCGCTTGATGGAAGTTTGCCGCGAAGGCGAGTAAGTTTAAGCGCTACGCAACTGATTGAAATAACGTTGCTTTACGATCTGCTTATTTCTAACTAATTGCTTAAATGACCAAAGTGTTAGTATATAAAAGCCTCGAATGAGTCATCTCTTCGGGGCTTTTTCGTATAAGTTTGATACGTGTCAGTTGCCTTTTTTTGCTTGAAATGTACACTGTGCGCGCAAAAAGGCTTACAGGTGTAAGCTTAAAGGTAGAAAAGATGGCCAATTTAGATTTTCACATCGTTAAACGAATTCGCGAGCAAATTGCAAAAGGTAACCAACGTACTGCACTAAAACACAAAGTTGAAGGTTTGTGGCAAGGCATGAGTTGGGCGCAATTTGGTCAGCAAGTGGATGCTGTGTCCCTTGCATTATTGGCTCAGGGATTGAGAGTCCAAGACAAGATAGGGATTTTCTCTAATAACATGCCACAGTGGACTATTGCGGATATCGCCGCAATGCAATTGCGTGGTGTGACAGTTCCTATCTACCCAACCAACACGGCCGCTCAATCTGCTTATATTTTGCAAAATGCGGATGTCAAAGTGCTGTTCGTTGGTGAGCAGTCTCAGTTTGATGCAGCAGCTTCGATTTTTGAGCAGTGTGAAGAGCTAGAACTTGTAGTGGCAATGTCTAATGACATCGACTTTGGTGATTGCGAGTTTGCACTTACTTGGGATGACTTTATTGCCAAAGGTAATGATGAGTATCGAGCTGAATTTGAACAGCGACTCGCTGATGCAAATTTCGATGATCTTTTCACATTGATTTACACCTCGGGCACGACAGGGCAACCGAAAGGGGTGATGCTGGATTACGCTAACATTGGCGCACAGTTGCAAGGTCACGATGAACGCTTAAGTTTATCTCAGCAAGATGTTTCGCTATGTTTTCTGCCACTTTCTCATGTGTTTGAGCGTGCATGGACTTTTTACGTTCTGTATAAAGGTGCCACTAACTGCTACCTACAAGACACCATGCAGGTTCGCGATGCTTTAAGTGAAGTGCGTCCAACAGTGATGTGTGCGGTTCCTCGTTTCTACGAGAAGATTTTCTCAGCGATTCATGAAAAGGTCGCTAAAGCACCGTTTATGCGTAAGGTGATGTTCACTTGGGCAGTAAACATGGGGGCGAAAATGGCGGTGTGTCATCAAGAAGGGCACAAACCATCATTTATGCTTAAACGTGCCCATAAGTTGGCGGATAAATTGGTGTTGTCAAAGCTGCGTGCCTTGTTGGGCGGTCGTATTAACTTTATGCCATGTGGCGGAGCTAAGCTTGATGAGACTATCGGTCGCTTCTTCCATGCATTGGGTATCAACGTCAAACTTGGCTACGGTATGACAGAAACCACCGCCACAATCTCATGTTGGGACGATAAATGTTTTAACCCAGATTCGATCGGTATGTCGATGCCGGGCGCACAAGTTAAGATTGGTCAAGACAATGAAATTTTGGTTCGTGGTCCAATGGTTATGCGTGGCTACTACAAAATGCCAAAGGAAACCGCTGAGACTTTCGATGAACACGGTTTCTTAAAAACTGGCGATGCAGGTCATATTGATGAGAACGGTAACCTATTTATTACTGATCGCATTAAAGAGCTGATGAAAACGTCAAACGGCAAGTACATTGCACCGCAAATGGTGGAAGGCACGATCGGTAAAGACCATTTTATCGAGCAGATTGCGGTTATCGCCGATACTCGTAAGTTTGTATCTGCGCTGATAGTGCCTTGTTACGACAGCTTGGAAGAGTATGCCAAAGAGCTGAATATCAAATACCATGACCGTGTTGAGTTGATTAAGCACAATCAAATTATTGAGATGCTTGAGAAGCGAGTTAATGAACTACAGAAAGAACTGGCTAAGTTTGAGCAGGTGAAGAAGTTCAAATTGCTGCCAAAAGCGTTCTCCATGGATGATGGTGAATTAACGCCAACTCAGAAGCTACGTCGTAAAGTAATCCACGATAAGTATCAAAATGAAATCGAAGAGATGTACGACGACAAGCACGGTAATAAATAACGCTTGCCGTTATTTCTGACCAGACAAGTCCCCGCATTGGTATGCGGGGATTTTTTTTGCCACAGAGGTGGTGAAAAATTATCCGCCTTTTTTGTCGGGATTTTTGTCATTTGATGCTAACAGTGAGGTGTAACTCTTGTTGTTAAACTGCTTGGTCGTTGTTTTTCAGAATTGTATGGGGATTGGGAGAAAGGTCGCAATAGCATCTTTGAAAATAAAACGTTACATTTGTTGCCGTATCTTGTGTTTTGTTATGACCGAACGCAAGGCATAGAGAAGAAGTGGAAGTCTTTCTATTAGGCTAAAAGTAAGCCCTAGACTATGTGACAACTGCACAGCCATTTGACCAAATAGGCTGCGAGCAGATAAGGAGAACAATATGGCAGCGATGTTGTCCGGTAATGAGATGGTGGTGCAATCTCTTATCGAAGAAGGCGTTGAGCAAATTTTTGGTTATCCAGGCGGCTCCGTTTTGGATATTTATGATGCGCTTCATGCAAAAACCGATCAAATCAAACATGTCTTAGTTCGTCATGAGCAAGCCGCGACGCATATGGCGGATGGATACGCTCGAGCGACGGGTAAGCCGGGAGTCGTACTGGTCTGCTCTGGCCCTGGCGCAACCAATACCATTACGGGTATCGCGACGGCGTATATGGATTCCATCCCAATGATCGTGATTTCTGGCAACGTACCAAACAACTTGATAGGTAACGATGCTTTTCAAGAGTGCGATATCGTTGGGGTTTCTCGACCGGTGGTAAAACACAGTTTTTTGGTCAAAAAAGCAGAAGACATTCCTGAAACGGTTAAAAAAGCCTTTTACATTGCAACGACAGGTCGTCCAGGGCCGGTAGTGATTGACTTGCCAAAGGATGTGATGAACCCGTTGGTGAAGTTGCCATATAAGTACCCTGAAACCATCTCAATGCGCTCATACAAGCCGACAACAAGCGGACATAAAGGGCAGATCAAAAAGGCGCTAAAAGCGCTGCTAGAAGCGAAAAAACCCGTGCTTTATGTCGGTGGCGGAGCGGTGATTTCTGAAGCCGATCAACCGTTGCTGAAGTTGGCTGAAACACTGAATTTGCCAGTGGTCAGTACCTTGATGGGGTTAGGTGCTTTCCCTGGGACACATAAAAACTCATTAGGTATGCTGGGGATGCACGGCACCTATGAAGCCAATATGGCAATGCATGATGCCGACCTAATCTTTGGTGTCGGTGTCCGTTTTGATGATCGGACGACCAATAACCTAGAGAAATATTGCCCTAACGCGCGGATCATGCACATCGATATCGATCCTTCCTCGATCTCCAAAAACGTCAAAGCGGATCTTCCCATTGTTGGCTCAGCCGATAAGGTGCTAGAGGCTATGGTGAATTTGCTGGTGGAGCAAGGGGGAAGTAATGACGAATCGGCATTGAATCGTTGGTGGGATGAAATCCAAACGTGGCGAGACAGGCAGTGTTTGAGTTATGACACGTCATCTGAACGAATTAAGCCGCAGCAAGTGATTGAAACTTTGCACAAGCTTACTAATGGGGACGCTTATGTGGCCTCCGACGTGGGCCAGCATCAGATGTTCGCAGCGCTGTATTATCCATTCAATAAGCCTCGTCGTTGGATCAACTCAGGTGGCTTAGGCACAATGGGATTCGGTTTGCCAGCGGGGATGGGCGTTAAGTTTGCTAAGCCTGATGAAGAGGTGGTGGTGGTCACCGGTGACGGCAGCATTCAAATGAACATTCAAGAATTGTCGACCGCGATGCAATACGATATTCCGGTCAAGATTATCAATTTGAACAACCGATTCTTAGGAATGGTCAAACAGTGGCAAGATATTATTTACCAAGGTCGCCACTCCAACTCATACATGAGTTCCGTACCGGATTTTGCTGCGATAGCAGAAGCGTATGGCCATGTGGGTATTCGCATCGAGACTCCGGATCAACTTGAGGCTGGGCTAAAGCAAGCTCTTGAGATGAAAGATCGTTTGGTATTTGTTGATATCAATGTTGATGAAACAGAGCATGTCTACCCTATGCAAATTAAAGGCGAAGGGATGGATAAGATGTGGCTAAGCAAGACGGAGCGTACCTAACATGAGACATATCATTTCATTACTATTGGAAAACCAACCGGGCGCCCTGTCTCGCGTGGTTGGGTTGTTTTCTCAGCGCGGCTATAACATCGAATCTTTGACGGTATCACCGACGGACGATGGAACACTGTCGCGACTCAATATCACTACTATCTCTGACGACATGGAGTTAGAGCAGATCCAAAAGCAACTGCATAAGTTAATTGATGTACTGAAAGTTCAAGAGGTCACAGAGCTTGAGCATATTGAGCGTGAATTGCTGTTGGTGAAAGTCAAAGCAAGTGGTTTTGCGCGAGCCGAAGTGAAACGAACCGCTGATATTTTCCGTGGACAGATCGTTGATGTCACTGCGGCGCAATATACGGTGCAGTTAACAGGGACGGGAGAAAAGCTGGACGCCTTTATCCAAGCATTGTCTGAAGTGACGGATGTGCTTGAAGTGGCACGCAGTGGCGTCGTTGGGATTGCGCGCGGTGAGCGGGCATTAAAGCCCTAACCTGCCACAAGACTGAAATAAAAAACCACCGCAATCGCGGTGGTTTTTACTGTTATCTTTAGCATAAAGCTTAGTGCAGGATACGTGCTCGAATTGTGCCTTCGATACCTTTTAGCTTCTCTAAGGCTTCTTTAGAGCGCTCAGTCTCTACGTCAATCACAACATAACCAATGTCCGCTGCAGTTTGTAGATACTGACCCGCAATGTTAATCCCTTCTTCAGCGAAGATGGTGTTAATTTGCGTCAAGATGCCAGGGCGGTTTTGGTGAATATGCAGCAAGCGCGAGCAATCACGATGCTCTGGAAGTGCAACTTCTGGGAAGTTAACGCTCGATAAGGTTGAGCCATTATCCGAGTACTTCGCCAGCTTACCCGCCACTTCAACACCAATGTTTTCTTGGGCTTCTTGTGTTGAACCACCTACGTGTGGTGTTAGCAGTACATTGTCGTATTTCTGCAGAGGCGACTCAAATGGATCGGCATTAGTCTTTGGCTCTGTCGGGAATACATCAACGGCTGCGCCAGAAATATGGCCGGCCTCTAATGAATGGCATAGCGCCTCAATATCGACCACTGTACCACGAGCGGCATTGATGAAAATGGCGCCAGGCTTCATACGAGCAAACTCGTCCGCGCCCATCATGTTTTTGGTCTCAGGCGTTTCTGGAACATGCAGCGAGATAACATCACATTTATTGAGTAATTCACTCATCGTCGCAATTTGTGTTGCGTTGCCTAGCGAGAGTTTGTTTTCAATATCGTAGTAGTAAACTCGCATCCCTAGGTTTTCTGCGATGATACCCAATTGAGTACCAATATGGCCGTAGCCAACAATACCTAAGCGTTTGCCGCGTGCTTCGTAAGAGTTATCGGCACTCTTCTTCCAAATGCCTCGATGAGCAAGGGCATTCTTTTCAGGAATACCTCGGAGTAGCAGTAGGATTTGACCGAGAACCAGCTCCGCCACGCTACGGGTGTTGGAAAATGGTGCGTTAAACACTGGAATACCGCGTACCGCTGCAGCATTGAGATCAACCTGATTGGTACCGATACAGAAACAACCAATCGCGACCAGCTTCTCAGCCGCATCGATTACTTGCTGGGATAAGTTTGTGCGTGAGCGTATACCGATGAAATGCGCATCTTTAACCGCTTCTAACAGCTCTTCTTCCGATAAGGAGCCTTTGTGGTATTCGATGTTGGTATAACCCGCTGCCTGTAGTACTTCGACAGAAGAAGGGTGGAGACCTTCTAACAACAGTATTTTTATTTTCTCTTTTTCCAGTGAAACTTTGGCCATTATTTTCGTCCTTAAAATGGGGGAAAGGGGGCTTAACTGGCGCACATGGCTTTAAAAGGGTCAAAACAGAACGTTGAACAACCGCTTTTATTGAGCGCAAACGTTTTCATTGTGCGTCTTCTGCTCATTAAGTTAACAAAAAAAAATTAATTTGGGTAAGAAAATTACGGAATAAAGAATAATTTTTAAGCGAATAAAAGACAAAAGCGGCTCATTGCTGAGCCGCTTGTAATGAAATAACAGAAATATAACCGTCAAATTTGCCTTAACTCAGTGCTAGAAATGGGGTGAGTTAAGGCGCGACGTTAGTTCTACTATTCTTCGATTTTTGCACCGTTTGGTGTGCCTGTAATCACGACGTCAGCCCCACGAGCTGCAAATAGACCAACAGTCACAACACCAGGGATGGCGTTAATGGCACGTTCCATCTCTTTTGGATTGACGATTTCCATATTATGCACATCAAGGATCACGTTGCCGTTGTCAGTGATAACACCTTCACGGTATGCAGGATCGCCACCCAGTTTTACCAGTTCGCGGCCAACGTATGAGCGCGCCATAGGAATCACTTCCACTGGTAGTGGGAACTGACCAAGAATATCGACAGCTTTAGTGTCATCAACGATACAGATAAATTTATCGGCAATAGCTGCGACAATTTTCTCGCGCGTCAATGCTGCACCGCCGCCTTTAATCATATCGCGATGTGCGTTTATTTCATCTGCACCATCAACATAGATATCAAGCTTCATTACATCGTTACAATCAAATACTTCGATACCGAGATCGATGAGACGCTGCGTGGAAGCCTCTGAGCTTGATACTGCACCTTTGATGTCATCTTTGATTGAACCCAGTGCGTCGATGAAGTGATTGACTGTCGAGCCCGTACCTACGCCTACAATGCTGTCTCGCTCTACATACTTAAGCGCCGCCCAAGCCGCTTCTTTTTTCATTTCATCTTGAGTCATGCTCATCTCCTAACTGGATGGAATAGTTAACGTTTGCGCGCGGGATTATATATCATTCCCAGAGCCATATCCTGCTCGGTGTCACTATTTTTGGTAGTGGTACATCCCATGATTCGATGGGTAAACGACTGACATGCTGACAGTCGTGCGCCAAGCCGATGGGTTTGGCTCCCTGACCACTCTGAAACCAAGTCTCTAAGGTGCGATCATAATATCCCCCGCCCATTCCAAGGCGATGCCCCGTTGAATCAAAGGCAACTAAAGGTGTGCAAATGATATCGAGTTTATGCACTGGTTGGATTAAGTACTGTTTGAGCTTAGGTTCAAGAATTCGGTATTGATTCAATACCATTTCAGTATTGGCTTGGTAATGAAGAAAAAGTAGATGACCTTTAGAAAAAGGATGAATAACGGGTAGATAGACCTGTTTGCCTTGTTGCCATAGCCACTTGATGAGTGGTTGGGTATCCACTTCGCCATCAGCACTTAAATAGAGGGCAATATGTTGTGCGTTGGACAGTTCTGGCAAAGTAGAAAATTGTTCGACCAGTTGAGCGCCCGATTGCTGTTGAAACTGTGGGGAGAGTTGTTGTCTGAGTTGGCGAATTTGCTGGCGAAATTCTTGTCTTGAGAGATTCATGCAGATACCCAAATTAAAAGGGTATCGAAGGATACCCCAGAGTGCCGTTGGAGATTTTGACCCTTGAACCAGCTGGTTCAAGGCGGATCAGCAATGATGACCGTAGGCTTCTCGGTGCATGCCGAGCTTGCTCAATAGCCGTCAAGTACTAATCCTTTAGGATTGCTTATCGGCTCAGGGACGTAATCCCACTAACGCACACTCCAGGGTAAATCTGGATTCTTGATTGTACAACACTGAACTCGTTTATCCAGTCGTTCTGCAATCAAGTTAAAATTATTCCGCTATTGGTGACGGCTTTCCTGGCTGTACTTTACTTAGCGCTTCATCAAGTGATGTGTTGAGCTTCTCCATTCGCTCATTGAGTTGCAGTTGCAGCTCTTGTTGTTCATGTGTTGAGTTATCGCGAGTTTCCAAGTCATAGCAGAAGTTCAGTGCCGCGATGGTCAGCAGATGCACCTCATTGGTCACTTTTGTCTTGTCGGTCATATCTTGCAAACGATCATTCAGTCGTTTGGCAGCTTGAAGCAGCGCTTCTTCCTGACCCGCTGGGCAGTTAACTCGGGTTAACTTACCTAAAATTTCAACTTCTACCGCTTGGCTACTCATATCCACTCTACACTTAAATTAAGGTGATAATGCAGACCATCACCGAGGGGGAAACTATAGAAAAAGCCTTGTTAAGATTCAAGTCTTTCCCGTGCAACAAAGCGAAAACAAAGGGCAATCACACAGTAATTGGGCAATTTGTGTAAAAGGCGCTCATTATTAACGCGATGTACATTTTCGCTTATCCTTTGAAGTGGTAGGATTGAGTATTATTTTGCAAAATTAGGTTTATCCATGAGTAACATCACCCTTCCCGATTACTTAACCTTCGCGAGTGAAATGCAGTCTGCTGGCTTGGCGGTGAACCCGTCTGAGCTTCACGGTCTTCTAACTGGCATGTTAAGTGGCGGTCTGAGCTTAACGGATAAAAGCTGGCAGCCTTTGATTTTTGACTATACCAATGAAGGTATGGGATGGCCGGACAAAGCGCTGACGCTTGCGCAGCAAACGTTGGATGCTACGATTAAAGAAGTGACAGGTAGTGACATGGAATTGTCATTACTCTTGCCTGATGAAGAGGCGAGCGCCACTCTGTTTGATATGGCTGACGGTGTTGCTGATTGGGTGAATCATTTCATTTCAGGTCTGGGGTTGGTAGGGACCGACCTCAAGAAAGCGTCTAAGCAAGCGAAAGAAGCACTGAATGATTTAGAAGAAATAGCCAAACTTGGTATTGATGAAGAAGATGACATGCAAGAGCAAGCTTTGCTGCTTGAGCAAGTGATTGAACACGTAAAAGTTTGCGTGTTGACCATTCACGCTGAGTTTGGTCAAAAACCAACTCAGCAAGAGTCTGCGCCAACCATTCATTAATCGGGTTAAAAAGATGAAGCAGTTTGATGTGGTAATTGCTGGTGGAGCGATGGCGGGTATGACGCTCGCATTGGCACTTGATACGCTGTCGAATGGCAAATTACGTGTTGCTGTTGTTGAGCCGTTTCCGGTTGACCATCAAGCTCACCCTGGGTTTGATTCTCGCTCGATAGCGCTCTCATTTGGTACGGTTCAAATATTGCGCCAGTTCGGCTTGTGGCATGATATCGAACCTGTAGCCACAGCGATAAAACACATTCATGTTTCGGATCGTTCCCATGCTGGTATGACTGAAATCGATCATCGAGAGCTTGGGATTCAAGCACTTGGTTATGTGGTTGAGCTGGCGGATGTCGGACGCATCTATCATGACAAAGTTTTGCATTCTCCGCAGATTGAATTGATCACCCCAGATGCCGTCGCGCAAGTTGAGCGCACACAAGATCATAATATCGTGACACTTCAAAGCGGTGTGGCCTTGCAATGCCAATTGCTGGTTGCGGCAGATGGTGCAATCTCTTCATGTTGTGAACAGCTCGGTATTGCGCTGCGTGAACATGATTTCAACCAAGTTGCAGTGATTGCCAATATTCGGACTGAAATGCCTCATCAAGGCCAAGCTTTTGAGCGTTTCACTCAACAAGGCCCGGTTGCTTTGCTGCCGATGAGTGATGGCAGAATGTCATTGGTTTGGTGTGTCAGACCAGAGGTTGCACAGCACATGACTGAACTTGATGACTGTGCTTTCTTAGCGCAGTTACAACAGCAGTTCGGTTGGCGACTCGGTAAGCTGACTCACGTTGGGGCAAGAGCGAGCTATCCGCTACTGCTTCGTTATCGTGAGCAAAATACCTCACATCGCTTTGCCATTGTCGGCAATGCCGCTCAGACTTTGCATCCGATTGCGGGACAAGGTTTTAACTTGGGCATTCGTGATGTGGCAAGTTTGGCTGAGGAACTGATGCACTCATTGGATGACGTTGGTCAATACTCAGTGCTCAGCGCGTTTAAACAACGTAGAGAAGCTGATCGTACTCATACTATTTCGCTGACATCATCGCTTGTTCATCTGTTCTCCAATGATTATTTAACATTAAGAGTCGGACGCAACATCGGTTTAGCTTTGATGGATAATATTCCGCCACTGAAGACCCCATTACTGCAACGAACATTAGGTTTAGTCGCGCGATAGCGCCAAAAAGGATTCAATAGAAAATGATGCAAAGCGTAGATATTGCCATCGTAGGTGGTGGCATGGTGGGTTTGGCGCTCGCGGCGGCGCTGAAAGACTCAGAGCTTAGAGTCGCAGTGATAGAAAGTCGTGCGCCTGATAGTGAGCTAGCTGAACTGCCGGATGTGCGTGTCTCGGCATTGAGTCGTTCGAGTGAGACGATTTTACGCAATCTGGGCGCTTGGCAGGGTATTGTTGATCGTCGAGCGGCAGCCTATATGGCGATGGAAGTATGGGAACAGGATAGCTTTGCTCGGATAGAGTTTGATGCGCAGAAGCTCGCTCAACCGAATCTTGGACATATCGTCGAAAACCGAGTGATTCAACTCGCTTTATTGGAACAAGTGCAGAAGCAGACCAATGTGAGCTTGTTTATGCCTGCCCAGTGCCAAACTATGGCCGTGGGGGAAAGTGAAGTGTGGTTGACGCTTGATAATGGTCAGTCACTGACAACGAAATTGGTCGTGGGCGCTGATGGTGCTAATTCATGGGTTCGTCGTCAGCAAGATATTCCATTAACCCATTGGGACTATGGGCACAGTGCGATTGTTGCGAATGTTTGGACTCAGGAGCCTCATGAAAAAGTGGCGCGCCAGATATTTACGCCACAAGGCCCATTGGCATTTCTGCCGATGGTTGGTAGCCAAATGAGTTCAATTGTTTGGTCAACGGATCCGAGTCGTGCAGAGCGCTTAGTTGCGATGGAGAAAGAAGAGTTCAACAAAGCCCTAACGGCAGAGTTTGGTGCTCGACTTGGGATGTGTGAAGTGGTTGGGGAGCGATTCGCCTTTCCACTTAAGATGCGCTACGCCCGTGATTTTGTGACGGAGCGTATTGCTTTAGTTGGCGATGCCGCTCACACCATCCATCCGTTGGCAGGGCAAGGTGTTAACTTGGGGCTGTTGGATGCGGCGAGTTTAGCCCAAGAGATCCTGGCCGTGTGGCAACAGGGACAAGATATCGGTACCAAGCGAAATCTGCGCGGGTATGAGCGTTGGCGCAAAGCTGAAGCGGCGAAAATGATTGCGGCAATGCAGGGTTTTAAGGATCTATTTGAAGGCGACAATCCGGCCAAGAAGCTCATTCGTGGCATTGGTTTAAAGCTAGCAGGACAATTGCCTGGAGCAAAAGATGAGATCATGAAGCGAGCATTAGGCTTGAAAGGGGATTTACCTGATTTAGCTAAGCAGTCATTCTCATCAACGCAGTCTTAAATAAAACAGGGTTGGCGCGAGCCAACCCTGTTTTTTTGAAATTGGTGATTTTATGCATACGCGCAGCGCAATTTCATAATCTCTTGATTCACTTCTTTGACGGCTTGATAGTGTCTTCGCTCTGCCCTTTCCGGAAGGACAAGTTTTCCATTGTCAAACTCAAACTTACCTACACCATAGATATAGATTCTTCCTTTAAATAGCCGACTTACGTGTTTAGCAATCATACTTGGAGTATAGCGCTTAAACAGTCTCATAAATGTATCCTTCATGTTTAGCAAGCACTGTGATTATACGAATTCCCCGCCGTAAAAAGTGTGATAGTAATGGGGGAATGTGCAGTTATTTGTAACAAATTGGAGAATTGTGTTGCTGTAAGCAAATCTACCGACACATCTCCAAATTAGCGTGACGTTTACCTCATATTTGTTCTGTAGTCGGAACCCAACAAGTTTGACCAGTCTGGTTAGCCAAATCTCTGTTGTTCACTGCTGTAAGCGTAGTACAAAGATACTCAACCATGTTAATAAAAAGTAAAATTAACGCCAAAAAAAAGCCCGCTTCAAGCGGGCGAATAGTCACAGATGCATTACACAAAAAGTGGATAGCGTGAAAACCACTACTCACTTTTTCACCATTAGTACTCCAGTTGTGCAATGAGTTGCCTTAAATTTGGGGGGCTTGTCTCACTGCAATGCTGATGTGCTAACAGTGTTGTCAGAATAGTACAAAAAAACATCGATGACTATTTATGTTTATGTTGTGAATATAAATACAATCTAGTCATACCTCTTGTTGCGATATTAATCGCAACTCGATGTTTGTCTGATGAATGAGATAAGTATGAAATGTGAGTTCTAGCGATGTATTGAGGCGAACATCGGGTGACACAACTCGATTAAATCTTCACACGCTAAAGAGATGCCGGCGAGCTTAGAACCGCTGCTAATGGTGACTTGTTTTTCATCGAGGATGGTGTGATCGAAAATAACAGGCATTGGCTGCTTGAGTAACAGAGGGGTGACTGTGCCGATGGCGTAGCCAGTGATCGCCTCGACCAAACTTAAATCCACACAAGTCATACGACGACAATTTAATACAGCACGTACTTTTTTGGGGTCGACAGAGCGATCGCCAGGCACACAAGCGAGGGCATATTGATCGCCCATATCGCGCAGTAAAATAGCTTTGACCATTTGCGAAGGGCGAATACCTCGTTGCTTGGCAGCATCTTCAATGCTGACAGCCGCCGTTTGATGCATCAGCAGGCGGTACTCCACCTGCTGAATATCGAGGAACTCGGTGACTTGGGTTACAAGGTTATTCGTCATCGAGTGAGTATGGTAATGGTTGAATCGCCCAAATTGACTCAGGTTGATGAGCAAGACGAAGTGGAGTGTCTGCTTCTAGATTGTTGGGTAGCACGACAAGGCCAATGGTTTCACCGTCATTAAAACGGTAATGTGCCATTAATTTACCTGCACTACGCCAGTTCTCACCAACTGCACGTTCTAATTCAGTATGCTCTTCAAGTGCGTTGGCAGCGTGTCCTTTGACGATATACATTGCTCGTTTGTTGATGCCACGATATTTAGCTCGAGCAACAGTCTCTTGGCCTGTGTAACATCCTTTTTTAAAGCTAATTCCGCCCAGAGCTTGTAGATTCAAGGCTTGTGGAATGTGTTGCGTTTGCTCTTCTTGCTCAACAATCGGCAAAGCTGCTTCAATATCAAATCGGCACCAGAGTGACTCAGCAACGCATGTTGCTTGCGCTGACTCGACGAGAGCTACTGCCACATTTTGGTTAAGCACAAGCAGCCAACGTTGCGCATCGATTCGTACCGCAGTGCCGCCTTCAATTGCACGTACGTTGCCTTGTTGCTCACTGAGAGTATCGATCCACTGGTCTGCTTTTTCACCCATCACACCGAGCAGGATGCTATCGCTTTGCTCGATGGTGACTTTGGAGAAAATTGCGTACTTTTTGATTTCAGCAAGCTGTTTTTCTATCGAAGACTTAGGTTCAAACAGTGCGTAACCGTTCTGATGGTGGAAAAGGCGGAAAATAGACCACACTTTGCCTTTGGCGTCACAATGCGCACCAAAAGTCGACTCGCTAGCATCGAGTTGAACCACATCGCAAGTGACCTGACCTTGCAGATAAGATTTGGCATCATCACCAATCAATGTCACTACGCCCCATGAATTGAGATGAGTGAGCATAAGTTCTGGCAGAGTATCGCTGGCTTGGTGCGATAGAGGGGCAAAGTCGTTAAGCCAATCCATAGTGTTTACCTTGGTCGTGTGCTGAAAGACAAATATTAGATCTAATTGCGGTGGTGCTGCAATTATTACATGCGTCGATTCTACGTGTATCGCCAGCAGGTTGATTCTACAAAAATTGTGACACTAGTGTTGCACAGATAGTGGTGGTCAACGTACTTGCTTGTTACACTCGAAATTATAACAACGTATCAGGTGAGGAATGAGAATGTACACCGCAGAAGAAAAAGCGCGCATTAAATGGGCATGCCGCCGAGGTATGTTAGAACTGGATGTCGTCATTATGCCGTTTTTCGAAGAGTGTTTTGATGCATTAACTGAGACAGAGCAACGAGATTTTGTATCGTTGCTAGAGTGTGATGACCCCGATCTTTTTGCTTGGGTAATGGGGCATGGTCGCAGTGAGAACTTAAGTCATGCGTCGATGGTAGATAAAATTGTCGCCCACAACCTCAGCAAAGTTCGTTAAGTTATTTATTCGTTCAAGTCACTTTTCTCAACAGGCCAACGCCAGCATGCTGGTGCTGGCCTGTTGTTTTATGGTGACAAGTCCACTTCCAATCGTTGTCGCGGCTTACTTAATGGTAAAAATGGTTGGGTATGCTTACCAAGAAAACTTTCTCGCTCCGACATTAAGCGGTTCCGTGACCTTCTTTTCTACCGGAGAGGTTGAGATAAACCAACATCGCAGTGAGCTAACAGGGAGATTACTGATCTTGTCGGCTTGGGTGCTTGCGATTCGTTTGGATAAGCGCTGGTATCTAATATGGCGCGATAGCGTGGTGCCA
This sequence comes from Vibrio panuliri, assembly GCF_009938205.1. Lineage (NCBI taxonomy): Bacteria > Pseudomonadati > Pseudomonadota > Gammaproteobacteria > Vibrionales > Vibrionaceae > Vibrio > Vibrio panuliri. The sequence continues at coordinate 2,751,858 of NZ_AP019654.1, read as the reverse complement.
GAGTATTACTGGCACTTGGTCTTGCTACTAAAAAAGGAGCCTTAGGCTCCTTTTCTATTATTTGAGTTTTTCTGGTACCAAGATTGTTGGCCCACTGTTTTCCAACAGATCTGGGTAATCAAGCGTATAGTGCAGGCCACGACTCTCTTTACGTTCCATTGCACAACGCACCATTAGTTCGGCGACTTGCAGGAGGTTACGTAACTCAAGTAAGTTGTTAGAAACACGGAAGTTGCTGTAGTACTCATGAGTTTCTTGCTGCAACATTTGGATACGGCGCAGTGCACGCTCAAGACGTTTATTGGTGCGCACAATCCCCATATAGTCCCACATAAACAGACGCAGTTCATGCCAGTTGTGCTGGATGATCACTTCTTCATCGCTGTTGCTGACTTGGCTCTCATCCCAACATGGCAGTGCAGGTGGCATCGCAACGTCTTGGTGGTTGCGAATAATGTCACTGGCAGCCGCGGCCGCATACACCACACATTCAAGCAGCGAGTTAGACGCCATGCGGTTGGCACCATGCAGACCCGTGTAGCTCACTTCACCAATGGCATAAAGGTTTTGCAAGTCAGTGCTGCCCGTTTTATCCACCATCACACCGCCACAGGTATAGTGGGCCGCTGGAACGATTGGAATCGGTTCTTTGGTCATATCAATGCCCAAGTCCATCAAACGAGTGTAGATGGTTGGGAAATGCTTCTCGATAAACTCGGCAGGCTTATGACTGATATCAAGGTACATACAGTCAGCACCTAGACGTTTCATCTCATAATCGATGGCTCGAGCAACGACGTCACGAGGAGCGAGTTCTGCACGCTCGTCAAAGTCCGGCATAAATCGAGAACCATCAGGACGGCGCAGGTAAGCACCTTCACCACGTAGGGCTTCGGTTAGCAGGAAGTTACGCGCTTCTGGGTGGAAAAGGCAAGTTGGGTGGAATTGGTTGAACTCAAGGTTTGCAACACGGCAACCAGCGCGCCAAGCCATTGCAATACCGTCGCCAGAAGAGACATCAGGGTTAGAGGTGTATTGGTACACCTTAGATGCGCCACCTGTCGCCAGTACGACAAATTTGCTGCGCACAGTTTCGACATGCTCTTGGTTGCGGTTCCATATGTAAGCACCCACGACTTTTTTATTGTCGCCACCGATTTTATCCTCAGTAATGAGGTCAAGCGCATTGTGGCGCTCTAATACGGTGATATTAGGATGATTATGAACATTATCTTGCAGAGATGTTTGCATTGCCATACCGGTTGCGTCAGCGGCATGCAAAATACGGCGGTGACTATGACCACCTTCGCGCGTTAAGTGGTAGCGAGGTTTTTCATCACTGTCATTTTCAACACGGTCAAAGGGTACACCACCATCGATCAGCCATTGCACACATTCTTTTGCGTTCTCTGCGATGAACTTAACAGTTTCTTCTTCACAGATTCCGCCACCGGCAATTAACGTATCTTCAACATGAGAATCGATACTGTCTGACTCGTCAAAGACGGCTGCGATACCGCCTTGAGCGTAATAGGTTGCACCTTCACTGCGTGGTCCTTTACTTAACACAATGACTTTGCCGTGCTCGGCAACACGCAACGCTAACGATAGACCGGCAGCACCACTACCTATCACTAACACATCACACTGATGTTCACGGTTTGCGTTCATAAAAGTTTTAAAATCCTGAGTTATCGTAGAGTGGTGTCACTCCACCGAAGTCAAATCGGTAACAATAATAACACTCCATACACCGTAATTGTGTTTTATTGTCATTGCTTTTCGCTCACATCGTCCTCACAATCTAGCAAAAGACGACATTGACTTATCACTTCCTTAAGAAAAAATGAAAATTGTTTGAACTTTCATTTTTTTACTTGGTCACAATAGTGCTCAAGTAAGCAGTGGTGTCAATACTACATTTTGCATAATTAATATTCATACCTTGTTTGAGGTAAGAATTTAAAACAATAGGAGTACCCGCTCGAATGAACGAGCAACTGACCGATCAAGTATTAATTGAGCGAGTTCAGAATGGAGATAAGCAAGCATTCAATTTATTAGTTTTGAGGTATCAAAACAAAGTCTGCAATCTTATTTCTCGTTACGTAAGCAATCCGGGAGACGTGCCTGACGTAGCGCAAGAAGCATTTATTAAAGCTTATCGAGCAATACCTAGTTTTCGCGGTGAAAGCGCATTTTATACTTGGTTGTATCGTATTGCTGTTAATACTGCGAAGAACCACATAGTGGCACAAAGCCGTAGGCCTCCAGCGCAAGATGTGGACACTGAAGAAGCTGAATATTACGAAAATGGCAGTGCATTGAAAGAAATATCGAACCCTGAGAACTTAACGTTGTCCAAGGAATTGAAGCAAGTAGTTTTCAGTGCGATAGAAGCACTACCTGATGATTTAAAAACTGCGATGACTCTACGTGAACTCGATGGTTTGAGTTACGAAGAGATTGCCGAAGTTATGGATTGCCCAGTAGGAACAGTACGTTCGCGTATTTTCCGTGCACGTGAAGCGGTGGAGAAAAAAATCCAACCTCTTCTGCAACGCTAGTAGCAACTTTTTAATGGTGAAAATAATGGCTGACAAAGAGAAACTTTCAGCACTCATGGATGGAGAGTTGGTCGACAAAGCTTTTATAGCAGAGCTAGAGAGTGACCAACAAGGCTTAGAAGCTTGGAAGAACTATCATCTTATTGGTGATGTGCTTCGTGGTGAAGCTCCAGCAAAGCCTGAGTGGAATATTGCTGAAAGCGTTGCTTTAGCGCTAGAAAATGAACCGGCTCATACTCCGTTTAGTACCGATAATGTCACAAATATCAATGATGCTCGTATAGAGTCTCAACCGAAGCCAAGAGTGGCTGCGCTACACTTACCAAACTGGCTAACACAGTTTGGGCAAGTGGGTATTGCTGCGTGTGTCTCTTTGGCAGTGATTTTAGGGGTGCAGCAACATGGAAGCAGCGCAACTACTGAAGCTGATCAGCTACCAGTACTGCAAACTGTGCCTTTTGCTGGTAGTGCGGAGCCTGTTAGCTTAACGCGTGAAAGTGTTGAGCAAGCGCCGAAGAACAGTCTCAATGTACAAGAACAGCGTCGTCGTATAAATGCGATGCTGCAAGACTATGAACTTCAACTAAGACTCCACAGTGGAAACGCAGTAGATCTTAATGTCGACCCAGATACGGTAGTTGAATGAAAAAATTCCTGATCAGTGCGCTGACACTGTTCAGTTTGACTTCTCCAATGGCCTTTGCAGACGAAAAAGCTGCAGAGGCTTTGTTGCATCAAATGAACGAAGCCAGTCAGCAACTTAATTATGAACTGTCTTACATCCTGATTAAGAAAAACAGTATTGAACCTTTGCTCTATCGTCATGCTCGTGGCGAGCAGGAGCATTATGCACATCTCGTCTATCTCAGCGGTCCCGTTCGCGAGGTGATTCGTCGCGGTAACGAGGTGAGTTATATTGAGCCGGGTGTCGAACCTTTTACCATTGAATCGGGTGAAATGGTGGCGCCGACTATACCGCTTTTAAACTCAGATGCAGATGAACTGAGCGAGTACTATGATTTTATTAAAGTCGGCCGTGCTCGTGAAGCGGGGACCGCATGCCAAGTTCTGCGCGTCGTACCTAAAGATGGTTTGCGTTACAGCTATATCCTTTGGGTTGATGAAAAAACCAAGCTGCCGTTGCGAGCAGACTTGATCGACCGCGATGGTGAAGTTCTCGAACAGTACCGTACGATTGCTTATAGTGTGAGTGACCGTCTGGTCGAAATTATGAGTGGCTTGAAGAACGTCAAGCTGCCGCAAGTGATCTCGCTGCCGAAAGCTCAAGAGCGTGAGTCATTTTGGACAGTGAGTTGGATTCCGAAAGGGTTTGAGGCGAAAGAACTCAATCGTTATCGGATGGGCGTGACCGATAGAATGGTTGAAAGTCAGATGTACAGTGATGGTTTGTTTAGTTTCTCCATCTATGTTTCACAACGTGACGATCATTCCTTGAAGGGGCAAATCGTTCGCCAAGGTCGCCGGACATTACACTCTTACGTCCGTGGAGATGCTGAAATCTCGGTGGTCGGCGATATTCCGCCTGAAACCGCGAAACGTATTGCTCAATCAGTTACGATAAACGCACCAACAGAGAAGTAAACTTATGATGACGGCATTGGCCACCGTTTCTGCGGTGACCCAAAAATCATCAGGGTATGATGTTGAACTGAGTTGTGAGCAGCAGACAAGCTGCTCTAGCTGCTCATCTCAAAAAAGTTGTGGAACCGGCATTGTCTCTAAAGCAGTGGGTAAAAAAATACTGCATTGGCAATTGTTTACCCAACAAGCATTAAGCGTAGGACAGGTCGTTGAGATTGGTATGGCGGAAAAAAGCCTGCTGCAATCAGCGGCGATCGTATATTTAACGCCTTTGTTCGCTTTGATTGCTGGCGCCGCTTTAGCCCACCTATGGATTGCCCCTTGGCTTGGGTTAGGTGAAGGCGTGGTAATCTTGCTATCAGCCTTGTTTGCTGCTGGGGGAATCGCCTTAGCCAAACGCCTTGCGGGACGCATCGAGCGACAATCTTCGCAACAAGTCATATTATTAAGAGTATTGGGAGAACCTATCCAGTGAAATCCTCAAGTGACTTGGGGATCAAAATTGGATAGAATCTGCCAACTTGATTGAAATGCCGTCAAACGACGGCTTTCTTATGTCCTATTTTACAGAGTTTAGTCACCCCAAATCATGAAGCACATTCGTAACTTTTCGATTATCGCCCACATCGACCATGGTAAGTCGACCCTATCTGACCGTCTGATCCAAGTATGTGGTGGTCTAACCGATCGCGAAATGGCAGAGCAAGTTCTTGACTCAATGGATCTAGAACGTGAGCGTGGTATCACCATCAAATCACAGAGTGTGACTCTAAACTACACCGCTAAAGATGGTGAAACTTACCAGCTTAACTTCATCGATACGCCAGGACACGTTGACTTCGCTTACGAAGTATCGCGCTCTTTGGCTGCATGTGAAGGTGCACTATTGGTGGTTGACGCAGGTCAGGGCGTAGAAGCACAGACACTGGCGAACTGTTATACCGCAATTGAAATGGATCTTGAGGTTGTGCCAATCCTTAACAAGATCGATTTGCCTGCTGCGGATCCAGAGCGTGTCGCAGAAGAAATTGAAGAGATCGTTGGCATCGACGCGATGGAAGCTACTCGTTGTAGTGCGAAAACAGGTCTGGGTGTCGATGATGTTCTTGAAACTATCGTTGATAAAATCCCTGCCCCAGAAGGGGACGCTGATGCGCCACTGCAAGCACTAATTATTGACTCTTGGTTTGATAACTACCTTGGTGTTGTTTCATTAGTACGTATTAAAAATGGCGTTCTGAAGAAAAACGACAAGATCAAAGTGATGAGCACAGGTCAAACTTGGGGTGTCGATCGCCTAGGTATCTTTACGCCTAAGCAAGTTGATACTGATGTTTTACGCACTGGTGAAGTTGGCTGGGTTGTTTGTGGTATCAAAGACATCCTTGGCGCACCTGTTGGTGATACGCTGACGCTATCGAAAAACGGCAGTGAGACACCACTACCAGGCTTTAAAAAAGTAAAACCTCAAGTGTATGCAGGCTTGTTCCCAGTCTCTTCTGATGACTATGAAGCGTTCCGTGATGCACTTGGTAAACTGAGCCTAAACGACGCATCGCTATTCTACGAGCCAGAGAACTCTGCAGCTCTGGGCTTTGGTTTCCGCTGTGGTTTCCTTGGCATGCTGCACATGGAAATCATCCAAGAGCGTCTAGAGCGTGAATACGATCTTGATCTTATTACCACAGCACCAACGGTAGTCTACGAAGTAGAGAAAACCGACGGTGAAGTGTTCTATGTCGATAGCCCTGCAAAATTGCCAGCGGTAAACGATATTGAAGAAATTCGCGAGCCAATTGCTCGTTGTAATATCCTTGTGCCAACCGACTACTTGGGTAACGTAATCACACTATGTGTTGAGAAACGTGGTCTTCAGGTAGATATGGTATATCACGGTAACCAAGTGGCTGTGACTTACGACATCCCAATGGCAGAAGTGGTTCTAGACTTCTTTGACCGCTTAAAGTCAACGTCTCGTGGTTATGCATCATTAGACTATAACTTCCAGCGCTTTGAAGCATCGAACATGGTACGCGTAGACGTACTGTTGAACGGTGACAAAGTGGATGCGCTAGCGATGATCACCCATAAAGATCAATCACAAACTCGTGGTCGTCAGTTGGTTGAGAAAATGAAAGAGTTCATTCCTCGTCAAATGTTCGATATTGCGATTCAAGCGGCAATTGGTAACCACATTATTGCTCGCTCAACCGTGAAACAGCTACGTAAAAACGTACTGGCAAAATGTTACGGTGGTGACGTGAGTCGTAAGAAGAAACTGTTGAAGAAACAGAAAGAAGGTAAGAAACGCATGAAGCAGATCGGTAACGTAGAGCTGCCTCAAGAAGCGTTCCTAGCAATTCTTCATGTTGGTAAAGATTAATAAATTGAGCATTTGCTCAGTATTATAATCAAAGTAAGTGAAAGGGTTTCGGCTCTTTCACTTTCGCATTTTTGAAAGTAAGGGAAGTCAATGGCGAATACTTTTTCACTTATCTTAGTGCTGGTTACGTTAGTAACGGGTGTAGTTTGGGCACTGGAAAAGCTCGTGTTTGCGAAAAAACGACAGCTAAAGCTAGCGGAAGTGGAAGCGCAGACCAACGGCCTAGATGCTGCGGCAGTTGCGAAAATCAAAGCTCAGCCTTGGTGGATTGAAAATAGTGTTTCGATTTTCCCTGTGATTGCTTTTGTATTGGTTTTGCGTTCATTTGTTTATGAACCGTTTCAGATTCCATCAGGATCAATGATGCCAACACTGCTGGTTGGTGACTTTATTCTGGTAGAAAAATACGCTTACGGTTTAAAAGACCCTGTATGGCGCACACAACTGGTTGAAACCGGTAAACCAGAGCGTGGCGATATCGTGGTATTTAAGTACCCACCTCAACCAAGTATTGATTACATCAAACGTGTGGTTGGTCTGCCGGGCGATATTGTTCGTTACAGCCAAGACAAGCAAGTCTGTATTCAAAAAACGGGTGAAAATAGCTGCAAACCAGTAAAACTATTCAATGTTGAAGAGAGCCCATTTGTACAAAATGGCGTGCCTATGATGCAGTTGAATGAACAACTGGGAGCGCAAGAGCACCAAATTCTTATCAACCCGCTGCGTCGCGACCGTATCGAGGCTTACCAACCTCGTCCAGGTGTTAATGAGTGGGTTGTACCAAAAGGTCACTACTTTGTGATGGGTGATAACCGTGACAATAGTGCTGACAGCCGCTACTGGGGCTTTGTTCCAGAAGCTAATTTAGTAGGTAAAGCTGTTGGTATCTGGATCAGCTTTGAGTTTGATCGCAGTGACGATAGTATTCTGCCTACTTGGATTCCTACCGGAGTGCGCTTTAATCGCATCGGTGGGATTAACTAAATCTCTGTCAGCGTTGACGTTGTTACCTTGGAGGTTGACTGCAGGGTAACAATGGTAACGGCTAAAGAGATGACTGATTTGATTAACGAGAGAGTATGAATTCTCCAATCGCAATACTAGAGAAAAAGCTTGGCTACCGCTTCCAGCAAGCCGAGCTTATCAACCTAGCGCTTACTCACCGTAGCGCGAATGGTAAGCATAATGAACGTCTTGAGTTTCTGGGCGATTCAATTTTAAGTTTTGTCATTGCTGATGATCTTTATCACCGTTTTCCAAAGGTTAACGAAGGTGATATGAGCCGTATGCGTGCAACGCTTGTGCGTGGTAACACATTGGCTGAGCTAGGGCGAGAGTTTGTCCTAGGAGATTACTTAAAATTAGGTCCAGGTGAGTTGAAAAGTGGCGGCTTCCGTCGTGATTCAATTCTTGCCGATGCTGTTGAAGCCATCATTGGCGCTATCTACCTAGATAGCGACATTGAAACGGTGCGCGGTATTGTGTTGAGCTGGTACCAAACTCGCCTAGAAGCAATTAAGCCAGGTGTATCACAGAAAGACCCTAAAACTCGCCTTCAAGAGTTCCTACAAGGTCGCAGAAAACCGCTGCCTGTCTACACAGTGACTAATATTAAAGGTGAGGCACACAACCAAGAGTTTACTGTGTCGTGTGAAGTTGCAGGTATTGGATCACCTGTAATTGGTAAAGGTACCAGTCGTCGCAAGGCAGAACAGGCGGCTGCGGAAACGGCATTAGAGCAATTAACCAATGGCTGATTCAGACAATAACGAATTTGATATCGATGCATACTTTGCGTCGGGTAACGAGCAAGTGGCAAGCTCACCAGAAAACCAGCACTGTGGTTTTGTCGCGATTGTAGGTCGCCCAAACGTTGGTAAGTCGACACTACTGAACCGTATTTTGGGACAGAAGATCTCGATCACTTCACGTAAACCGCAAACGACGCGTCACCGTATTATGGGCGTGGATACCGAAGGCGATTACCAAGCAATTTACGTTGATACACCAGGACTTCATATTGAAGAAAAACGTGCTATCAACCGCTTGATGAACCGTGCGGCAAGCTCATCGCTGAGTGATGTAAACCTAGTGTTCTTCTTAGTGGATGGTACACACTGGACTAACGACGATGAAATGGTGTTGAACAAACTGCGCAACGCAAATTTCCCAGTTGTTTTGTGTGTCAACAAAGTAGACGTTGTCGCTGACCGTAACGACGTTATGCTGCATATGATGGATATGTCGAAGAAGATGGACTTCGTCGACGTTGTGCCAATCTCTGCAAAACACGGTAAGAACATGGAAGTGCTGCGTAAGCACGTACGTGATCACTTACCAAAAGCAGTACATCACTTCCCAGAAGAGTACGTAACTGACCGTTCTCAGCGCTTTATGGCATCTGAGATCGTACGTGAAAAACTGATGCGCTTTACCGGTGAAGAGCTGCCTTACTCAGTGACGGTTGAAATCGAGCGTTTCGATTACAACCCAGAGACGGATGGTTTCCATATCAATGCGCTGATCTTAGTTGAACGCAGCGGCCAGAAGAAAATGGTGATTGGTAAAGGTGGCGAGAAGATCAAAACCATCGGACGTGAAGCTCGTCTGGATATGGAAGAGCTGTTTGGTCGTAAGGTTTACCTAGAAACTTGGGTTAAAGTGAAATCGGGATGGGCTGACGATGAGCGTGCACTGCGTTCATTGGGTTATATCGACGATTTATAATTACGATCAGCAAGCAAACTTTGCTTCGTAATGTGAGTAATAATAAGGAGCCCAGTGGCTCCTTATTTTGCAATTGGATGGTAATAAATGTCTTCTGAAGGCTTACAGCGTTGTTTTGTGTTGCACCGTCGACCTTACAGTGAGTCGAGTCTTATTCTCGATGTCTTTAGTGAGGAGTATGGTCGCGTCACAATTATGTCCAAAGGGGCTCGCAGTAAGCGTTCGAACCTTAAGGGAGCGCTGCAACCATTTACGCCGTTATTGCTTAAATGGTCCGGCAATGGCTCAATGAAAACTTTGCGTCAAGCCGAACCCATCAGCTTAGGCTTGCCGTTAACCGGCATCAATCTCTACTCAGCGATGTACGTTAATGAGTTGATTGGGCGTGTACTGATGGCGGAAGTGCCGATGCCTGGTCTGTTCCATGACTATCTTCATGCCCTGACAGAACTGGCACAAGCTGACAATCCTGAGCCTGCACTAAGACGGTTTGAACTCGCACTTTTAGCGGCAATGGGCTACGGTGTCGATTTTTTGCACTGCGCGGGCAGTGGAGAACCGATAGATCCGACTATGACTTATCGTTATCGTGATCAGAAAGGGTTTATTGCATCGGTCAGGCTTGATAACCTCACGTTCAAGGGTGATGAACTTATCGCTATAAGTGAGCGTAGATTTATAACCAAACCACAATTACAAGCCGCAAAGCGCTTTACTCGTATCGCGCTCAAACCTTACCTTGGCGGCAAACCTTTAAAAAGTCGGGAGCTATTTTTATCAATGGTTCCCAGAGCACGGAGTATTAAAACATGAGCTCAATTTACCTAGGTGTGAACATCGACCATATTGCAACGCTACGTAACGCACGCGGTACTAAGTACCCAGATCCTGTGCATGCTGCGGAAATTGCGGAGCGCGCTGGTGCTGATGGCATTACCGTACACCTACGTGAAGACCGCCGTCATATTAAAGATCGTGATGTTCGCATCCTACGTGAGACCCTACAAACGCGTATGAATCTTGAAATGGCCGTGACTGATGAAATGGTTGAGATTGCCCTTGAAACTCAACCTGAATATGTGTGCTTGGTACCAGAAAAACGTGAAGAGTTGACCACTGAAGGTGGTTTGGATGTGGTTGGTCACTTTGAAAAAGTGAAAGCTGCAACCGAAAAACTGACCGCTGCTGGCATCAAAGTATCTCTGTTTATCGATGCTGACCGCGGTCAAATCGATGCTGCAAAAGCATGTGGTGCTCCATTTATTGAACTGCATACTGGTCACTACGCTGATGCAGAAAATGAAGCTGAACAACAAGCTGAGTTGAAGAAAATTGCTGCCGGTGCAAGCTATGCGGCGGGCTTAGGCATTACTGTTAATGCTGGTCATGGTCTGACTTACCATAACGTAGCGGCCATTGCCGCAATCCCTGAAATCTACGAGCTAAACATTGGTCACTCAATCATTGGACGTGCTGCGTTTGATGGCCTTGAAAAAGCAGTGAAAGATATGCGTGCACTTATGGTAGAAGCGCGTAAGTAGACAATGGCGATTAAAGGCTTAGGCACAGATATTGCTGAAATTGAACGCGTTGAAAAGGCACTCAGCCGCACTGGTGTGGCGTTTGCTCAACGCATTCTAACCCCTGAGGAAATGACCCGTTTTGCCGACAGCAAACAGCAAGGGCGTTTCCTCGCCAAGCGTTTTGCGGCTAAAGAAGCGGCGTCAAAAGCGCTTGGTACGGGGATCGCGAAGGGGGTGACCTTCCATGATTTTACAATTACCAATGATGACGCGGGTAAACCACAGCTAACATTGAGTAATAAAGCGTTGCAATTGGCCAGCGCTATGGGAGTAAAGCATCTCCATTTATCGATTTCTGATGAGCGGCACTATGCTGTTGCGACGGTAATATTCGAAAACTAAGTCGGTAGCTGTATTGTGAAAAGAGCGCGATAATCGCGCTCTTTTTTATGCTGTTGGTTTAAGGTAAGGTTCAGCGCTTGCGGTGACTTTTTCCATCTCATCTTGCAGCTCAAACAGCTCAGGCTCAATGTCTTCGATCGTTTTCCCTGAGCGCAGCGCCTTCTCTATCGCGGCACATACCTTTTTCAATCTTGGTACACCAGAGTACGAGCAGCTGCCATGAAGTTTATGCACATGGTGAATCAATTGCTCAATATCACAGTCATCTTCCTCTAATGCTTGCTCGACAATCTCATTCACTTCTGGAATGTAGTCGATCAACATCTGCAACATATCACGGGCAAGATCTTCCTTGTTTGCCGCTTGTTTCAGTGCAGACTGCCAATCAATGATCATATTACTATGCTCATTGCTGTTTGAATGAGGTTGCACGATGGGCTCCCCTTGCGCAGGCAGTTCAAGCTTCTCGAGTTCATTGGCTTTGGTATGCGGATTCCAATGCATTAATACTTGCTGTAGGACATGTTCCTCAATCGGTTTAGTGAGGTAGTCGTCCATTCCGGCATTGAGTAAGCGATCTCGTTCTCCACTCATGGCATGGGCAGTCACGGCAATGACAGGCGTTTTAGAGTTGAATGAGGTGTTTTTGATCTTGCTACAAGCGGTCACGCCATCCATATGTGGCATCTGGATATCCATCAAAATGATATCAAAATGGCGTTGCTGAGCTTGTCTTAGCGCATCTTGCCCATTGGTACATGAGATGACGGTTTCGACTCGTTCTTCAAGTAGGGCGCTGATCAGTTTCAAGTTAGCAGGGTTATCGTCAACCGCCATGACGGTCAAAGGTAACTTCTCACTGCAAACCACTTGTTGAGTGATTGCTGGCAAGCTCTCTTGATTTGCTGCCATAGTTTGTAGCAGCTTTTTACGCGACAATGGCTTAGTAATACAGTGGATTTGATATTTTTGAATTAAGTGATCAGACAACGCAAGCATGGTGCTTGGTGTACCCACCACCACATGAGGCGCGAATTTAAGAGCTTTTTCTACTAATGCTTCCACTTTGTCGATTTCATTACTCCGGTTAGGAGCAAGATTAAGCAGAACATAGTCAAACCTCTCTACATCATCAGGCATTGATGAACGATAGGTCACCACCAGTCCATGTTGAACCAGCATTTGTCGAGTAATAGAGGCCGCTTGCATATTTGGTTCAACCAGCAACAGTGAACGCTGGTTAAGTACTTCCACTTCAACCAGATCGCTCATTGGCATTTCAGCCGCATGCAGACGTAAGGTAAACCAGAATGTCGAACCTTGGTGTAGACGGCTGGTTAGGCTAATCTCACCGCCCATCTGACTGACCAGTTTTTGCGTAATAACTAGACCAAGACCGGTACCACCGTAGCGGCGAGAGATACTTGCGTCGGCTTGGCTAAAGGCTTGGAATAGCTGTGCTTGTTGACGCTCAGAGATACCAATACCCGTGTCTCGCACCATAAATTGCAGCTCAATCAGGTCATCTTTTTGTGAGCGTAGCTCGACGCTAATATCGATATTGCCTCGTTCGGTAAACTTAATCGAGTTTCCGACTAGATTGGTTAAAACTTGTTGAATGCGTAATGGGTCACCCACCACGCCTCTCGGAACTTTAGGATCGATCTTTAAGGTGATCTCTAAGCCTTTTTCATGGGCGCTGGTGGCCTGCAAACTCACCACTTCTTCCAAAGTGTCTTGGAATTCAAATGGAATATTCTCAAGCGCCAGTTTACCGGCTTCTAGTTTAGAGAAATCGAGGATGTCGTTGATGATTGTCAGTAAGTTGTTCGCCGACTTTTCAATGGTCTGTAGATAATCCGCTTGGCTATTGGTCAGCTGGGTTTTGAGCATTTGGCGGGTAAAGCCAATGACCCCGTTGAGCGGTGTGCGAAGCTCATGTGACATGTTGGCAAGAAACTCAGATTTAACTCGAGCCGCTTCTTGAGCGCGCTTTTTGGCGATATCCAACTCAACGTTTTGAATTTCGAGCTGTTCGAGAGTTTCACGTAAGTCTGAGGTCGCCTGATCGATACTGTGTTGCATCTCAACATGGTATTCCGACAGAGAGACGGCCATGGCGTTGATACCATTTTTGAGTTGGTCTAGCTCACCATGCATTTTTCCTTCGATACGCACATCAAGGTGACCGCGTCTGATGCGATCGACCATATTTTTCATATGGCGAATTGGGCGCGTCACATCATGCATTAAGCGCAAGGCAAAGAACGCCGACAGCCCTAAACCTGTAAGCAAAACGAGGAATGAGGAGAAAATCTCTTGGTATTGCTGCAGGCGTAGAGACGAAAGGTCGACCTCGACGGAAATATAACCCAGTGCTGGATTATTCTCTTTTCCTCGTGGGCTCGACAAAATACCTGACTCACTGATAATCGGCGCACGAAGCACCAAGGTATTGTCTCTGAGGTTTGATGTCACCAACAAAGGGATCGGTTCATTTCGCGGGAAGGTTAGCGACTCAAAACTAGGATGAAAGTTTGAGGTAACAAATAGTTCGTGGTTGTAATCAAATACCGCGATACTGCGGACAAACTTAGAGTTTTTACGGTGGGCGTAGCTAATGATGCGGCGCACCGACTCGCGGCTATTATTTTTTAAACCATCTTCACTGGCAATGGCCAATGGTTCGATAATACTCAAGCCTGAGTTGATAACCTGTTTTTCCAAATCATGGTAACGGTTAAAAGAAAAAATCGCACTCAGAAGTAAGCCAATGATAAGGGTTGGCGCTAAAGTAAGAGTAATAACGCGGGCGCGTAAGCCATATCTGGTCATTATTGTCTAAACATCGTGGTGTGGATATGGGAAAATAAGCACAGCTTGGTTCATTGCAGTCATATTTGCGCAATAGGAACCAAACAGGCCGTCAAAACGATAAGCATAATCAACCCAAGCGGCACAAACAATGACTCAGGCGTGAAAAGGTGACGTCTGAGGAGCAAATCAAGTTATTCACTACAGGCACAGAGCATGGCGCGTTTTTTCCAACCGAAGAAGAAAACTCAATTAGATACTAAACACCAATCCGTTAAGGTGGAAAAACTCGATCACCAAGGTGTAGGTATTGCTTTTCAATCAGGCAAACCTATGTTTATCGAAGGAGCGCTGCCAACAGAGCAAGTTTTGGTGCAACTGACCGAGTCAAAGAGTAAGTTTGCAAAAGCAAATTTGATTAAGGTGCAAACGCCAAGCAAAGAGCGAGTTCAGCCATTTTGCCGTCATTATCATCAGTGCGGAGGTTGCAACCTTCAACACCTTGAAGAGCCCGCTCAACTGCAATATAAACAACAAGCTCTGTCTGGATTAATGCGTAAATTTTCAGGACAGACGCTTGAGCTGAGTGCTCCGATCACTGGTGAAAGCTTAGGTTACCGTCGTCGTGCTCGCATCAGTGTGATGTTAGATAAGAAAACGCGTCAACTGCAGTTCGGTTTTCGCCGCAAGCAGAGTAAGCAGATCGTGACAGTGACTGATTGCCCAGTACTTGACGTTGATCTTAATGCGATGCTGCCAGAGCTATATCAATTGCTGCAAACTTTTACTCGCCAAGATTCAATTGGTCATGTGGAGTTAGTCAAAGGTGATAACACCAAAGTGATGGTGTTGCGTCATCTCAAGCCTTTGACCAGTAAAGAACAGCAACAGCTAGAGAGTTTTGCCAAACAGCACCAAGCAACGCTTTATTTGATGCCGCAAGCCGAGCAACTGGATTTGGTGGTTGGCGAAGAGGCGCACTATTTAGAGACAGGAACTAAGATTCCATTTGCGCCGAACAACTTTATTCAAGTCAATCAGACCGTGAACCAAAAAATGGTTGCGCAAGCATTAGCATGGCTTGAGTTAAGCAAAGCGGATCATGTGCTTGATCTGTTCTGTGGTTTAGGTAACTTCAGTTTACCTATGGCGCAGCTGGCTAAATCGGTGATTGGCGTGGAAGGCGTCGATGCCATGGTAGTGAAAGCCAGTGAAAATGCCCGTTTGAATCAGATCGATAATGTATCGTTCTATCAAGCAAATTTGGAACAAGATATGTCATCTCAACCATGGGCTAGTGAAAAATTTGATAAGATACTGCTCGATCCAGCTAGAGCGGGTGCGAGTGGTATAGTAGACCAACTAGCAGGATTGGGCGCTCAGCGGGTTGTCTATGTTTCTTGTAACCCAGCAACGCTTGCCCGAGATAGCCAAAGCCTGTTAGAACAAGGCTACCAGTTAGAAAAGCTTGGTATGCTAGATATGTTCCCGCATACGGGGCACCTTGAGTCAATGGCACTATTTGTCATGCGCTAGGAAAAGTTGAACTAACGATAGGTTTTATAGCCTATAAGACAAGGTTAGTCGGTAAATAAAAATAACAACTAGGACGAAGAAAGATGGTTGCGGTAAGAAGCGCGCATTTAAATCAAGATGAACAGTTTGAACTAGATAAGTGGATTACTAGTTTAAAGCAGGAACCTCAAACTGCTCAGCGCTTAACACAAGTTTATCATCAGTGTGAAAGTTACCTGCAAGGTAACGACAATGCACCATTGTTGCTGTGGCGTGGTCGAGAGATGATTGAAATCCTGATCACGCTCTCAATGGATAAACCCACGTTAATCGCGGCGTTACTATTTCCATTAGTTTCCAGTGGGGCTTTGCAGCGCGAGAAACTCGAGGAAGATTTCAGCAAAGAGATCATCAAGCTGATTGATGGTGTCGAAGAGATGGCGGCATTGGGGCAACTAAACGTGACCCTAGAGGGAAGTGCTGCGTCTGCGCAAGTAGATAATGTGCGCCGCATGTTACTTGCGATGGTGGATGATTTCCGTTGCGTGGTCATCAAACTGGCTGAGCGTATCTGTAATCTAATTGAAGTGAAAAAAGCGCCGGATGAAGTGCGCCGTGCTGTAGCTAAAGAGTGCGCCAACATTTATGCGCCATTAGCCAACCGTCTTGGCATTGGTCAGCTTAAATGGGAAATCGAAGACTACGCTTTCCGCTATCAACAACCTGACACCTATAAGCAAATCGCGAAGCAACTGTCAGAGCGCCGCATTGTGCGTGAGCAGTATATTAAAGATTTTGTTGATGACCTGCTTAAAGAGATGAAAGTCTCAGCCATCAATGCTGATGTGAGTGGGCGACCGAAACACATCTACAGTATTTGGCGCAAAATGCAGAAAAAAGGCTTAGAGTTTGATGAGCTTTTCGACGTGCGCGCGGTGCGGATTATTGCTGATAAACTGCAAGATTGTTATGCAGCCCTCGGTGTTGTACACACCAAATATAAGCATTTACCGAGTGAGTTTGACGACTACGTTGCCAACCCAAAACCGAATGGTTACCAATCTATCCATACAGTGATTCTTGGTCCAGAAGGCAAGACCATCGAGATCCAAATTCGTACCAAACAGATGCACGAAGACTCTGAGCTCGGGGTTGCGGCACACTGGAAGTACAAAGAAGGCGGCAGTGGTCGCAGCGGTTACGATGAGAAAATTACTTGGCTACGTAAACTGCTTGATTGGCAAGAAGAGATGTCGGATTCAGGCGAGATGCTGGACGAAGTCCGTAGCCAAGTCTTTGATGATCGCGTCTATGCCTTTACCCCACGTGGTGATGTGGTTGACTTGCCAATGGGCGCAACACCGCTCGATTTTGCCTACCATATTCACTCAATGGTGGGGCACCGCTGTATCGGTGCCAAAGTGGGCGGGCGTATCGTGCCATTTACCCACAAGTTGCAAATGGGCGATCAAGTTGAAATCATCACCCAAAAAGAGCCAAACCCATCACGTGACTGGTTAAATCCATCGACCGGGTTTGTTACCTCAGGTCGTGCTCGTGCCAAAATCAACGCTTGGTTCCGCAAACAAAGCCGAGAGAAAAACCTTGAAGCAGGACGCGAAATACTAGAGCACGAGCTAGCGAAGATCGGTGCAACCCTAAAAGATGCTGAGCAATACGCGCTCAAGCGTTTCAATATGAATACTTCAGACGAGCTGTTTGTCGGGATTGGTAGTGGTGATTTGCGTATCAACCAAATCATTAACCATATCAATGCATTGGTCAATAAACCGACCGCTGAAGAAGAAGATCAGCAAGCGCTAGAAAAACTACTAGAGGCGGAAAGCAAGCCATCAGCACCAAGTCGACCGAATAAAGATGCCGTCGTTGTCGAAGGCGTCGATAACCTGATGACCCATCTTGCTCGCTGTTGCCAGCCGATCCCAGGTGATGAAATCAAAGGCTATATCACACAAGGTCGTGGCATTTCAGTCCATCGTGCCGATTGTGAGCAGCTCGAAGAGCTTCGTCACCATGCCCCAGAACGTATAATCGATACAGTCTGGGGAAGTGGCTTTGCCGGTACGTATTCGCTAACGCTACGAGTAGAAGCGATGGAGCGCAGTGGTTTGCTAAAAGAAATCACCACTCTATTTGCCAATGAAAAAGTCAAAGTCAATAGCATGAAGAGCCGAGTGGACTACCGCAATCAGCTATCGATTCTAGACTTTGACCTAGAAGTGACCACGGTTGAAGTGGTGAATAGGTTGATTAGTCGCGTTGAGCAGATAAGAGATGTGATGCTAGTTAAACGCCTCGGCTAATTTTCGCGTCATCTTTGACGTCGTAGCGGTGTTAGCTGCATAAAAATATCTCCATCACATAGTAGTCTATGTTCAGGAGCATATTTTTACTGGCTGCCTAGCTACGACGCCAAATCTATAGCGAAACGTTGTACTGTGCGAGCTAACAGCCACTGCTTAGCAAAAGCGTTTAGGTTATTTGGCTGTATCTCGTTGTTGTCTTCGTTGATTTCGCTCCATCACATAGTGGACAGGAGTCGACATCAACTCGCCGCCTAGAGCCAACAGCCAACTACTTAGAAAAGTTCAAGGACGAGTGAGGAGCTAGATGGTAAACGCGAGAGCCCAAATATTGTCATTCCCTACAGTGAGGAACGAACGTGATAGGGAATCTCGCTTTTAACAAGAATGTCACTCCAAACTCGGCGTGAGACAAAAATTTCAAGGTGAGTGGTTTGTGCTGCTCACCTTTTTGTTTATTAGCTGCTTGCCATGAGAGGTGGGCAGAGGAGAAAGGTAATGAGTCATCCAATTGAACAGTTAGAACAGATTATGGCCACTCTGCGTGATCCGCAAAAAGGCTGCCCTTGGGATCGCAAACAGACCTTTGACACAATTGTTCCCCATACTCTTGAAGAGACTTATGAAGTGGTGGATGCGATTCACAATCAAGATTGGCCGAACTTAAAAGAGGAACTGGGTGATTTGCTGTTTCAGGTGATTTTTTACAGCCAACTTGCCAAAGAGCAAGGGCTATTCGAATTTTCTGATGTGGTGGAAACGGTCAATGAAAAGCTCACTCGTCGTCACCCACATGTTTTCTCTCAGGTTGAGTTTGAATCTGATGAAGCTATCAATGCCAACTGGGAAGCCGAAAAAGCAAAAGAGAAAGCGCAAGCAGGCAAAACTGAGCAAAGTATTCTAGACTCAATACCAAATTCTCTACCTGCATTATTACGTGCCACAAAAATGCAGAAAAAATGTGCGCGCTATGGATTTGATTGGGATTCCATCGGTCCGGTGGTCGAAAAAGTACGTGAAGAACTTGATGAAGTACTTGAAGAATCGATGCTGGCCGATTGCAAACAAGAGAACATTGAGCTGGAACTCGGCGATTTAATGTTCGCGGTCGTCAATCTTGCTCGCCATTTAGAAGCTAACCCCGAAGTGGCGCTAGCTAAAGCAAATCTAAAATTTGCGCGCCGTTTTGCTGCTGTTGAGCAAAAAGTTTCTCAAGCAGGCAGGGTTTTAGCTGACTGCACTTTGGATGAATTGGAGCAATTTTGGCAACAAGTTAAACAAGATGAACGCAGTATTATGATGTAATTAGGTGTATTTGGGATAAATTTGACTCATCCTATTTACAAGTTTAATTAATCTGAATCATTCAGTTTGATTTGAAGCAAAAAATAATTAATCGTGGTGTGATAGATTTCACGTTGTGGCGGTAAGGGGCTTCTGGTATATTTACATCCCGTCCAGAAGAAATCCATTTTCCCTCATTCAACCAATTTCAGGTTAAACATGACGACAAATTACATTTTTGTTACTGGCGGGGTTGTATCCTCTCTAGGTAAAGGTATTGCAGCAGCATCTCTTGCAGCTATTCTTGAAGCTCGCGGTCTTAAAGTGACTATGATGAAGCTTGACCCTTACATCAACGTTGACCCAGGCACTATGAGCCCAACTCAACATGGTGAAGTGTTTGTAACAGAAGACGGCGCAGAGACAGACCTAGACCTTGGTCACTACGAGCGATTCATCCGCACTAAGATGACTAAGCGTAATAACTTTACCGCAGGTCGTGTTTACTCAGACGTTCTAGCTAAAGAGCGTCGTGGTGACTACCTTGGTGCAACGATTCAAGTTATCCCTCATATCACAAATGCAATCAAAGACCGTGTGATCAATGGCTCTCAAGGTCATGACATCGCGATCGTTGAAGTTGGTGGTACGGTAGGTGATATCGAGTCACTACCATTTATGGAAGCGATTCGTCAGCTAGCAGTTGAAATCGGCCGTGAACGTGCAATGTTCATGCACCTAACTCTCGTTCCTTACCTTGCAGCTGCAGGTGAAGTGAAAACGAAACCGACTCAGCACTCTGTAAAAGAGCTGCTTTCAATCGGTATCCAACCAGATATCCTAGTTTGCCGCAGCGATCGTATGATCCCAGCGAACGAGCGTAAGAAGATTGCGCTATTCTGTAACGTTCCTGAGAAAGCGGTAATCTCTATGAAGGACGTAGATTCTATCTACAAGATCCCTCAACTAATTCGCGCCCAAGGTCTTGATGACCTAGTATGTTCTCGTTTTGGTATTACTGCACCAGAAGCCGACCTTTCTGAGTGGGAACAAGTAATCTATGAAGAAGCGAACCCAACTGGCGAAGTAACCATCGGTATGGTAGGTAAATACATCGAATTACCAGATGCTTACAAGTCAGTAAACGAAGCACTTAAACATGCGGGCTTGAAAAATCGTCTAAGCGTCACTATTAAGTACGTAGACTCTCAAGATGTCGAGACTAAAGGTGTCGAACTTCTTGAAGGTCTAGACGCAATCCTAGTACCTGGCGGTTTTGGTGACCGTGGTATCGAAGGTAAGATCCTTGCAGCGCAATACGCACGTGAGAATAAAGTTCCTTACCTTGGTATTTGTCTAGGTATGCAAGTTGCACTGATTGAATACGCACGTAATGTAGCAGGCATGGAAGGTGCACATTCAACAGAATTTAACAAAGAGACTAAGTACCCTGTGGTAGGCTTGATCACAGAATGGGTTGATGCAGATGGTAACGTTGAAGAACGTACAGAATCATCTAACCTTGGTGGTACAATGCGTCTTGGTTCACAGCTGTGTCACCTAGCAAAAGGCACCAAAGCACGTGAACTATACGGTAGCGATACAATCCATGAACGTCATCGCCACCGTTACGAAGTGAACAACAATCTTCGCCCGCAAATAGAAAAAGCAGGTCTGAAAGTTTCAGGTTTATCTGCGGATAAGAAGCTTGTGGAAATGATTGAGAACCCAGCTCACCCATGGTTTGTAGCGGCTCAGTTCCACCCAGAGTTCACTTCAACTCCTCGCGATGGTCACCCACTGTTCGCAGGTTTCGTAAAAGCTGCGGGAGAAAACTCGCGCGGTGAATTGAAGTAAGAAGTAAAAGGGATACGGGCAGTTGCGAAGGTTTGCGACTGCCCTTTAATTTCGACATTTATATTTATACGAGAGGAAACATTAATGTCTAAGATCGTTAAAGTTCTAGGTCGTGAAATCATCGACTCACGTGGTAACCCAACTGTTGAAGCTGAAGTACACCTAGAAGGCGGTTTCGTTGGTATGGCAGCAGCTCCATCTGGTGCTTCTACAGGTTCACGCGAAGCTCTTGAGCTACGTGACGGTGACAAATCACGTTTCCTAGGTAAAGGTGTTCTTAAAGCAATTGAAGCTGTAAACGGCCCAATCGCTGACGCTCTAGTTGGTAAAGACGCTAAAGACCAAGCTGCAATCGACGCAGTGATGATCGAACTAGACGGCACTGAAAACAAATCTAAATTTGGTGCGAACGCTATCCTAGCTGTTTCTCTAGCTAACGCTAAAGCAGCTGCTGCAGCTAAAGGCATGCCTCTATACGAGCACATCGCTGAGCTAAACGGCACTGCTGGTCAGTTCTCTATGCCTCTACCAATGATGAACATCATCAACGGTGGTGAGCACGCTGACAACAACGTTGACATCCAAGAGTTCATGATCCAACCAGTTGGCGCTAAAACTCTTAAAGAAGCTCTACGTATCGGTGCGGAAGTATTCCACAACCTAGCTAAAGTTCTTAAGTCTAAAGGCTACAGCACTGCAGTTGGTGACGAAGGTGGTTTCGCTCCTAACCTTAAGTCTAACGCTGAAGCTCTAGAAGTTATCGCAGAAGCTGTTGCAGCTGCTGGTTACGAACTAGGTAAAGACGTTACTCTTGCTATGGACTGTGCAGCATCTGAGTTCTTCGACAAAGAAGCTGGCATCTACAACATGAAAGGCGAAGGTAAAACTTTCACTTCTGAAGAGTTCAACCACTACCTAGCTGACCTAGCTAGCAAGTTCCCAATCGTTTCTATCGAAGACGGTCTAGACGAGTCTGATTGGGCTGGCTTCAAGCACCAAACTGAACTACTAGGTGACAAACTTCAACTAGTTGGTGACGATCTATTCGTTACAAACACTAAGATCCTAGCTGAAGGTATCGAGAAAGGCATCGCTAACTCTATCCTTATCAAGTTCAACCAAATCGGTTCTCTAACTGAGACTCTAGCTGCAATCAAGATGGCTAAAGACGCAGGTTACACAGCTGTAATCTCTCACCGTTCTGGCGAAACTGAAGATGCAACTATCGCTGACCTAGCGGTAGGTACTGCTGCAGGTCAAATCAAAACTGGTTCTATGAGCCGTTCTGACCGTGTTGCTAAGTACAACCAACTAATCCGTATCGAGGAAGCTCTAGGTGAGCGCGCTCCTTTCAACGGTCTTAAAGAAGTTAAAGGTCAATAATTTAGATTTCTAAGTTATTAGCTTAACGCTTTGAAACGCTCCACCTCGGTGGGGCGTTTTTGTATTTGGAGGAAAGCTCACGGTGAGCGCGCTCCCCCATATTTCAAAGAAGCGGTCTTAAAGAAGTTAAAGGTCAAGCTTAATTATAAGCTTAGCTAAATAGCTTTTTAGAAAGGCTCCACTTCGGTGGGGCCTTTTTTTGTGCAGAAGAAGTGAGAATCGAGAGTAGAGAATGCTTCGCTCACGGAGGTGGTTGTAGGCTTTGCTTGCCTTAAGTTTGTCATTCCATAGAGTGCGTTAGCACGAGTAGGGAATCTCGTTTTTGGTCGAGTTTAAGATAGCTCCCCAACTCGCTCGTACCTCGCTCTTGAGGATGACAGGTCCTCGCATCGCTATACAGCCGCTATCGCCTCCACCCTGCGTTTCTCCATCTCTTCACGAATAGCAGCGCCTTTAAAACCATCGGCGATGATATCTTTTACTTGCACGCTTAAGGCAGCTTGAAAAGCGGCTTCGAAAATGGCCTTTTGTGGATAATCGATATGTTCAAGACCTTTGCGACCTTGATGATCGGCCATGCAGCAAAGCAAGATATCATTGAGGCGCTCTGGTTTGCGCCACACATCGAATTTGTTGAGGATCTTGAGCTTGGTTGCGGGTTTAAGTTCTGCCGCTCTATGGATATTAGAGTGCTGCTCACACACCATCAAAGCGAGGTCGCGATACTCATTTGGCACCCTTACTCGCTGACATAGCGACTTGATGATTTTCACACCAGTATGGCAGTGCATTTTATGGCTTGGCCATTCGCTTTGTGGCGTAACTCCTTTACCTAAATCATGCACTTGAGCAGCAAACCTTACCGTGCAGGAGTCGGAGATAAGTGAGGCTTGCTTGGCGGCCATTAAGGTATGAACACCAGTATCGATCTCTGGGTGCCACTTTTCAGGTTGCGGCACGCCAAATAGACGGTCAATTTCCGGTAAGACCACGTTGAGTGCACCACATTGGCGCAATACAGAAAGAAACACTTGCGGCTCTTGTGTGGAAAGAGATTTATGCCACTCTTGCCACACGCGCTCAGCAGTGAGGTGTTCAAGTTCGCCATCCTCGACGATCTGGGTCATCAGCGTCAGAGTTTCAGGTGCTATCGTAAAGCCTAAATGAGCGAGTTTCGCAGCAAAACGTGCTACGCGGAGTACTCGGAGTGGGTCTTCTACAAATGCCGCAGAGACATGTCTTAGAATGCGATTTTTTAGGTCTTGCTGACCATGGTAAGGGTCAATGATATTGCCTTGCTCATCTTGCGCCATTGCGTTGATGGTGAGGTCGCGGCGCATAAGATCTTCTTCCAATGTGACATCTGGTGCAAAATGACATTGAAAGCCTGTGTAACCCGCGCCTGTTTTGCGTTCTGTACGTGCAAGCGCGTGCTCTTGTTTACTTTTAGGATGCAGAAACACAGGGAAATCTTTTCCTACCGCAGTGTAGCCTTGTGCCTGCATTTCTTCTGGGGTTGAGCCAACAACGACCCAGTCTTTATCATAGACGGGTAGGTTAAGCAGATGATCGCGGACTGCTCCACCAACAAGATATCTTTGCACGTTATTCTCACTCTTAGTCGTCATTGCCTATTGCTGTAGGCAATGGTACTTTCGTTACCAATAAAATCCCAGCGATGAGTGATATGTATAACCACCATTTTGGCTTTGTTGAGTTACCATTTTCTATCGTACCTAACTCACGATTCCTCTATTTAAGTCAGCGTCATAAAGAAGCTATCTATCATCTACAAGCGGGTCTCGGAGATGGTGGTGGTTTCGCCATGCTTACCGGAGAGGTGGGCACAGGTAAAACCACTGTATCAAAAGCGATGGTTCAAGCTTTAGATAACTCGACGCAAATCGGTTCGATATTAAATCCGACCTTCTCAAGTCTTGAGTTGTTGCAAGCTATCTGTGATGAGTTTAGTTTGCCATACCCAGAAAGTGCATCAATAAAACTACTCACCGATACTATCAAACAGTTTCTGCTAGAGAGCTACCGTAGCGGCAAGCAAACTCTGGTGATCATTGATGAAGCACAACACCTCTCTGCGGAAGTGTTAGAGCAGTTGCGTTTGTTGACTAATCTGGAGACTGAGCAAAGAAAATTGCTCAAGGTCTTGTTGATTGGTCAGCCTGAGCTTCAGCAAAAACTTCAAATGCCGCAGCTACGTCAGTTAGCGCAACGTATTACAGGGCGTTATCACCTATTGCCATTAGACAGCAGCGAGACGGCGAAATACATCCAATTTCGTTTGCAACTCGCGGGCGGAAATAGCGAGTTATTCTCGAACAAGTCACTCAAGTTGATTGCAGAGGCGACACAGGGAATTCCGCGCTTGATCAACTTGGTATGTGATGCGGCGTTAAAGCGTGCTTATCAGTTAGGAGAGGCGCAACCTTCAGTTAACACAGTAACCCATGCTTGTGATGAAGTGATGAGCTTCCAACCTGCTTTTGCCAAGGCGAGAGGCATTGTTGTTCCAAAGAGATCGAACAAAGGGCGCTACCTAGTTTCCGCAACGTTGGGGGTGCTACTCGCTGGGTTGAGTTGGCACTATTCATCGGCTTTGTTTGATTCTCATATTCAAGCCCAGCTAGAAAGCCAGTTTCCACCGAAAGCGAATATTGTTGAGCAGCGAGAGATTTTTCCGGTAGAAGTTGGGCAGTTACTCAGCTCTCCGTCGTCTTTAGCTAAGGGATTAACGGAACTTTACTATGCGTGGGGTTATCGAGCTTCGGTGGTCGATAAAATGTGCCTAGAGAGTGATGAAGCGCAATTTAGCTGCGAGCGTCGAAGTGGGGACTTTAATCAGTTACTGGAGCAAAACTTACCGGTGGTATTGACGTTAACTTACCAAAATAAGACTCGTTATGCGGTACTGTATCGTGCCACTCCAGAGCGTGTTCAATTACTTATTGATAGCCAACGAGTTGAGTTTGAACGGCGCTGGTTAGAGCAAATTTGGCATGGCGAATACCATCTTATCTGGCAGCGTTTGTGGCCCAATACTCTAAAGCCAGGCATGGTGGGTGGACAGATTGCCAGTCTTGATTCTGCTTTGTCTAAGGTGCTTGAATTGCCGTTGGAACACAACGATATGTATGGTGATAGTCTCAAGCAGAAGGTGAGTTTATTCCAGCGCTGGCAAGGCTTGAGTATTGATGGCATTGCGGGGCAAAGAACCTTGCAACGCTTGGAGTTACTCGCACAAAGTGATAGTGCGCCACACCTTTCAGTTTTGGAGGGCATTTAATGGCAAATCTATTACAGTCCCTGCAAGAGTCTCAACAGGGCTATCAACAACATAATCCCAATAACTTGCAAGTTGCACCTAATCAGACGCAAAAGCCGACGAGAGCGCTGCCTGTATGCCTAGCACTTGTTTTAGTACCTTCAGCGTTGGCAACGGTGGCCTCGGTAGCAATGCGTTATTCTGAGGCGCGTGACAACTGGCTTGCGAGCAATACTGGAGGAGTCGAAGTGGTAGAGGTCTCTGCACCGACGTTGCTTCTTGATTACCCCGATGTCGGCGTTTTGCTTGATACTCAGCGAAGAGTATTTGAGTTACCCCAGCAAGTGCACTCTGTGGAGGATACTCAGCCAGAAAGTTCATCAAAGAGCACCTCTACGACAGTGGCATCCGCAAAAGAGTTGCCGGAGCAATCAGATGATTTGCTCGAAGGGATCGACTTATCTTCCTTGTCACCTGATATTGCACAAAGGCTTCAAGCGGCAATTCAATCTGACTCGCCTATCGAGCAAGAGAGTGAAACAGTGCAAAGTTCGCCTCTCAATTCTGAAGTGGCGCAGTGGGCCGGTAAATTGCCAGCTCTGAACTTCCAAACCCATGTTTATTCATCCGACCCCAACAAGCGTTGGGTAAAAGTGAATGGTGTAGAGCATCAGGAAGGTGAGTGGTTAACTGATGGTGTGCAGTTGATTGCGATTGAAGCGCAAGCATGTGTTGTGGAGTTCGACAACCAGCGTATAGAGATTCCGGCACTGTATGATTGGCAAGGATAGTATCTGCTGAAATAAAAAGAAGGTCACCGAGGGTGACCTTCTTTCTATCTAAATTATGCCCAACCTGCTGGCGAACGTTTTCTACGCGGGATAATGTGCGGTAGGATCAAACCTAGTAACAGGCCGATGCCAGCAACACCACCACCGTAGGTGAAGTACTTCAACAGTAGGTCATCTTTTTGCGTATCAAGTTTCGCACGTAGATTGCGAACTTCGGTTTGTGATGCTGTCAGTTGTTGGTTCATCTCTGCGTAGCTTTTCTCTAGCTCAGAGATTTGGCTATTGCGTGTCTCTAGAGAATCAATCAAGCCCGCTTTTTCCTTATTGGCGTGCTCATTGGCATTCGCTAACTTGGCTTTAACCTCCGCTAACTCTTTCTCGAGACGAGGAAGACGCGTTGTCATGCTCTCTTGAGTGGTGACAAAGTTAGTTGCAATCCAGCCTTTACGGCCACGGTTATCGACAATTTGGCTATAGCCAGTTTCTTTGTTGTTCGCGACTAGCGAAACCTTCTCACCTGCATTAACACTACCAATAATGCGGTACTGATTACTCGGACCAGAATGCATGTAAGTGAAGAGATTATCAGAGATGTAGCGATCTTTTGCCATTGCAGAAGGCGCTGCAATGATACAAGCGAAGATCATTAAAACCAGTTTTTTCACGGTAAATCCTTTAACAGTCATCAAGCTTTCAGGGAAGGGTAAACCCCGAGATGCAAATAGTAAGAAGTTTCTATTTCCGGTGCAACAAAGAAGGGAGGCTTAGCCTCCCTTTCTGCGTGTTTGAGTCAATAATGACAGTCAGTTTACATTGATCTGACTTATATTTGATTAAGCAAACGAGGCTTGGATAGCGTAGAAGAAGATAACAGCCAACAGCGCGCCTGCTGGTAATGTCACAATCCAAGATGCAACGATGTTGCGTACTACACCAAGGTTTAGTGCTGCGATACCGCGAGCAAAACCAACGCCAAGTACCGCACCTACCAATGTTTGCGTAGTAGAGATAGGTAGACCTGTACCTGATGCAAGCACTACAGTACATGCTGTTGCAAGCTGTGCTGCGAAACCGCGGCTTGGCGTCAGTTCAGTAATACCTGTACCAACGGTTGCCATTACTTTATGACCTAGTGTCGCTAGACCGACAACGATACCGAAACCACCTAGTGGAAGAATCCACCAAGCAATTGTGCTCTTCGCTGTCACTTCACCTAGGTGTTCAACTGTAGATACAACTGCAGACAGTGGACCAATCGCATTAGCTACGTCGTTTGAGCCGTGTGCAAATGCCATCGCACAAGCGGTGATAACCATCAATACGCTGAAGATGCCTTCTACACCAGAGAAGCCATGGTCGTCTTCACGGTCAGCAAATTTCTTCTGAATGTAGATGTAACCACCTACCATCACTAGCGCAGAAACACCTGCTGCCCACATCCACGCTTCAGTGTTTGATAGGTGCAGACCTACGTGTTTTAGACCTTTCTTAATAGTTACCAGTGCGATAACCATTGTCGTGATGAACATGTAAACTGGTACAAAGCGCTTCGCGTTAAATAGAGGTTTCTCTGTATCGAAGATCAGTCGTTGTGCACTAACGAAAATCACATACGCAAAGAAGCCAGAAATAACTGGAGTAATAATCCAGCTACCTACGATACCTTGAACACTGCTCCAATCGACTGCTTCAGTGCCAACTGATACACACGCAAAACCGATGATCGCACCGATGATTGAGTGAGTCGTTGATACTGGCCAGCCCATGTATGAAGCGAGCAATAGCCATGTACCTGCAGCAAGAAGTGCAGACATCATGCCGTATACAAGCACGTCTGGTTGTGAAGCGAATAGAGAAGTTTCGATAACACCTTTACGGATCGTATCGGTTACTTCACCACCCGCTAGGTAAGCGCCCGCGAATTCAAAAATCATCGCGATAATAATCGCTTGTTTAACCGTTAGCGCTTTGGAGCCAACAGATGTGCCCATAGCGTTAGCTACATCGTTAGCACCAATACCTACAGCCATCATAAAACCAAAAATAGCTGCAACAATAATCAGGACAGTGCCATAGTTCGCAAGGATATCCATCGTAATACCTAGTTGTTTGATAATAAGCGGAGCCAAATTTTAAACACGAGAAAACCCCTTAAGCGTCGAAATACTCATCGCCTAACTGGGGTGTGTTTTAAAGATGTCTCGTTATTGAGTTAACTTACATTTATGAGCGGGATAGCATCACTTCTAATCGAGCACCTACGCGCTGTGCTTGATCGGCAATACCGCCAACCCATTCTAAAATCTTATAAAGGAACATCACGTCGATAGGATTCAAATCGTGTTCAATCGCCATTAATTGTTGGCGAAGTTGGATCTGCATCGCATCGGTGTCATCTTCAATCTTGTCTAGTTGATTGATCATCTCTGCTACAAGAGTGACCTCTCGACCTTTGAAACCTGTTTCCAATAGTTCATCCAGCTCGCTGATCACTTTCTGCGCTTGCTGAGCTGCATCGAGGCAACGTTTAACGTAAGCGATAAAGTTTTCTTGAAGAGGAGCAGGAATTGCTAATCGGCGGCCAAAAACGCGACCTGCGATATCTTTAGCAAGATTTGCGAGTTTGTCTTGCTGTGTCAGTAGCTCTAGCATGTCGCTACGATCCACAGGCATAAACAAACCTCGAGGAAGTTTGATACGAATTTCGCGCTTGAGTACGTCCGCTTCTTTCTCTAGGTGAGAAATTTGAGCACGAATTTCAGATGCTTTCTCCCAGTCACCTTGAGCACAAACCTCAAAGAAGTTTACTAGGTGAGAGCAACATTCATTAACGCACACTACGTGACGCTGCAAAGGCTTAATTGGGGACTTTGCAAATAACCCCATAATTGTATTTACTGGCATGGTCATTCAACCTACTAAATATAACCCATAAGTAACAATACACCCTTTAGGGGTGAAATGTTGTGCGATGGCTATAAAGGCGCGCATGGTAACGCATTAAATCCATCATTAAAACTGTTTTAGATCATCAATTGAGCGATATTTCGCTCTTGCCGAGCAAGAAATATCGCAATATCCTGTCTCTATCTGCTTTGAAAGGTATAACTATGGAAACCGAGATAGAACTGAAGTTTTTTGTTTCTCCAGATTTTTCAGAAACTTTACGTCAAAAAATTTCTGAAGCAAAGATACTTCAGCATAGCTGTCGTGAGCTGGGTAACACTTATTTTGATACACCGGAAAACTGGCTAAGACAGCACGATATTGGCCTTAGAATTCGCCGTTTCGATGAAGTGTTCGTGCAAACGGTAAAGACAGCTGGACGAGTGGTTGCCGGCTTACATCAGCGCCCAGAATATAACGCTGAACATTCCTGTAATGATCCAGATCTCACTTTGCACCCTGGCGATATTTGGCCGATGGGTAAAGATATTGAAACATTACAAGCAGAACTTGCTCCACTTTTCTCCACCAATTTTACTCGTGAACAGTGGTTGATTGCGATGCCTGATGGCAGCCAAGTTGAAGTAGCGTTCGACCAAGGAGAAGTGCTTGCGGGTGAAGAACGTGACACCATCTGTGAAGTCGAGTTAGAGCTGAAGTCGGGTCAAACTGATGCGCTATTTACGCTGGCGCGTAGTTTAAGCGATAACGGCGGGATGCGCTTGGGCAACTTAAGTAAAGCGGCTCGCGGTTATCGTCTCGCCCACGGTTATGATGGCGATGAAGTTCAAGCAATGGATTTGGTGGCAACAGATAAAAATGACACCGTTGAGTCTTGCTTGATTATCTCGCTTGAGCATGCGCTATCTCATTGGCATTACCATGAGCAAATCTATTGTGAACGTGAGTCTATTGATGCGTTACACGAGATAAAAAACTCCATCAGTTTTATTCGTCAAACCTTAACCATCTTTGGTGATATCGTTCCTCGTAAAGCGAGCGCATTGATTCGACAAGAACTGAAATGGCTTGAGCAAGATCTTGAGTGGATCAAGCAATACGACTATCTAGAAGATTTACTCGAAGATAAAGGTCATGCATTACGTAAGTTGGATGCGCGTAAATTCCTGATCAAAGAGTTGAGTGAAATCCAACACGAGTTACCGTCACGTGAGGATATGCTGGCACAGTTTAACTCCGCTCGTTATACCGCATTGCTGCTTGATCTTAGCCGATGGATATTAACTCGCGGCTGGCAACCTTTCCTTGACGATAAGTCTCGTCAAGCGATGGCTCAGAACATACTGCCATTTTCGGTTGAGCAACTTGAGCGTACATGGCATGAGTTGATGCAAGCTTTCCCACCAGAGAAAGTGATGAACCCACAAGACTACATCGATCAGCAGTATGGCTTAATGCGTAACTTGTATACGGGTGTTGGTTTTGCCAGCCTCTATGATGCGGACGAGCGTAAGAGTTTCCGCCTACCATGGGCTGACTTACTACAAGGCATTGATGACTTGTTAACGCTGAAACCACTAGAGCTTATGGTTGATAGGCTGGAAGGGGATGAGCGAGAGCAGCTTGAACGCTGGTTGTTCCGTCAAGAGACCTCAATCTTACACGCAATGGAACAGACGCGTGTGATTTGTATTGAGGCTGAACCATACTGGCAAGAGTAATCAGATTAAGTAAAAAGAGAGCGTCAGCTCTCTTTTTTAATGCCGGTTAGCCGCATTACGACTGGTCGTGGTGGTGGTTTTCCTTATGAGAAGCGTCACCGCAGTTTTGATGCAGCTTATCAATATCTTTGCTCATCTTTCTTTCCAGCTTCTCTAGTCGTTGTAAGATGACTTGTTGCTGTTCTAACAGCATTAGCATTTGTTTTTCTTTTTGTTCTGCTTTTAGCGCCTGCATCTTACTTGGCGAGGTGATGACCGAGGTAATCAAGCCGGAAATCATACCGAACAACCCCACACCACAAAGAATAATCGCTGCCGCGACGATTTTACCTAGCTCAGTTACAGGATAATGATCCCCATAGCCAACCGTCGATATAGTCACGAGTGCCCACCACAGGGCGTCTGCCCCAGAGGTGATATTGGCGTCAGGTGAATGTCCCTCAACAAATAGCATCACGCTCGATCCCAGAGTGAGTAACACCACTAAAAGCAACAGGATTGACGCGATAGTGGTCTCTTTTCGATTACTCAACACTTGCTTGACGATACTGCGGCTCGAGCGAATCACCAAGATGACTCGCAAAATATGAAAAATCCGTGCGAAGCGCAGTGGTTCGATCATCGGCACACTGGCGATGAAATCTATCCAGTGTTTTTTCAAAAACAGCCTTTTGTTTGCGGAGCGGATCAAATCAATCGTTAGTTGTAGAAGAAAAATACTACAGATGACGAAGTCCAAGCCGATTAAAATTTGACGTGTCTCGGTTTTAATAGGAAAAAACAGTAACGCAGATATCACAAATAGTGCCATGAATGACAGAATTAGTGACAGCAAGCTCATCGGTTTGGTTTCGTCTTTGATATCATTTCTATTCATACGAGGCTCGAAATAAATATAGATACTAATACAAAAGAACCATTTTTTTAGAAGGCTCTTTTCGCTGCTGTAGAAAGATTACATGACTTAGTGGAGAACTAACAATGACAACAATGGCATTTAAGCCATGGGAACGAGTGATTACGGATATTCGTCTCGTCCCTAAGATGGCCATGCTGATGGTGTTCAGTACCTTACTGATCATCGGCAAGCAACTATGGGACGCAGAGACGTTCTACGACTCACTTCTTGCGGCAACCGGCAATGCTGCCGTCGCACGTGAACACTATGAAGCATATTTGGTTGATGTTGTATGGCAGACCATGGCCTTAATTGGCGTATTTGTCTTTGTTCTTCTTTTTGCAGCGCGGATCATGCTGCGTCAAACTCAGTACCTCAGCGCAGCCATTAAACGCATGGCAAGTGGTGACTTATCAACGGTGGTACGTCTAGAGTGCCGCGATGAATATGGTGACGTTGCACGTGAGTTAGAAAAAACCAGAGCGCAACTGCAAGATCTGATTAAAACTCAAGTGAGTTCTTCGCAAGAGCTGGCAGGCCTAACGGAAGTGATGACGTTAAGTATGTCGGAAACGAAAGAATCGGCCGAAGAAGAGTTTGAAGAAATCGATCAGTTGGCAACGGCGATGAACGAAATGACGTCAACGGTACAAACAGTGGCAGGTCACGCACAAAATGCCTCATCGTTGACAGAGAGTGCCTCGACTCAAGCTGCGACGGGGCAGCGTTTCGTTCAGGATACGGTAGGTAAAATTAGCGAACTGTCGCAAGATATTGCTGCGTCAGCGCAGGCGGTCAACCAAGTTGAAGAGAGCGTCGATAAAATTGGCAGTGTGGTAGGTACCATTCAGGGAATTTCTGAGCAAACAAACTTATTGGCACTGAATGCCGCGATTGAAGCGGCGCGTGCGGGTGAAGCTGGCCGCGGTTTTGCCGTGGTTGCAGATGAAGTGCGTAATCTTGCCCAGCGTACTCAACAAGCAACCGTTGAGATTCAGGAAATGATTTCACAACTGCAAAGCAGTGCTAACTCTGCGGTTGAGTTAATGGAGAAAAGTGTTGTTGAGGCAGCAGAGGGCGTTGAGTTGGTGACCAATGCAGGTAGTGAGCTCGATGGCATTGTGACGCAAGTTAACCAAATTAATGATATGAACTTCCAAATTGCTACCGCTGCAGGTCAGCAAAGCAGTGTGGCAGAAGAGATGAGCCAGAACCTAACCAATGTTCGTGAACTGGTTGAAGCCTCGGTGACCGTGGTGACGGAGCTGCTCGAAACGTCTGAGATCATGCAGAAAAATGCCGAAGAGCTGGATACCAAAATCGCCTCGTTCAAGGTGTGATCTCACAGACTGAATGAATAAACGCCTGCTATTGATTAGCAGGCGTTTTTTATTGGCTAAAGTTTGTTATAACTAAGCGCACATATCAAACGGGCCGTTGACCCAGTTTAAACACAGCTTTCATCTACAAGGAAGAATCATGCCGTTGCCTTCATCTCTCAACTCGATATCGCAGTCTGCATTGGAAAACTTAGCGCATTACCACTTAGATCAGCAGTGGCCAGAAGATGTTTATCACCAACTTGAATATGTCGCCGGACTGAGCCAATTTGTTATTGATGTTTTGGCAAAAGATGAGCAACTTCGTACGGAATTGCCTGCGATGTTAGCGCAATCAGAGCGAGTGAGTTTATATCGACAATTGCTATCTGAGCAGTTGATGGGATGCAGCGATGAAATGAGTGGCCAGCGCGTCTTGCGTCAGTTTAGAAATCGTGAAATGGCTTATATTGCTTGGCGTGATTTTTCTGCATCTTGGAGTTTGGAAGAGAGCTTGGAACACGTTTCGCAACTTGCTGAAGCGATGATCTTTGAAACCTATCAATGGCAATATCAAGCCTGTTGTGAACTCTATGGCACCCCTTGTAATGAACAAGGTGAAGCACAGCCTATGTTGATTATTGGTATGGGTAAATTAGGTGGTGGCGAACTGAACTTCTCATCGGATATTGATCTGATTTTTACCTATCCAGAGAATGGCGAAACTCAAGGCGCACGTCGCAGCATTGCCAATGCACAGTTTTTTACTCGCCTAGGACAGCGGATTATCAAGGCGCTCGATCAGCAAACCTTTGATGGTTTTTGCTACCGAGTTGATATGCGTATCCGCCCATTTGGTGACAGCGGGCCTTTAGTCATGAGCTATGCGGCGCTGGAAGATTACTATCAGGAGCAAGGGCGAGACTGGGAACGCTATGCGATGATTAAAGCGCGAGTCATGGGGCGTGAGATGTATCCTGAGTATCAGGAGCTGCGTCAAATGCTGCGTCCATTTGTGTTCCGTCGTTATATCGATTTCAGTGCCATTCAATCACTACGTCGAATGAAGTCGATGATCAGCAGTGAGGTGCGTCGTCGTGGGCTGAGTAACAACATCAAACTCGGCGCTGGTGGTATTCGTGAAGTCGAGTTTATCGCGCAGGTATTTCAACTGATTCGTGGCGGACGCGAACCGAGTCTGCGTCAACGAGGACTATTGGTCACGCTTGATGCTATCGAAGAGCTGGAATTGCTGAAAAAAGAAGAGGTCGTGCATTTGCGCACCGCTTATCGTTTCTTACGTCGGTTGGAAAACTTACTGCAAGCTATGGCTGACAAGCAGACCCAAACGTTACCTGATGGCGAGGTTGAGCAATTGCAATTGGCGGTTGCGATGGGGTATTCACAATGGGATCAATTGCTTGAGCAAGTTCAGCTCAATATGGCGAATGTTCACAACGTATTTACCCACTTGATTGGAGATGATGAAGAAGAGCATGGAGAAGTGGCAAAACACTTCAGTGAGCTTTGGGACATGGCACAACACAGTGATGTGATTGAAAACATCTTAGTCAATGATCTCCAAGTGGCAGAGCCGGAAAGTATGGCGAAAACCATAATTAGTTTTAAACAAGATTTGGCGAAAAAGACTCTTGGACCACGAGGTCGAGAAGTGCTCAATCGATTAATGCCAAAGATGTTTGAAGCGATATTTGCTCACCCTGATGCACAATTTGGCTTGCCGAGAGTGCTCCACTTACTGCATCGAATTGTTACGCGTACGACTTACTTAGAGTTGCTGGATGAACATAGCGCAGCACTGACCCAACTAGTGCGGTTGTGCACCGCCAGCCCGATGATTTCGGAGCAGCTTGGACGTTACCCTATCCTATTGGATGAATTGATTGACCCGCAGCACCTGTACAACCCAATTCCGTTAACGTCATATCGCACGGAGTTACGTGATTATCTAGCGCGTATTCCAGAAGATGACATGGAGCAACAGATGGAAGCTTTGCGTCAGTTTAAGCAAATCTGTATTTTGCGTATCGCTGCTGCGGATATCGCAGGTGTACTTCCTGTGATGAAAGTAAGTGATCACTTAACCTATTTATCTGAAGCGATTGTTGAGTGTGTCGTGAATCAAGCTTGGCAGCAGATGGTGGCGAAATATGGCCAGCCTAACCATCTTAAAGACCGTGAAGGTAAGGGTTTTGCTGTGGTCGGCTATGGTAAAGTTGGTGGATGGGAGCTTGGTTATAACTCTGACCTTGATATCGTGTTTATGCATGATTGCCCTGTCAGTGCGTATACTGACGGCAAGAAAGATATTGATGGACGCCAGTTTTATTTGCGATTGGCGCAGCGCATTATCCATATTTTCTCAACCCGCACCGCATCAGGCATTCTATACGAAGTGGACACTCGCTTACGTCCATCAGGAGCCTCGGGTCTCTTAGTCAGTCCAACTGATGCATTCGAAGAATATCAACGTACCGAGGCATGGACTTGGGAGCATCAAGCTTTGGTTCGAGCGCGGATGATCTATGGTGATGAGCCATTGCAAAAAGCGTTTCATGAGATCCGACATTCGATTCTCTGTTTAGAGCGCGAGCCACAACAATTGAAGCAGCAAGTGGTCGATATGCGCAGCAAAATGCGTGACCATTTAGGAGGCAAGAAAGCTGGGCGGTTTATGCTTAAACAAGACCCTGGCGGCATTACTGATATCGAGTTTCTTGCTCAATATCTGGTGCTCAATTTTAGCCATCAAAAACCGAAGCTAACTCGGTGGTCTGACAATGTGCGTATCTTTGAATCTTTGATTGCACAAGGCATTATGGATGAAGGGCAAGCGTTAGCAGTGACAAACGCTTACACATCAATGCGTGACCAAATCCATCGACGCAATTTGCTTAACTTAGATGCGGATGTGGCTGACGAAAAATTCACTCAAGAGCGCCAACTCGTGGTCGATACATGGCAACAATGGTTAGGCTAGCGTTATCTTGCTGGGTAAAGAATCTAAAGGTTTAGCCCGTTTAGGGGCTATGATAAACTTTGTCATGAATTAAATAGTGGAGTTACATGATGAAACCAATCCTACCTGACTACAGTCAAGCGGGTGTGCTAATTATTGGTGACGTAATGCTAGACCGTTACTGGTATGGTCCAACAGGGCGCATCTCGCCAGAAGCGCCAGTGCCAGTAGTGAAAGTCGAAAACAACGAAGAGCGTCCGGGTGGTGCTGCAAACGTAGCAATGAATATTGCCTCACTGGGTGGACATGCTCATATCGTTGGTTTAACAGGGATTGATGAGCCAGCTAAAGTCCTCAATGAGACATTGTCGGCGTTAAAAGTGAAATGTGACTTCGTATCACTACCAAACTTGCCAACCATTACTAAGTTACGTGTACTGAGTCGTGGTCAGCAGTTAATTCGTCTAGATTTTGAAGAACCGTTCGAAGGTGTTGACCCTGAACTGATTCTAGACCGAATGGACCATGCATTACCGAAAGTAAAAGCGGTGGTGTTGTCAGATTACGCCAAAGGTGCGCTTGAACACGTGCAACAGTTTATTCAAAAAGCTCGTGCAGCAAATGTTCCAGTATTCATCGACCCTAAAGGGGCAGATTTTGAACGCTACCGTGGTGCAACGCTGTTGACGCCAAACATGGCTGAATTTGAACTGGTAGTGGGTAAAGTTAAATCAGAACAAGATTTGATTGATAAAGCGCTCGGTCTGATTGAACAGTATGACTTCGAAGCGCTGTTGGTGACACGCAGTGAAAATGGCATGACGTTGATCCGTCGTGGACAAGAGCCGTTCCACTTACCAACTCAAGCCAAAGAAGTGTTCGATGTAACTGGTGCGGGCGATACGGTTATTTCTGTATTGGCAGCCTCTGTTTCTGCTGGCAAACCGCTAGATCAAGCATGTGCTTTAGCTAACGCTGCAGCGGGTGTTGTTGTGGGTAAACTAGGCACATCAACGCTTTCGACTATTGAACTGGCAGAAGCGATTCATGGTAGCCACGACACCGATTTTGGTGTGATTTCAGAAGCGGCTTTAATTGAAGCGGTGAAAAAGGCACAAGAACGCGGTGAGAAAGTGGTGATGACGAACGGTTGTTTCGACATTCTACATGCGGGTCATGTTTCTTACCTTAACCACGCCGCAGAATTAGGTGATCGCCTGATTGTTGCTGTAAACACGGATGAGTCAGTGAAACGTCTTAAAGGACCTGGTCGTCCGGTTAACCCGACAGATCGCCGTATGGCCGTTCTTGCTGGCCTTGGTGCAGTGGATTGGGTGGTTCCATTTGGTGAGGATACACCGCAGCGTTTAATTGCTGAAGTTCTGCCTGACTTATTGGTTAAAGGTGGTGATTACAAACCAGAAGAGATTGCTGGTGGTAAAGAAGTGATTGCTAACGGTGGTGAAGTTAAAGTGCTTAACTTTGAAGATGGCTGTTCAACCAGTGAAATCATCAACGCGATTAAAGGTGGCAAAGGTTAGTTCAACCTGACGCAGACCCCAATCAAACGCTCATCTTCGATGGGCGTTTTTTTTACTTCCGAGAGCGCTGAAAATGAAAAAGGAGCCATTAGGCTCCTTTCTTAAAATAATTGAAGATTAATCTTCTAGCTCACCGCAGAAGCGGTAGCCTTCACCGTGAATAGTCGCGATGATTTCTGGTGTACCAGATACTGATTCAAAGTGCTTACGAATACGACGAATAGTTACGTCAACAGTACGGTCATGCGGTTTAAGCTCACGACCAGTCATTTTTTTCAGTAGATCAGCACGAGTCTGGATTTTGCCTGGGTTCTCACAGAAGTGCAGTAGTGCACGGAACTCTGAGCGAGGAAGCTTGTAGCTATCGCCATCAGGGCTAACCAATGAGCGGCTGTTAATATCAAGCACCCAACCGTTGAATTGGTATTTTTCAACGCTACGCTTTTCTTCTTGAACTGAGCTAGAGTTCATTGAGCGGTTTAGTAGGTTACGTGCACGAATCGTCAACTCACGTGGGTTAAATGGTTTAGTGATGTAATCATCTGCACCGATCTCAAGGCCAAGGATTTTATCGACTTCGTTGTCGCGGCCAGTCAAGAACATTAGTGCTACGTTAGCTTGCTCACGAAGTTCGCGTGCTAGCAACAGACCATTTTTACCTGGAAGGTTGATATCCATGATCACCAAGTTGATTTGACTTTCAGTCAAAATCTGGTGCATCTCTTCACCGTCACTGGCTTCGAAAACAGCGTATCCCTCTGCTTCAAAAATACTCTTTAGTGTGTTACGAGTTACTTGCTCATCTTCAACGATAAGAATCTGCGGGGTTTGCATTGGCGTTACCTAAACTTGTGAAACAAATGTGCTAATAGAATAAATTCTAGGCAAAAACATTACTTACAGGTAATTGATTTTGACAATAAACCAAAGACTATAAAAAAACCGTTCTTTACATGCCCGCCATCCTTGGTGTTACTTTCTTTCAGAAGAGGTTCCTTATCCTCATTCATACTATTAGGCGTTTGACTCGGATTTTATAGAGTTAACAGCATGCTAACAATGCTCAAATGTTAATTCCATTCACTTTGTTGATTTATATCAAGAGATTCTTTGTAACAGATATTAATAGTAAATGACAGTTGTAAATATATTGGTTATATGATGATAGATGCTCATTTTTGGAAAGCTTACTGTGATCCATACTTCAAATTTGAAAATACAATTCCAACTGGCGATTTTGTGATAGTTACGGCGAATAATCCGGAAAGTCAGAGGCTACCAGATCAAGAAAACCTTATAAGAAATAGATGTTTGCAGTGTGATCTGGCGCTACATAATTTCGCCATTGTTGTGGTAGGCAATGTGGATTTCTCATGGTGTGAAGAGAGTTTCGCCAGCCCAATTCCCATCAATTTAGCTATTGAGCTTGGACAAAAATATCAGCAGAATGCTATCTACTTTGTTCAAGATGACCAACTCTATTTGTTATCTTGCCTGCCAGATAGAACAAAAATTAACCTAGGGGAATGGCGACATAGGATCAAATAAGGATATTAATTTCAATTCATGGAGGAAGACATGAGAGACATAACACCTGATATTTGTGACAAGTTTGAAAGTCACATAAATTACGTAAACTTACCACTAAGCAACTTTGGGCATAGAACCGCATTTTGGGGACAGATTGTCACTGTGCGTTGTTATCATGACAATTCAAAAGTACGGGAAGTACTAGGAAGTGATGGTACGGGTAAAGTTTTAGTCGTGGATGGCAATGGTTCGTGTCAACGCGCTTTGCTAGGCGATCAACTGGCTATTCTCGCTATCGAAAACAATTGGGAAGGCGTAATTGTCAACGGTGCGATTCGTGATGCCGCAATGATCGCGGAAATGGACCTAGGTGTTCAAGCTCTCGGTACTTGTCCATTGAAGACAGAAAAGCGTGGAGCGGGTGAAATCAATGTGATGCTAACCATCAGTAATCAATTGATTAAGCCTGGCGATTACATCTACGCAGACTGGAATGGCGTACTCACTTCTAATGAATTGCTGAACTGGAATTAACGGCCCTAGAAACGAAATCCGATACCGACTTCGAAACCCTGCTGCCACTCTTGATAATCGAGAGTGGCGTGCAAATCTAAATGTTCAGTAAGATGCACACGGCTTGAAACTTCAGCGGCAATACCACTTTCTTGACCTAGTGGGGCTTTCTCATCGGTATAAGAGTGCAGCGAACTTTTCAGCGATAGCTTGGGAGAGATTTGATAGCTTAAACCGCTTAAAAAACCACTCTCTTTATTTTGCTCCATTCGTGTGCCCACGTACACGTCGACTTTGTCAAACAGACTGTAGGCATACCCACTTTCGATTGTCCAAGAATCATAACTGTTCTTGTTGCTGTCGGTTGATAGGAACATTCTGTGAGGAGACTCATCTGGAGTGAATTGCAGTTTTGGAAGATCGGCAGCACTCACCCCGCAACTAAGCAAGGCTAGAGTCAGGCTAATTAGTTTTTTCATACGCCGCCTCAATCCATGTTACTTGGTCTATACATCCACTGCATACTCAATTAAAGCATAAAACTAAAGAACTAGGTGTGTTTTTTAACGAAAGATGATCAAAGTTGCTATATCTGTTCTGTTTCCAAGCAAGAATTGCTCGATAAACTCACCAGTTTGGGTAATTTCTCAGCTTAAAAAACAAAGTTTTCGTTGACTAAATGTTGGGAAATAAGGTAAACGTATCAGTAAGCAATCACATATTAGATATTTAACCATGCAATTTGACAGCCTAAACGTAATGACCACAACCATTATTATTACCGACACGACACGCGTTGGGGCAGGCTGCTAAGCGTAAGAAATTCAAAAAAAGGCCTGTATCCCAAATGGAACAGGCCTTTTTTTATACCAATTTATCGAGAATTCGGAGGAAGGGATGCGAGTTTTAAAATTTGGTGGTTCATCACTGGCGGACGCTGACCGCTTTTTGAGAGCGGCAGATATCATTGCCAACAATGCACAGCAAGAAGAAGTCGCGGTGGTGCTTTCAGCCCCCGGCAAAACCACCAATAAACTTGTCGCAGTGATTGAAGCTGCACTAAAAGGCAGTGATGCCGAAATGCAAATTGCTGAAATTGAGGATTTATTCCGCGGCCTATTGGCAGAAGTTCAGCAAACGTTGCCGAATCTTGATCCTAGTGGCTATAACCATCAACTCAAAGCGTCACTGTCTCAACTGCGCCAGTTCGTGAATGGTATTAAGTTGCTCGGTATGTGTCCTGACAACGTTAACGCCCGTATTATCAGTAAAGGAGAGCGCGTCTCAATTCAATTGATGAAAGCGGTCTTAGAAGCGAAAGGGCAGGCTGCGAGCTTGATTGACCCTGTAGAGTATTTACTGGCGAGCGGTGAACACCTTGAAGCGTTAGTTGATGTAGAACTGTCGACTGAGAACTTCCGCGCGAAGCCGCTTCCACAAGGCCACGTCAATATTATGCCCGGCTTTACCGCTGGTAATGAAAAAGGCGAGCTGGTGACGCTAGGTCGCAACGGCTCAGACTACTCGGCGGCAGTTTTGGCTGCGTGTCTACGTGCAGAGTGTTGTGAGATCTGGACGGATGTTGACGGTGTTTATAACTGTGACCCTCGTTTAGTGGCGGATGCGCGCTTACTCAAATCATTGAGTTATCAAGAAGCGATGGAGCTTTCTTACTTTGGTGCTTCGGTACTGCATCCGAAAACCATCGCTCCCATTGCCCAGTTCCAAATTCCATGCTTAATCAAAAACAGCTTTAACCCGCAAGGTGCTGGCACGCTGATTGGTCAAGATAGCGGTGAAGACAAACTGGCGATTAAAGGTATTACGACACTGAATGACCTGACCATGGTTAACGTTTCAGGACCTGGCATGAAGGGCATGGTCGGT
This sequence comes from Vibrio panuliri, assembly GCF_009938205.1. Lineage (NCBI taxonomy): Bacteria > Pseudomonadati > Pseudomonadota > Gammaproteobacteria > Vibrionales > Vibrionaceae > Vibrio > Vibrio panuliri. The sequence continues at coordinate 2,710,107 of NZ_AP019654.1, read as the reverse complement.
ATGGCAAGCCGAGTTTTTGGGGCGATGTCATCAGCTGGCGTATCAATTGTACTGATTACACAATCATCTTCTGAATACAGCATCAGCTTCTGTATTGAAGCTGAAGACAAAGCTCGTGCAGAGCTGGCACTGAAAGAAGCCTTTGAACTCGAGTTGAAAGATGGGTTACTTGAGCCAGTTGAATACATTGATAACGTTGCTATCGTGACGCTAGTCGGAGACGGTATGCGCACGTCACGCGGGGTTGCATCGCAGTTCTTCGCATCATTGGCAGAGGTTAACGTTAATATTGTGGCCATCGCGCAAGGATCTTCTGAGCGAGCGATTTCTGCGGTTATCCCTGAAGGTAAAATTTCTGAAGCGATCAAGGCTTGTCACGAAAACCTATTTAACTCCAAACATTTCCTTGATGTATTTGTCGTCGGTGTTGGTGGTGTCGGTGGTGAGTTGGTCGATCAGATCCAACGTCAACAGGGAAAATTGGCAGATAAAGGCATCGTGTTGCGAGTGTGTGGATTGGCGAACAGCAAAGGTGTATTGCTCGATGGTCAAGGGCTGCCGCTAGAACATTGGCGTGACCGCCTAAATGGCGCCTCAGAGCAATTTAGTCTTGCCAGCCTTAAGTCACTAGTGCAACGCAACCACATCATTAACCCTGTATTGGTGGACTGTACTTCCAGTGAGGTTATAGCCGATCAATATGCCGACTTCCTTGCTGCAGGTTTCCACGTGGTAACCCCAAACAAGAAAGCCAATACTGCTAGCATGTCTTACTACCATCAATTACGTAATGTCGCTCGTAGCTCACGTCGTAAGTTGATGTATGAAACTACCGTTGGGGCTGGACTTCCAGTGATTGAGAACCTGCAAAACCTAATTGCTGCAGGTGATGAGCTTGAGCGTTTCAGTGGCATCTTGTCTGGGTCACTTTCATATATTTTTGGCAAGCTAGATGAAGGGATGAGCCTGAGCCAAGCGACGAACATTGCTAAAGATAATGGCTTTACTGAACCTGATCCTCGTGATGATTTATCCGGTATGGACGTAGCTCGTAAGCTGCTTATCCTTGCGCGTGAAGCGGGGATGGCGTTGGAGCTAGAAGACGTCGTTGTCGACCAAGCATTGCCACCGGGCTTTGATGATTCAGGCAGTGTTGATGAGTTTATGCAGCGCCTGCCGGAAGCGGATGCCTACTTCCAAGAGCTAACGGCAAAAGCTCGTCAAGAAGGCAAAGTATTGCGCTATGTTGGCGAAATTGCAGACGGTCAATGTCGTGTGAGTATCGCGGCAGTGGATGAGAATGACCCAATGTTTAAGATTAAAGATGGTGAAAATGCGCTGGCGTTCTACAGCCGTTACTACAACCCAATCCCACTAGTGTTGCGTGGCTATGGTGCTGGTACTGAAGTCACCGCGGCAGGCGTGTTTGCCGATGTGATGCGTACACTCGGCTGGAAACTGGGGGTATAACCATGAGTCGTGGTATGGATGTAGTGGTGTATGCACCAGCGTCGATTGGTAATGTCAGTGTTGGTTTTGATGTGTTGGGTGCCGCCGTTTCGCCAATCGACGGCACGTTACTGGGTGATCGAGTATTGGTCAGTCAAGGCAGTGATGCCTTTTCTCTAAATACTGCGGGCAGTTTTGTTGCTAAGCTTCCGACGGATCCTAAAGAGAATATTGTTTACGATTGTTGGCGGGTCTTTGCCCGCGAATTAGACCGCAAAGGTGAGGAGTTATTGCCCGTGGCAATGACCCTCGAAAAGAACATGCCGATAGGGTCAGGGTTAGGCTCGAGCGCTTGTTCGATCGTTGCTGCGCTAGACGCCCTAAATCGATTCCACGGTGAGCCACTGAATGAGATGGAACTGCTGGCATTGATGGGAGAAATGGAAGGTCGAATCTCCGGAGGCGTGCACTACGATAATGTCGCACCGTGTTATCTTGGTGGTTTGCAGTTAATGCTGGAAGAGTTGGGGATTATCAGCCAAGAAGTGCCGTGTTTTGATGAATGGTACTGGGTAATGGCCTACCCAGGGATTAAAGTTTCCACGGCAGAAGCTCGCGCTATTCTGCCTTCACAATACCGCCGCCAAGACGTGATTGCACACGGGCGCAACCTTGCCGGATTCGTCCATGCTTGCCATTCGAATCAACCGGAACTTGCTGCAAAAATGATCAAAGACGTGATCGCAGAACCATATCGTGAGAAACTGTTGCCCGGTTTTGCTGATGCCCGTCAATACGCGACATCAGCAGGTGCGCTCGCTACTGGGATCTCTGGTAGTGGACCAACGCTGTTTAGTATCTGCAAAGAGAAAGATATCGCGGAGCGTGTTGCTCGATGGCTCGAACAAAATTACGTACAAAATGAAGAAGGATTCGTTCATGTTTGTCGTTTAGATAAGCAAGGTTCGATTGTGACAGGAAGTGAGCTATGAAGCTTTATAATATTAAAGAAAATGATGAACAAGTCTCTTTTGGCCAAGCCGTGCGCCAAGGGCTAGGTCGTAATCAAGGCCTATTTTTTCCATCACAACTCCCACAGTTTGATGATGTTGATGCGCTGCTCGATGAAGACTTTGTCGCGCGTAGCACCAAAATTTTATCGGCTCTAATTGGTGATGAACTTGCAACAGAGCAAGTCAATGCCATGGTTGATGCTGCATTTCAATTCCCTGCTCCTATTAAGCAGGTTAAATCTGGCGTATATGCGCTAGAGCTATTCCACGGTCCAACATTAGCGTTTAAAGACTTTGGCGGCCGTTTTATGGCCCAGTCTCTTGCCGCAGTTTCTGACGGTGGAAAGATCACGATTTTGACTGCAACTTCCGGCGACACAGGCGCTGCGGTTGCTCATGCATTCTATGGCATGGAAGATATTAATGTGGTGATTTTGTATCCGAAAGGCAAGATCAGCCCATTACAAGAAAAGCTCTTTTGTACTCTAGGTAAGAATATCCACACTGTTGCTATTGATGGTGACTTCGATGCTTGTCAGGCACTAGTGAAACAAGCCTTTGATGATGCACAGTTACGCCAAGAGATTGGTTTAAACTCAGCAAACTCAATCAACATTAGCCGCCTAATGGCGCAGATTTGCTACTACTTTGAGGCGGCTTCACAACTGACTAAGCAGCAGCGTGAAAACCTTGTGGTCTCTGTACCAAGTGGCAACTTTGGTAATTTAACCGCCGGTCTATTAGCCAAAGCGATGGGCTTGCCAGTTAAACGCTTTATCGCCGCAACCAATGTCAATGATACAGTGCCGCGCTACTTAGCCACTGGACAATGGGAGCCTAAGCCGACTATCGCAACGACATCGAATGCAATGGATGTCAGCCAGCCAAATAACTGGCCGCGTATTGAAGAGCTTTGTCAGCTGAAAGGCTGGGGATTAGATACATTGGGTAAAGGCGCTGTTACAGACGAGCAGAGTGCCGCATCAGTACGCGAGCTAAATCAACTCGGTTATCTGTGTGAGCCACATGGTGCGATAGCATACCGTGTACTTGAAGAGCAGCTTGCTGAAGGTGAAACTGGGCTGTTCTTATGCACCGCTCATCCTGCTAAGTTCAAAGAAGTCGTTGATGATATTTTGCAGAGCGATATCGAACTGCCTGCGCCACTCGCGAAACATGCTGCGATGGAACTGCTATCAGAAGATCTCGCGAATGATTTTGAAGCCTTGAAGCAAGTGCTGAGAAAAGTTCAGAAATAGAGAAAAGGTCGCGAAAGCGACCTTTTTTAATGGATACGGGAATTGGGAATGCCGATAAATGGCTTACCAAGCACTGCGTAAAACGCAGTGGGTTCTATCTAGCGATTCAAGGCAAAAATGGGCAATGATAAATGCCAGCGAATGGCTCCTAGTCGAATAACGAGCGTTGAGATCACCCCAACTAGAAATGCGGTATCGTTGCTGTAGTCCATTGCCAGTGCGGTGGTGTGGAATGCCCCGCCAATAATGCATGCCGTCGCGTAAACTTCACTTCTAAGTACCATGGGGACTTCACGAGCGAGTACATCGCGGATAATGCCGCCGCCACAGCCAGTGATCACGCCCATAATAATGGCGATCAACGCTGAGTCTTGGTACATCATCGCTTTTTCGACACCAATACCAACAAATACCGCCAACCCTACCGCATCACAAACCGGCAAAATCCACCAAGCTAGACGTTTAGGTCGACGAACAATAAGCATTGTCGCCAAACAAGTAATAAAGATAACCCATAAATAGTTGGTATCAGTGATCCAGAATACCGGTGTGGCACCTAATGCCATATCTCGAATGGTGCCGCCACCTATTGCCGTCACACTGGCTAAAACAATCACCCCAAAAGGGTCCATTTTAAGTCGCCCAGCGAGTAGAACCCCAGAAATTGCAAAAATGGCAGTGCCAAATTGGTCAACTAAATAAATTAACAAGGAATCCATGTTGTTAGGATCTCAATAGTTATAATAAAAATGTTGTGCTAATACCCAAGTAGCCGTAGACGCTTAGGTACGTATGTTGTCATGAAAATCGGCGCAGCATAGTACGAGATAATCAACGCAACCGTTAACGCTTTTGTCTGACTGTTTCGAATCGCTCACAAACTTGCTCTATCGCGAGCAGCGTTCGTTGCGTTGGTCGGTTAATCCAGTCGGACTGCAAAGTCCAAATGTGCTGGTTGTGTAATGCTTGTAACTGTGCATGCCATGGTTGCCACATTTTCGAGTTTTCGATGGCATGGCGAGAAGTAAAAATTACCTCGGGATTGGCCAGTAGAACCTGCTCTAGCCCCACTTGTGGATAAGATGCCGCACTATTGGCAAAGACATTGACGCCACCACAAAAAGAGAAAACTTCACTCGGCCAATGTCCCTTAGCCACAGTGATGATTGGCTTTTCACTTAGCTGGTAAAAGTAGCTGACAGATTGCTCCGTATGATATTTCTGCTTAAGTTGTTCTAATGACTGACGAAACTCACGAGCATTTTTTTCGCCATAGCTTGGATCATCTGCGTATTGGCTTAATTCTTCTATATTGACGGCGATGTCTTCCAATGTCGCTGCATTCGACTCATAAATCGTAAAACCGAACTGACGCAACTTAGCCAAATCTTTACTGGGATTGCCCGATGACCATGCGACGATAAGATCGGGCTGAAGGGTTATGATTCGTTCAATGTTGAGCCCTTGATAGTTGGCTACTTTTTCTAAATCCTTAGCAAACTCTGGGTAATCAGAGCGCTCGCTAACGGCAATCAGTTTGTCACCTAACCCCGCTGCATAGGCAAGTTCGGTCGCCGAGGGCGCTAAGCTAATGACTCGCTCAATCGTTTGCGCATGAAGAGAAAAGCTGACAGATAGAAGCAGTATAGCTATGCGAATCATTATAATCCTTGGTATATGACGCCCATGACTAGGCTTTGAATGACGACCCACAACCACAAACGATTGATGAGTAGTTTACGTAATTGGGCAAAGTGAAGAGCCGCGGGGGCAATACGCCCGCCGAGCTTAGCGCGTACCGCTTTTTTGCCGCTATAAATAGCAGGGCCCGCTAATGATAATTCCAGTTTACCTCCGCAAGCAATTAGCAACCAAGAAGGTCCTGGCAGAGGCCATGAGGCAGCTTGCTGCTTAATCAGAGTAAGAATATTGCTCGCGCCATTACCCGCTAAGACAAGCAGTGCGAAGAGGCGCAGCGGGATAAAGTCTAGTACGGCAAGTGCTCTGATTGCTGGAATACCAAATGGCATAAATTGTGGTCGTGATGGAGACCAAGCACGAGCGAGCTCCATTGCCATTCGATACATAAAGGCGCCAATCCCGCCGCCAATGGCGTACCAAAATAGCACGGCGACCACATTGCGTCCGTAACTCATGATTAAGGTTTCACAACCCGCTTTGCCAAGCCCAAGTAAAGATAAGGTATCGGTAGAACGGTTAACGAGAGGGGCGAGGAGCAATTTGGCTGCCGATGAATTTTCTTCGGCAAGGCGCTGGGTAAACTGATTAGCAAACTTGTCGTTATTACGCCAATCAAGCGCAAGGAGAAGAAACGCAAGCTCGTATAGTTGTGGCTGCCAAACAAGCGTTTTTAATGCCCCAAGTACCAATAACATTGGCAACATCATCAACAGCCAAGCTAAGGTGCCTGAAATCAAACTTTGTGAATAATGGGTTGGTGAGTTTACTTTGCTTGCCAGCAGCTGTGCGAATTTGTGCCACAAAATGGCTGGATGAGCTTCTCTGGGAAAAGGAAGTAACCAGTTGCAAAGCAGTGCGCCCCATAGAACCAGAAGCGCACTGTGAGCAAGCAGTTGATTAATAATATCGTCCATGAGAATCAGAGTCTGCTTACTGAGTGATTAAGCTTTTAATAGCTCAACCATTTTCACCACCATTTCTGATGAGCTTTTTGCTGCAAGTGGCAGGAACTCATCAAAACTCATACCCGCTTCTTTGTCTGCAACGTCAGAGATAGCACGAACGACTACAAATGGAACTTTGAACTGATGACAAGTCTGGGCAATGGCTGCCGCTTCCATCTCTACTGCGATAACAGAAGGGAAGTGGGTGCGAATGAATGCTTGACGCTCTGCGCTCGCCACAAAAGCATCACCGGTACAAATTAGACCGCGTACTGCGTGCGTACCTTCCATTTGTGCCAATGCTTGCTCGGCTACATCCATCAGTTTCTCGTCTGCGATAAATGCCGCTGGTTGTTGCGCCATTTGACCAATTTCGTAACCAAATGCAGTAACGTCGGCATCGTGGTGGCGAACTTCAGTTGAGATAACCACGTCACCTAAGTTTAGGCTTGAGTCAAAACCACCGGCAGAACCTGTGTTGATCACAACATCTGGTTGGTATTGTTCAAGCAAGATAGCGGTACCGACAGCCGCTGACACTTTACCGATACCAGACTGAAGTAGCACCACTTCAACACCGTTTAGTTGGCCAGAGAAGAAAGTACAACCTGCTTTGGTGACTTCTTGGCAGTTGTCGATAGAGCCTTTAAGGATGGCAACTTCTTGTTCCATCGCGCCGATGATACCGATTTTCATAGAGAATCCTGTTTGTTCAGATAGCTAGATTTTGATGGCGTAAGTGTACCAGAAACGGTGGGAATGGGAACGCACGGCTCACGCGGAGTTTCGAGAGTTGAGAATCGCGATTCGAGAGGCGGGGGTAGGGCATTTGATACTTACTATGAGTTGAGCATGTTACTGAACGTTCCCTATTCACATTTCTATACTCTCGAAGCAAAGCACAGCTTTACATTCTCTACTCTCAAAGCGAAGCTCGCTTCGCGTTCTTTTTGCTAAGCCTAGCTTTGCAAAATCTATTGCTTAACCTCTGTACATACCCTATAATTCGCGCTCCTCGTACCGGCTGAATCAGAGATTGGCTGGTACAAATATTAACCTACTCTTATTTAGGAGAGAATTATGTCTCTGAATGCAGAAACTAAAGCAGCAATCGTTGCAGATTACGCACGTGGCGAAGGCGACACTGGTTCACCAGAAGTACAAGTAGCACTACTAACTGCTTCTATCAACCACCTACAAGGTCACTTCAAAGCTCACAAAGGCGATCACCACAGCCGTCGTGGTCTACTACGCATGGTTTCTCGCCGTCGTAAGCTTCTAGACTACCTAAAAGGTAAAGATCTAGGTCGTTACCAAGACCTAATCGCTCGTCTAGGTCTACGTCGCTAATAAGCGACTGCTTAGCAGTTTGTCAGAAAAGGGGCTATATGCCCCTTTTTTGTTGGCTAAATTTAGCCAAACTCAACGAATGCCGTTATACTACGCACGGCGAAATCTCGTTTCGGGATTTTCTCGATAGCTCATTGCATTACAGTCAACCACGTCGACCAAAAGGTCGCGACTATTAAAAGGGAACTTACAGCAGTTTCTTTTCACTAGTCGCGATTCGTAATGCCTTGGGAAATAACTTACATACTCTGAGCTTTGCTTAGAAACAAGGATTAACAATGTTCGAAAAACCAGTTGTTAAAACGTTCCAGTACGGTAACCACACGGTTACTCTAGAAACTGGCGTAATTGCACGTCAAGCGACGGCAGCTGTTATGGTTACTATGGACGATACTGCGGTATTCGTATCTGTAGTAGGTAAAAAAGAAGCGGTAGAAGGTCAAGATTTCTTCCCACTAACTGTAAACTACCAAGAGCGTACTTACGCAGCAGGTAAAATTCCAGGTGGTTTCTTCAAGCGTGAAGGTCGTCCTTCTGAAGGTGAAACACTGACTGCTCGTCTAATCGACCGTCCAATTCGCCCTCTATTCCCAGATGCATTCAAAAATGAAGTTCAGGTTATTGCGACAGTAATGTCTGTAAACCCTAACGTTCAACCAGATATCCCAACAATGATTGGTACATCTGCAGCGCTTGCTATCTCTGGTATTCCGTTCAACGGTCCTATCGGTGCAGCACGTGTTGGTCATATCGACGGCCAACTAGTTCTTAACCCAAGCAACACTGAGCTAGAAACTTCTAAGCTAGACCTAGTTGTAGCGGGTACTGAATCTGCAGTACTAATGGTTGAGTCAGAAGCTGACAACCTAACTGAAGAAGAAATGCTATCAGCAGTAGTGTTTGGTCACGATCAACAGCAAGCTGTTATCAAAGCAATCAACGAATTCAAAGCTGAAGTTGCGACTCCTGCTTGGAACTGGGTTGCTCCTGAAGAGAACACTGCGCTTGTAAACAAGATTGCTGAACTAGCAGAAGCTAAACTTGTTGAAGCTTACCAAATCACAGAGAAGATGGCTCGTTACGACCGCATCCACGAGATCGCTGGTGAAGTAAACGAAGTGCTACTTGCTGAAGATCCAGAAGCGAACACCAAAGAAATCCACACTATCTTCCACGACCTAGAGAAGACAGTGGTACGTCGCAGCATCATTGCTGGTAACCCTCGTATCGATGGTCGTGAAAAAGACATGGTTCGTGCGCTAGACGTACGTACTGGTGTTCTTCCACGTACTCACGGTTCATCACTATTTACTCGTGGTGAAACTCAGGCTCTAGTTACTGCGACTCTTGGTACGCAGCGCGATGCTCAAATCATCGACGAGCTAACTGGTGAGCGTAAAGACCACTTCCTACTACACTACAACTTCCCTCCATACTGTGTAGGCGAAACTGGTTTTGTAGGTTCTCCTAAGCGTCGTGAAATTGGTCACGGTAAACTTGCTAAGCGTGGTATTGCTGCAGTAATGCCATCTGTAGATGAGTTCCCATACACAGTACGTGTAGTATCAGAAATCACTGAATCTAACGGTTCTTCTTCAATGGCTTCTGTATGTGGTACTTCTCTAGCACTTATGGATGCGGGTGTGCCAATCAAAGCGTCTGTTGCAGGTATCGCAATGGGTCTAGTGAAAGAAGGCGACGACTTCGTTGTTCTTTCTGACATCCTTGGTGACGAAGACCACCTAGGTGACATGGACTTTAAAGTAGCAGGTACTAACACTGGTATCACTGCACTGCAAATGGACATCAAGATCGAAGGTATCACTAAAGAGATCATGCAAATTGCTCTTAACCAAGCGCAAGGTGCACGTAAGCACATCCTATCTGTAATGGATGAAGCTATCTCTGGTGCTCGTGAAGATATCTCTGAGTTCGCTCCGCGTATTCACACAATGAAGATCAGCGCTGAGAAGATCAAAGACGTTATCGGTAAAGGTGGTGCAGTTATCCGTGCTCTAACTGAAGAGACTGGTACAACTATCGAAATCGAAGATGATGGCACAATCAAGATCGCAGCAACTGAAGGTGCAGCGGCGCAAGAAGCTATCCGTCGTATCGAAGAGATCACTGCTGAAGTTGAAGTAGGTCGCATCTACACTGGTAAAGTTGCTCGTCTAGCTGACTTTGGTGCATTCGTTACTGTACTGCCAGGTAAAGATGGTCTAGTACACATTTCTCAAATCTCTGAGAAGCGTGTAGAGAAAGTCTCTGACTACCTAACTGAAGGCCAAGAAGTTCAAGTTAAAGTACTTGAGATTGACCGTCAGGGCCGTGTTCGTCTAAGCATGAAAGAAGCGGTTGAAAAGCCAGCAGAAGAAGCGGATAAGCCAG